>NZ_JBHYOB010000006.1:0-268607 GCF_042744565.1 Streptomyces sp. NPDC058812
GCGTGAGCGCGGGGGCGGGTGCCGCCCGGCGTGAGCGCGGGGGCGGGTGCCGCCCGGCGTGAGCGCGGGGGCGGGTGCCGCCCGGCGTGAGCGCGGGGGCGGGTGCCGCCCGGCGTGAGCGCGTCGGAAGGTGAGGGTGCCGGAACATCCGTCAGAGCCGGGTGACGTCCAGTCCCCCGTCGGTGTCCTGCCTGCGCAGCACCTTCTTGGCGAACTTGCCGCCCTCGGCGAGGAAGGCGCGCAGGTCCTCGAAGCCGACGCTCGCGCCCTCCTTGAGGACGACGGTGGCCGGCGGGCGCTCGCCCCACTTGTCGTCGGGGACGGCGACCACGGCGGCCTCGGCGACGTCCGAGGGGGGACATCAGGGCGTTCTCCAGCTCGACTGAGGAGATCCACTCGCCGCCGGGCCCGGTGAGGCAGGCCTCGACGCCGGCCGGGAAACGGCCCTGGGTGAGGCGGTAGGCGAACTCCTCCGGCGTGCCGACCGCGTGGGCCGGCGGGCGGGCGACCGTGCCCACGCGGCGAAGTCTCCGTCATGCCCCAGGCGTGGCAGATCCGCATGCCGAGCGCGTCGAAGGCGTCCATCGGGGGCGGCGGACAGGCGGAGCCGCCGATGGTGACCTGGGTGAGGGAGGAGACGTCGCGGGGCTTGGCGGTCAGCTCGGCGAGCAGGCCCTGCCAGATGGTGGGGACGGCGGCGGCGTGCGTCGGCTTCTCGCTCTCGATCATCTCGGCGAGCGGGCACGGGCTGCAGGAAGCGGTCCGGCATCAGCATTTGGACGCCGGTCCTGAAGGTGGCGTGCGGAAGGCCCCAGGCGTTGACGTGTAGATGGAGCGGTGGCTGTAGACCACGCCCTTGGGGGTCGCCGGTGGTGCCGGAGGTGTAGCACATGGCGGCGGCGGCCCGCTCGTCCAGCTCCGGCCAGTCGTACGTGGTCGGCTTCCCGGCGATCAGGTCCTCGTACTCGTGTCACCTGGCAGCTGCCGTGGATCGTCGACCCGTGGGTCAGGATCCTCGATATCAGCAGCGGTACGTCCTGCACCGTGCTCAGCACGGTGCACTCCCGGGGCGGCATTGCCTACGCGGCGGTAAGGATTGCGCTGACTCTGCGCACATACCGCGCGGTATGTCACTGCTCCCGGGTGATCGATCAGTGGGCGTTGCCCGGCAAGGTGTCCGACAGATGCACTCGCCGACGGTCCACAAAGCGGTTCGCTACCGAACAATCCCCAGCTCAGAGTCCTCACGGAGCTTGCCGAGCGCCCGCGACACCGCCGACTTCACCGTGCCCACGGAAACTCCGAGCACTTCGGCCGTCTGGGCCTCGCTGAGGTCCTCGTAGTACCTGAGGACGACCATCGCCCGCTGCCGGGCGGGCAGCTTCATGATCGCCCGCCACATCGCGTCGTGCAGGGCCTGCCGCTCCGCCGGGTCGTCGCCGGCGAGGACGGGCTCCGGCTCCGGCAGCTCGTCGCAGGCGAACTCGTCGACCTTGCGCTTGCGCCACTGCGACGTCCGGGTGTTCAGCAGCGCCCGGCGCACATATCCGTCCAGCGCGCGATGGTCCTCGATGCGCTCCCAGGCCACGTACGTCTTGGTGAGCGCGGTCTGCAGCAGGTCCTCCGCGTCGCTCGGGTTCGCGGTCAGCGACCGGGCGGTACGCAGCAGCACCGGCTGGCGGGCCTTCACGTACGACGAGAACGACGGGTACGGGAAGGTCTGCGGCTTGGCTGCGGCCATGGCTGTGGCCTTGACCGGAGCCTTGGCCGGGGCCGAGGCCGTGGCGGCGTTCGAAGCACTGGTGCAGACGGGTGTGGTCATGGCTCAACGCTATGAGCGAGGGAGTGTCCGGCGGATCGGCCGCAGGTCCCGAAGCGGAGTCCGCCTCAGGTTGTAGGGGTGGTGTCGGCTGCACCTCCTGTAGGTGGAC
Source organism: Streptomyces sp. NPDC058812 (assembly GCF_042744565.1). Taxonomy (NCBI): domain Bacteria; kingdom Bacillati; phylum Actinomycetota; class Actinomycetes; order Kitasatosporales; family Streptomycetaceae; genus Streptomyces; species Streptomyces sp. NPDC058812. Next base: position 1,932 of record NZ_JBHYOB010000006.1, read on the forward strand.
GAGGGGAGCAGGGGTACTGCGGGTTCACCCCTGGGGGCTCCCCGGCAGGCAGAGCCCTTCAAGACGTACGCACGTCGTGTGCGCGTCGTACGCCCGTCGTGCCCGCGTCATGCGCCCGTCGCGCGCTCGACGTGCGCATGCGGAAATGCCTGGGCGGCGATACCGGAGTACCGCCGCCCAGGCGCCTTGCGACCCCATGAAGCACACCCGCACAGAGACTGAGGGGCCGGCGCGGGAGCGCGCCCGCGCCGGTCCCTCAGCTCACCACCACAGCGGGGAGAAGCTGACGGCCACGTTCTCGTTGCCCTGATTGATCGCCGTGAACGCGGAGCCGTCGACCTGCGCGGTGTTGCTCTGGTTCGAGGCCCCCGAGCCGACCGCCTGCTGCTGCGTGGTGGACGAGTTGCCGTTGTTGTCCCCGCCGACGCCGCTGCCGAGGATGCCCGCGAAGGCCTCCGAAGCGGTCGCGTTCGATCCGTTGTCCGCGATGGCTCCGTTGTCCGCCGTCGCCACGCCGCTGAAGAGGGCGGCGGCGAGCGGAAGGGCGGCGACAGCGGCGACGACGCGGGCAGTACGGATGCTTGCCATGTTGTTCCTCCAGAACAAGTGCGCACCGGCTTGTGGCCGACAGCGCGAGAAGTACGTGAAGTAGAGCGGCAGTAGAGCTGTAGTGGATCCGAAGCGGGTCCGAAGCGGATCCGAAGTGGAGCTTTCGCCAAGGCAGTTGGCCGACCGCCTCGACGCTGTGCACGACGTCGCGTGATCAGAGTTGCCCACCGAATCCCCGGCGAACCACCCCTGAAGCCCTGATTCGCCCTCAAGCGTGATGACAAGTCGATAAACCCCTTTGCTTCCCTTCCGTCCCAACTCAGGGCAGTGCGGGCAGCTCCACCCCAAGCGCCGCAAGGGGTGAAGCGTTCCGGCACTTTTTCCGCCCACCACCCCTCCCCGGCGCGTCGCGCGCACCCACTCTTCCCTTTTTCGAACGTACGTACGAACATAGACCCATGGCCACCACCGACCGGCAGGCCACGACGCTGGCCCTCGCACACGCCCTGTCAGCCGCCGAACGCGGACTGGCCGTCATCCCCCTGTCCCGGACGAAGCTCCCGGCCCTGCGCTCCCCCCACCGCGACGACCCGGCACCGGCCCCCTGCCACGGCGAGTGCGGCCGCTTCGGCCACGGGGTCTACGACGCCTCCACCGACCCCGCCCGCATCCGCGAACTGTTCGCCGCCGCACCCTGGGCGACGGGCTACGGCATCGCCTGCGGTCTGCCGCCGCACCACCTGATCGGCATCGACCTGGACACGAAGTCGGAGACGGACTCCTCGGCCGCCCTGCGCGAACTCGCCGTGCGCCACCTGTTCACGATCCCGCCCACCGTCGTCGTACTGACCCCCAGCGGAGGACGCCACCTCTGGCTGAGCGGCCCGCCCGACCGCGTCGTCCCCAACTCGGCCGGCCGCCTAGCCCCCGGCATCGACATCCGCGGCGCCGGCGGCTACCTGGTCGGCCCCGGCTCGCGTACCCGGCACGGCGCGTACGCCGCGGCGCCCGGCACGGCCCACCTCGCCCCCGCGCCCTGCCCGCCCGCGCTCCTGCGCCTCCTGCTCCCGCCGCCACGCGCACACCAGCCGGCCCTCTCCACGGCGGAAGCGCACGGTGAGGGGCTCGTCCAGTTCGTCCTCGCCGCCCACGAGGGCCAGCGCAACACCCGCCTGTTCTGGGCCGCCTGCCGCGCCTACGAGGACGGCATCGGCCCCGCCCTCATGGACCCCTTGGTCGAGGCGGCCCTCAACACGGGCCTGGGCGAACGCGAGGCCCGCGCGACGATCGCGTCAGCGGCCCGCATGACGGGCCACCACCCCTGACACACGACCGGGACACCCACCGGCCGGCCCGAAGACACAAGCCCTCCTCGGCACGAAACACAGAACCCGAAACCCGAACCGAACCGAACCCTGAAATCCGAAAGACCCACATGCACGACCGCTCCAAAGCGCCGACCATGTCGCTGACCCGGGTCGTCCTCTCATCCGGCCGCAGCGTCGACCTCGCCGAGCTGCGGCTCACGCCGACGTACGGCGGCCTGCTGGAGGGCTACCCCTGCCGCCCCGTCAACGACCTGCGCATCAAGGCGCTCCAGCGCACCGCCGAGCGGATGTCCCCCACCACACCGGTGCACCTCGTGCCGCCGCCTCGCGAGTACCCGCACCAGTACGCGGGCGCCTTCGGCCCCGTCGAGTTACTGCCGCGCGTGGCCTGCGTGGGTCGCTTCTCCTCCGCGGCCCTCGACCCGGCCAACGACCCGGTCCTCCACCGCTCCGGACTGACCGTCATCTGGTTCCAGCCCACCCCGCGCGTGCCGAGCCCCTGCGACACGGAAGCCGCGCTGCGGGACGTCGACTGGACGTCCCTGGCCCGGGACTACGCACTCTAGCCCCGCGGCCGCCGCACACCCTCGCCCAATTCCGCCCAACCCCGCTACGACCATGGCGGAAGCCACATCTCCGATCAGATCCCTCTCGCAGCCCCACCCCGTCGCTTTACGGAGGCGATCACGGCGGCGAGCAAGGCGGTCACAGCGAGGCTCCCCACCATGACCATCCCCGCACCCACCACGAAGAGGCCACTGGAGTCGTCCGACCAGTCGTAGTAGGCGGAAGCGGTCAGACCGACGGTGACGCCGGCCACGGCGCCTGCGGCGTAGCGCCGGGACGCCCCCCAGTACACCGGCACCAGCAGAGTCAGCACGAGCCCGACCACCTGCCACGCCTCGTACGGCCCGGTCGTCGTACCGTCGGCGTGCACATCACGCTCCTGGTCCCACCCCAGCCAGGCGGCCCACAGCGCCGACGCCACGCCGGCCAGTACGAGGCCCCACACCAGTTGGGAGACGGGCTTCGGTTGTCGTTGTTCCATGCCCCAAGCGTTCAGGCACGCCCGCCCGGCCGGCCAGAGCGCAAGTACTCAGCTCAATCCGAGTACGCGAGACCGTCCACGCCAGGCTGTCGCCGTCGACCGTCAGGACCACGCACATGGGCCCGGAGCTCGACAGCGCGCAACGCGCACGGCGACGGCCCCCGACCGTAACGCCTGGTCAGGGGCCGTCAAGCACCGCGGTGGGTGTGGGATTTGAACCCACGGTGACTCGCGCCACGACGGTTTTCAAGACCGTTCCCTTAGGCCGCTCGGGCAACCCACCCCGCGCCGTTCGTGATCGACGGCGCGGGACAAGGGTAGCGGGTCGGCGCGCGGGTGCGTGGGTCAGTCGTCGCCGATCTTGGAGCCCAGGGTGAGCTCGGTCGTGCGCTCCTTGCCGCCACGCTCGTAGGTGACCGTGACCTTGTCGCCGGGCTTGTGGGTCCAGATCTCGCCGATCAGGGTCGGGCCGCTGTCGATCACGCGGTCGTCGAGCTTGGTGATGACGTCGCCGGGCTTGAGGCCCGCGTCGGCGGCGGGGCCGCCCGGCTCGACCGGCTCGGAACCGCCCACGCCCTGCTCGGTGAGCTTGGCGCCGTTCGTCGTCTCCTCGAGGGAGACGGAGGCGCCGATCTTCGCGTACACCGGCTTGCCGGTCTTGATCAGCTGCTTGGCGACGAACTCGGCCTGATTGACCGGGATGGCGAAGCCCAGGCCGATCGAGCCGGCCTGGCCGGTGCCGAAGCCGCCGTTGCTCGTCGACTGGATGGCCGAGTTGATGCCGATGACGTTGCCCTGTGCGTCGAGGAGGGGGCCGCCGGAGTTGCCCGGGTTGATCGACGCGTCGGTCTGCAGGGCGCTCATGTAGGACGCCTTGCTGCTGCCGCTGCCGTCGCTGGAGGCCACGGGGCGGTTCTTGGCGCTGATGATGCCCGTGGTCACCGTGTCGGACAGCCCGAAGGGGGCGCCGATGGCGATCGTGGAGTCGCCGACGGCGACCTTGTCGGAGTCGCCGAGGGGCAGCGGGTTCAGGTCCGAGGGGGCGTTCTCCAGCTTGATGACCGCCACGTCGTAGCCCTGGGCGTGGCCGACCACCTCGGCGGCGAACTTCTTGCCGCTGGGGAAGGTCGCGCTGAGCTTGCCGCCGTCCACCGCCTCCGCCACCACATGGTTGTTGGTGACGATGTGGCCCTGCTTGTCGAAGACGAACCCCGTGCCGGTGCCGCCCTCGCCGTTACTGCCCTCCGCCTGGATGGTGACCGTGCTGGGCAGCGCCTTGGCGGCCACGCCGGCGACCGTACCCGCATCGCGCTTGACGGAGCCGCCGGTGTCGGAGGCGGAGACCGTCGTGGAGCCGGACTCGTCGTTGTTCTTGGCCAGGGTGTAGCCGAGGCCGCCGCCCAGACCGCCCGCGACCAGCGCGGCGACCAGGAGCGCGGCGACCACGCCGCCACGGCCGCGGCCCGACTTCGGCGCGGGCGGCTGGTACGAGGAGCCCCAGCCGCCGCCGGAGCCGTCACCGCCTCCGCCGCCGTACGACGGGGTGCCCGGCGGCGGGGGCGGCGGCCAGGAGGCGTCGGGGGCGGAGTACCCCTGGGGCGCGGCCGGGCCGTGGGCGGCAGGCGAACCGTGGGAGGCGGCCGGGTCCTGTGGGGCGGCTTGGTGCGGGGCGTCGGTGGGAGCGGCGGCCTGCCCGAAGCCGTCGTGCGGTTGCGGTTCCGCGGGGGCGTGGGCCGGCGGCTGGTCGGGGCGCGGCGCGGCCGGCTGGGCGGAGGCTGCGGGAGATTCCACCGGCACGGGAGGCGCGGACGGGGCCGGGGGTACCGCGGTGCCCTCGTTCTCGGTGCTCACAGCTTCTCTCCTCGTTCCACGGCTGTTTGTCGGTCGCACTGGTCACACTGGTCGCGCTCAGCGACGCTCACGCGGCGCTCCACGGTCCGGCGCGACGCTGATGTGCAGTGTTTTCGTATGCCATCAGCTTTTCCCACGGGCCGTCAGAGCACCATAAGCGGTTGCTGTGGGTTCACGGTCGACCTTTATATGGGTCATCCAAGACTAAACGGACGTGCGGTCGATGACTCCGGTGGCACGTATACCCGCCCGCGGTGGCACCATGACGCGGTGAACCACGCACGACAGCACCGGATCCAGGTCGTCGCCCACCGGGGAGCCTCCGAGGAGGCCCCCGAGCACACCCTGGCCGCGTACCGGAAAGCGATCGAGGACGGGGCGGACGCCCTCGAGTGCGATGTGCGCCTGACCGCCGACGGTCATCTCGTCTGCGTTCACGACTGGCGCGTCAACCGTACGTCCAACGGCCGCGGCGCGGTGTCGGCGCTGGAGCTGGCCGATCTGGCCGCCCTGGACTTCGGCGCCCGCAGGACCCGGGAGTTCTGGCGGACGCGCGACGAGCAGCCCGACTGGGAGCACCGGCCCGAGGACCGGGAGGAGACCTCCGTCCTGACCCTGGAGCGGCTGCTCCAGCTGGTGTCCGACGCGGGGCGGCGGGTGGAGCTGGCCATCGAGACCAAGCACCCCACGCGCTGGGCGGGACAGGTGGAGGAGCGGCTGCTGGTGCTCCTGAAGCGGTTCGGACTCGACGCCCCGGCCTCGGCCGCCGAGTCGCCGGTGCGCGTGATGAGTTTCTCGGCCCGCTCGCTGCACCGGGTGCGGGCCGCTTCGCCGACCCTGCCGACCGTCTACCTGATGCAGTTCGTCTCACCGCGGCTGCGGGACGGGCGGCTGCCCGTGGGTGTCCGGATCGCGGGCCCCTCGATCCGGATCGTACGGAACCATCCCGCCTACATCGAACGCCTGAAGCGGGCAGGTCACCAGGTGCACGTGTGGACCGTGAACGAGACCGCGGACGTGGATCTCTGCGCCGACCTGGGCGTCGACGCCATCATCACCAACCGGCCCCGCGCGGTACTGGACCACCTGGGCCACTGATTGGCCCGCGCTTCGCCCCGTGATTCGTCCCGTGATTCGTCCCGCGCTTCGTCCCGTGATTCGTCCGGAAGTCTTGACCCGACGGCCCGTCTCCCGCATTCTCCGGTCTCGGCCACACCGACGAAATCCAGCCACGCGGTTACGGGGAGTGCTCCGGCGCGTTCGGTACGTGTTCGACCGTGTCGAATGCGTCACTGGGCGGGGACCGGCCGGTTTCCGGTTCAGGCCAGAGGGGCATCCACACCGTGGCGTGGGGCGAAGGAGGTCTCGGGGGTGGCGTTGGTGGTGGCACAGGAGGTGCCCACGTCGTCGAGCATGGCCGTTCCCCATGGCCCTGCGGGCGTGGGGAAAGCAAGGCACCGGATGCGGGAGCAGCTGCGCAGCGGCGGTGTCGCGGAATCGGTCATCGACGACGCCGTACTGGTCCTTTCCGAACTCTTGAGCAACGCGTGCAAACACGGCCGTCCGCTGGGCGACGCCCTGGCCGGTGACGGCGACGTGCGCGCCGCGTGGCAGGTGGACGCGGGCGGCCGGCTCGTCGTGGAGGTCACGGACGGCGGCGGGCCGACCCGCCCGGCCCCGGCGACCCCCTCGGTCACCGCGCACGGCGGCCGCGGGCTGAACATCATCACCGCGCTCGCCGACGACTGGGGCGTACGGGACGACGCGCGCGGCGAGGTCACGGTGTGGGTCGTCGTCCACGACGACGTGCACGACCCGGACGCCGGGCACCGGCGCGACGACTTCGCCACCCGGATCACGGCACCGGCGGTGTCGGAGATCCCCGGCCTGGGCTTCGCGGAGGCCTTCGAGGACCTGGGCTGACCGCGCTGACCGCACACCCCGCCCCGGCGGGCCCTGGCGCGCCGACCCGGCGTGTAGGCACGCGCCGACCCGGCGTGTAGGCACGCGCCGACATGCCGCAGTAGGCGCGCGGGAAGCCACCGAGTGGGCGCGCGCGGGAAGCCGAAGGGCAGCGAAGGGAAGCCGAGGGAGCCCCCGGGGCGGGGTGTCCACGGAAGGCCCGTTGTCCACAGGGTCACGTCGGCCAGGTTGTGAACGGCTAGGCTCGCGCCGTACGAGATGAGCCGCAACCGGGAGACACCCACGATGGCCAAGAAGCGACCCCAGACGAAGGCCAAGCGCCCGCAGCCCACCGGCGCTGACGGGAACTTCCCGGTCGTCGGCGCCCGCGAGCCCTGCCCCTGCGGCAGCGGCCGCCGCTACAAGGCCTGCCACGGCCGGGCCGCCGCCCAGGCCACGACCGAGCTCGTACAGCGCCCGTTCGAGGGGCTGCCCGGCGAGTGCGACTGGGTGGCCCTGCGCGAGCTGGTGCCGGCGGCCACGGTCGGGCTGACGCTGAAGGACGGCCTGCCCGACGGAGTCCCCTCCGTCACCCTGGCCACGGTGCTGCCGATGGCCTGGCCGGCCCTGCGCCGCGACGACGGCTCGGTCCTGCTCGGCCTGCAGAACGACACGGCGTCGGGCGACATCAGCCGCGACCTCGCCGACACCCTCCAGCGGGCGCTGACCGCCGAACCGGGTACTCCGGTGCAGGGCCGCCGCGCGCCGGCCGACGGCCCCCGGCTGCAGGACCTGCTCGCCCCCGAGGGGGCGTTCGAGCCGGCCGTGCACGAGGGCTTCGAGTTCTGGGTCCCGGACCCGGAGAACGCCACGCCGGAGGTGACCGCCTCCCTGGAGCGGGCCAACGCCGCCGCCATCCCGACCGTCCGGCTCCAGGGCGTGGACGCCGCCTACTGGTGCGAGACGCCGGAGAAGAACCACCTGCGCTGGGTCATGCCGCACGAGGAGGAGCGGCTTCTGGACGCTCTTGCCCGGCTGCACGCCGCAGGCCGGTCGTCTCTCGGCGAGGGCACCCGCCTGGTCGGCTCCTTCCGTGCTCACGGGCTCACCGTCCCGGTGTGGGACCTGCCGAGCGAGACCACCGCGCAGGACATGGAGAAGCCGGCGGCCGAGTTCGCCGAGCGCCTCGCCGAGGCCCTGACCACCAACGCCCCGCTCACCCCCGACGAGCGCCGGGCACGCGGCGGCCTGACCAACCGACAGGTGACGCTCAGCTGACGCACAGCCGCGGGGGCCGGCCCGGCTGACCGACCGGTCAGCCGGGGCTCCGGTCCGGGGAGGCGTGACTCCGGTCACGACTCCCGTCGGAGACAGGCCAATCAGTGACCGGAAAACAAGAGATCGAATTTGCTAACCGCCGATCTCTTGTTACCGTTCGAGTAGCCCGGTTGCTGGTGCATCCCCCGTCGCCAGCAACCGGGTCTTTCCATGCGCCCGGTCGCACACGCACCGCAGTCGCCCGTCAACTCCCCGTTCCCGCAGGTGAGTTGCTCGTCCCGTCGCCGCGGTGCCCAGCGGCTCCACCGCTCCCGGCGCCTCCGTTGCCGCCACTGATCCCGCCGCTTCCGTCGTTCCCGTCGCTACGGTTGCTGCCGGTACGCAGCAGCAGCGGGCCGTACCCGGCCCGTGCCGCGAACTCCGCGATCGCGGTGTAGGCCGTCGGCCCGCCCCGGGTGCGTTCCCTGGGCGTCTCGCAGGTGCCCGGAGCGTCCTCGGCACCCACCGCGCAGCGCGTCCGCACGCTGCGTCCGTCGGGCCCCATGAGGCTCAGCACCGATTCGAGCGGGCCACCGGTCGCGTTCCGGTAGTAGGTGCGTGCCCAGGTCTCCGTCCCCTGCGTCACGACGCAGGTCTGCGCCTCGACACCCTCGGGCGAGGTGAGTTCGGGGCCACAGCGCACGGCGGTGGCCGGACCGGGGGGCAGCGGGGAACGGGCGGCCTCGGCCGGGGCAGGGTCGGCTCCTTCGGGCGCCTTGCCGTCCCCGCCCTGCGAGAGGAGACGGACGGCCGGAGGGTTCTCCTCCTCCCCGTCACCCGGGGGCCCCGCGGACGCCACGGCGAACGGCAGCACGACCGCGCACACCACGAAGCCGGCGAGCCCGTACAGACGGACCCGTCGTCGGCCCGGCCCCTCGCGGCGCGACCCCGCACGGTCCGGCCCGGCGGCGCGGTGCTCCCTGGCGGCGCGGTGCGACCCGGCGGCGCGGTGCGACCCGGCGGCGCGGTGCTCCCCAGCATGAAGCGGCATGGGGCGGACGATAACGACCACAGGCGCGCGCGGACTTCCGCGCACGCCGGACACCCCTACAACTCGGGCGCGCTCACACCCGTACGAGTGAGGGCGTCGACCACGGCGTCCACCACGGCCTCCACGTCGGGCACCCAGGGTGAGGCGGAGCCGGGCAGCGGCGCCCGCTCCCAGCGGACGGTGCCTCCACCGGTCTCCGACGGGGGCAGCGCGAGATAGCCGCCCTCGCCGTGGAAGCGCAGTGAGCCGGGCACGAAGTCCTTGGCGTAGAGCAGCTCGCCCAGCTGCTCCATCGAGTACGGCTTGACCAGCAGCGACCAGCGGGTGGGCGAGGCGACGACCGGGCCGAGCCGCAGGCCCGCGCGGTCGAGCGCGGCAAGGGCGTGGGCGGCCGGCAGGGCGGGCAGGGAGACGGCGCACGGGGCGATTCCCCCGGTGGCCAGGACGATCGGCGCGGTGGGGCGGTTGGTCCACCACCAGCGCACCATGCGCCCATCGGTGGTGGCGGCGAGGAGGCCGGGGTCGAAGGGGTGCGCGCCGGGCACCGCGCACTCCGGGTCGGGGCAGCCGCAGCGCGACCGCGACCGCGGGTCCGCCGCCACGCCCGGGAGTACGGGCCACTGCCATTGCGTCGCGTAGGTCAGGGCCGCGCCGATCAGCTCAGGCCGTCCGTCGTCGTGCTGGGACAAGAGCCTGCGTCGCCTTCCGAGGATCTCGCGCATGAGCGCTCGTTCCTTTCCGTTGCACGCCTGGCAACACCGTGGTCACATCACACCATGTGGCGATCTCTTCGCTGTGCGTAGCTGGTGGTGCATCACACCCCTGCCGGGAAGGGCATCACTGCCAAGGGCAAGGGAAACCCCTGTGGGTCGAGCACTGACTGCGTCCGCGGCGGTTCCGTCCACACTGCGTCTGTCAAAAGCATGGGGCTGGCGCGGGGGTGGCGAAGTCTGGCGTTTACCGTCCCGCGTATTTCTCTCCGCCTCCGCCACGGGAGGATGGGGCACGGTCGTCGGTGGATAGGACGCCCGGGTCCGCCGCCAGGTTCCAGGTGGCCCCCAACCACCCCTGGCCTTCTCCGAGTACGTACCCATCGCGACCGCTGTGACGCTCCGTAAAGCACCCCCAGTCGACCGCAACAAGGCGTCCCCTGGAGCAGTTTCAAGCCAATTTTGCATTTCCGCAAGAGGTCAGGAAGGAGGCCACTCACACCTCACGGACACCAGGAATCCCGGCAGGACAATGCTGGACATCTCCTTACGAGTGCGTGTACATGTGGAGACACTGCTAGCGGCGCAGAATGACATGGGGGTTTGCGATGCTTTGGAGCAGTAAGCGCCGGTCGGAAGGCCGGACGCCATGAACGCCCCGCACCCTGCGAAAGTGGCTGGAATCGATTCAACGGTTCCGTCCCCCGCACACACTGTCGCGCCCGCCGCCCCGGGTGTCTCCCCGGCCACCGCGTCAGACACCACGGACGCCGCAGAAGTCACCGCCGCGCCGGGAGCCCCCTGCGCCCCCGGCGCCCTGCTCCAGGACCGGCTGGCCGGCTGGGTGTCGGACCTGACGACCCTGCACGAGCTGACCGAGCGCCTGATCCGTACCGACTCCCTCACCGAAGGCCTCCAGGAAGTCCTGCGTGCCGGAGCCGCCCTGGTGGGCGCCCGGCGTGGTCTCGTCGTCCTCGAACCGGCCGACGGACTCGGCCCGGACACCACCATCGGCCTCGGGCTGGCCCGCGCCGACCTCGGCCACATCGAGACCGTCCCCCGAAGTGCCCTTTCCTACGGGCGGATTCTGGACGGGCTGCCGGTCGGTGCGGACGGGGTCGCCGAGCCCGACCTGTTCGCCGAGAAGAACCTCGACCCCCGCCACCGCGAGGTCGCCGCCCGCCTCGGCTACGCCGCCAGCTACGCGCTCCCCCTGTCCGCCGTGGACACCGGGACCACAGGGACCCCAGGGACCCCAGGGCCCACCGCGGCCGCGATGACCACCGGCCGCCTGGGCGCCGCCGTATGGCTGTACGACGAGCCGGCCGAACCCGGTGACCGGCAACGCCATCTCGCCGGCCTCTACGCCCGGTACGCCGCCCAGCACCTGGCCCGCCTGCTGGAAGTCGAGCGCACGCGCGCGTGCATGGCGACGATGGCCGAGGAACTGCTGCCCTCCCGCCTGCCGCGGGTGCCCGGCGTGCAGCTCGCCGCCCGGCACCGCACCGGCCCGCGTGGGGGCGGCGACTGGTACGACGCCCTGCCGCTGCCGGACGCCGCGCTCGGTCTCGCCGTCGGGTCCGTCACCGGGTCCGGACCCAGCGCGGTCGCCGCGATGGGCCGGCTGCGCGCCTCCCTGCGGGCGTACGCCGTGATGGAGGGCGAGGACCCCGTCGCCGTCCTGTCCGACCTGGAGCTGCTGCTGCGCCTCACCGAGCCCGCCCGCTCCGCCACCGCTCTGTTCGGCTACTGCGAGCCCGCGCTGCGCAGGATCACGCTGGCGGGCGCCGGGCACAGCCCGCCGCTGCTGATCGGGGAGCGGCGCACGGAGTTCGTCGAGACCTCCGTCTCCGCGCCGCTCGGCATGCTCGCCTGCTGGGAGGCGCCGAGTGCGGAGTTCCAGGCCGAACCCGGAGAGACGGTTCTGCTGTACACCGACGGACTGCTGCACCGCACCGGCGACCCGGCCGACCGAGCCTTCGCCCGGCTGCACGCGGCGGCGGCCGGCGTTCCCCGGGCCAAGCGCCACGACCCGGACGCCGTCGCCCAGCACGTCCTGCGCACGGTGCTGCCCGACGGGAAGGCCGAGGCCGACTCCGAGGAGGACGTGGTTCTGCTGGCCGTCCGGTTCGAATGACGGGCCCGGTCAGAAAAGGGCCCGATCCGAATAACGGACACTGACGCCATGCACGCCACCCATAACGGACGGTAGCGCCTCCGTGTAACAGGCCCTTCGGCCCTGGGCCCCCTTCCGTACGACCGTACGATGGGGGGTGGTCCAGTGCCGTATCAAGGAGGATGACCGTGGCGGAGGAGCTCACCCCGGAGACCCCGGAAGAGTCCGAAGAGCCGATCAAGCAGCGCAAGAACGGCCTGTACCCGGGCGTGTCCGACGAGCTGGCCGAGAACATGAAGTCCGGCTGGGCCGACACCGAGCTGCGCGACCTGGAGCCCATCGCCCAGGCCGCCGAGACCGCCGCCCGCCGCGCCGCGCTGTCCGCACGCTTCCCGGGCGAACGCCTGGTGATCCCCGCGGGCAACCTGAAGACCCGCTCGAACGACACGGAGTACTCCTTCCGCGCCTCGGTCGAGTACGCGTACCTGACCGGCAACCAGACCGAGGACGGCGTCCTGGTCATGGAGCCCAAGGGCGACGGCCACACCGCGACGATCTACCTCCTGCCGCGCTCCGACCGCGAGAACGGCGAGTTCTGGCTCGACGGCCAGGGCGAGCTGTGGGTCGGCCGCCGCCACTCCCTCACCGAGGCGGAGAAGCACTACGGCATCCCCGCCTCCGACGTGCGCGAGCTGGCCGACAGCCTGCGCGAGGCCACCGGCCCGGTGCGCGTCGTGCGCGGCTTCGACGCCGGCATCGAGGCGGCCCTGACCGACAAGGTCACCGCCGAGCGCGACGAGGAACTGCGCGTCTTCCTCTCCGAGGCCCGCCTGGTCAAGGACGAGTTCGAGATCGGCGAGCTGCAGAAGGCCGTCGACTCGACCGTGCGCGGCTTCGAGGACGTCGTGAAGGTCCTCGACAAGGCCGAGGCGACCAGCGAGCGCTACATCGAGGGCACGTTCTTCCTCCGCGCGCGCGTGGAGGGCAACGACGTCGGCTACGGCTCGATCTGCGCCGCGGGACCGCACGCCTGCACCCTGCACTGGGTGCGCAACGACGGCCCGGTCCGCGCCGGCGACCTGCTGCTGCTCGACGCGGGCGTGGAGACGCACACGTACTACACCGCGGACGTCACGCGCACGCTGCCGATCAACGGCCGCTACAGCGAGCTGCAGAAGAAGATCTACGACGCCGTGTACGACGCCCAGGAGGCCGGTATCGCGGCGGTGAAGCCGGGCGCCAAGTACCGCGACTTCCACGACGCGTCCCAGCGCGTGCTGGCCGAGCGGCTCGTCGAGTGGGGCCTGGTCGAGGGCCCCGTCGAGCGGGTGCTGGAGCTGGGTCTGCAGCGCCGCTGGACGCTGCACGGCACCGGCCACATGCTCGGCATGGACGTCCACGACTGCGCCGCCGCGCGCGTCGAGTCCTACGTCGACGGCACGCTGGAGCCCGGCATGGTGCTCACCGTCGAGCCGGGCCTGTACTTCCAGGCCGACGACCTGACCGTGCCCGAGGAGTACCGGGGCATCGGCGTCCGCATCGAGGACGACATCCTCGTCACCGCGGACGGCAACCGGAACCTGTCCGCCGGGCTGCCCCGCCGGTCGGACGAGGTCGAGGAGTGGATGGCGGCGCTGAAGGGCTGAACCACGGTTCGATGGCCGGGTACCGCACGGGGTACCCGGCCATCGGCGTGCCCAGGGGTTCGCGGCACGGGCCCGCGGGAAGGCTCCCTGGGTTTTTGACGCGCCCAGGCGCCCAGGGGGAGGCATTTTCGTGGACGTGGACGACTTCTGGTCCGGCATCGGTGTGGACCTGCATCTGGAGCCGGACGCCGGGCAGGGGCGTCGGTCCGGGCTCGAACGGGCGCTGCGGGACGCCGTACGGGACGGCAGGCTGGCCCCGGGGTCGCAGCTGCCGGCGACCCGGCGGCTGGCCGGCCAGCTCGGCATCTCGCGGGGCACGGCGAAGGCGGCGTACGACCAGCTGGTCGCCGAGGGCTACCTGACGGCGCGACAGGGATCCGGCACCCGCGTGGCGCAACTGCCCTCCGTCGACACGGAGCCGCCCGGGGGAACGGCACGCGCGCGTGCGCCACGTTTCGACCTGCGCCCCGGCAGCCCGGACGTCGGCGCGTTCCCCGCGGCGGCCTGGCTGCGGGCCCTGCGCCGCGCGGTCGCCACGGCGCCGCTGCCGGCGTACGACTACGGGGACCCACGCGGGCGCATCGAGCTGCGAACGGCGCTGTCGGGCTACCTGGGCCGGGCACGCGGGGTGATCGCGCCGCCGGAACGCATCGTGATCACCTCGGGCTATGTGCAGGGCCTCGCGCTCCTCTCCCGCGTGCTGGACGGCGCCGAGGTGACCATGGAGGACCCCGGGCTGCCCTTCCACCGTGAGGTCGTACGGCGGGCCGGCGGGCGCGTGCTGCCGGTGCGGGTCGACGAGCGGGGGGCCCGCCCCGACGACCTCGGGGACGCCGCGGCCGTGGTCGTCACACCCGCGCACCAGTACCCGACGGGCGTGACGCTGCGTCCTGAGCGGCGGCGGGCGCTCACCGACTGGGCACGCGCGCGTGGCGGCCTGATCGTCGAGGACGACTACGACGGGGAGTTCCGCTACGACCGGCAGCCCGTCGGCGCGCTCCAGGGCATGGCGCCGGGCCACGTCGCCTACCTGGGCACCGTGTCCAAGACGCTCGGACCCGCGCTGCGGCTGGGCTGGATGGTGCTGCCACCCCACCTGGTCGACGCGGTCGCCGACGCCAAGCTGCACAGCGACCACCACACCGAGTCCCTCGGCCAGCTCGCGCTCGCCGAACTGATCGACACGCACGCCTACGACCGGCACGTACGCGCGTCCCGGCTGCGGTACCGGCGCCGGCGCGACCAACTCGTGGACCGGCTCGGCAGGCGGCGGCGGGTGCGCGGGATCGCGGCCGGGCTGCACGCGCTGGTGGAGGTCGACGACGAGGCCGAGGTCCTGGCGCGGGCGGAGAAGGAGGACCTCGCGGTCGGCCGACTCGGTGACCACTGGCAGTCCCCGTCCCCGTCCTCCTCGTCCCCGAGCGGCTCCGATGGGCCGCAGGGGCTGGTCGTGGGGTACGGGACGCCCCGGGAGCGGGTGTATCCCGAGGCGCTGGAGGTGCTGGGGAGGGTGCTGGACGCGGCGCCGTGAGGCGGGCCGACGGGCGGTCGTGGGCCCAAAGGTGAGCGGGAGCGGGAGCCTGCGGGGACGCCCGAGCCGAGGGCGACGGAGCCCACCGAGGTGCCGTCAGACCGCCAGCAGCGGAGTGCCCTCACGCCACTTGAGGATCTTGTCGAAGCTCACCACGGCACCGGACCGGCCCGGCGTGCTGCCGATGTGGACGTGGTCGGCGAGTTCCCGGATGAGGCACAGGCCGCGGCCGTCCTCGGCGTCGTCGGACACCGGGCGGGCCACTCCCCCTGGTCGGCCCGGAGCGGACGCGGGGAATCCCGGGCCCGTGTCGGCGACCTCGATGCGGCACAGTTCGCCGTCGAGGTAGGCCGTGACGCGGTACGCCTCCGAGGATCCGTCGGGTACGTCGTCCCCACCGTGCTCCACGGCGTTTGCGCAGGCCTCGCTCAGCGCGATGGAGAGGTCGAAGGAGATGTCGGGGTCGACGCCCGCGGTCTCCATGGTGCCGATCAGCAGGCGGCGGGCCAGGGGCACGCTCGCAGCCTCGCGCCGCAAATGGAGTGACCACCAGATGCTCATGCTCCAGCCTCCCGGCCGCGGCTCGACATACCGTTACGTATTGCCCCCCATGGCCGGGCGTAAGCGCGGTCTCCGCGTGAGACCGCCCATATGGCGGATGTGTCCATGCCGCCGATCGGTGTATGTGGGGCGGCTCGCACCAGAGAGTGATCTTCCGGCGCTCTTCCGGTCGTACGGCATCTTGTGGACCTGCCGTACGGCGTGGGGGGTGCCAGTGCGATGATGAGGCCGCCATGACTGCCCCCCACCCGCCTACGGCGCGCTCCGGAAACGATCTCCGGATCCTGCGGGCCGCGGTGTTCGCCGCGGTCTGCGTCGTGCTGGCCGCGGCGGGGCACACCCTCGCCTCCTGCGCCAGTGTTCCGCTGTGGTCGCTGGGCGCGGGATTCCTCGGGGCGGTCGTGGTCGCCGCGCCCCTCGCCGGACGCGAGCGCTCGCTGCCCGGCATCGCGATGCTGCTCACCGTCGGGCAGACCGCGCTGCACACCCTGTTCGGTCTCGGCCAGCACGGTGCCACCGCGGTCACGGCGTCCGGTACGACCGCCGCGTCCACCGGCGGGTCGGGCGCGCTGTCCGACGCATCACTGGTCCAGCAGGCCGCACGGCTGGTGTGCGGGACCACCGCGGCGGCGATCAGCCCGGCCCAGGCCCAGCAGATCCTCACCGACGCGCGGATCGCGCCGGACGTCCGCACCGGCACGGCGCACCACCCCGCCGACGCCCTGTCGACCGCCGACTCCTCGGCATCGCTGCTGCCGTCCCTGCCGATGCTGCTCGTTCACGTCCTCGCGGCCCTGGCCGCCGGCTGGCTGCTGCGGCGCGGCGACCTGGCCCTGGCCCGGCTCGTCGAGTTGTCGGCACACTCGGCCCACTCGGTGGCCGAGGCCGCGTTCGTACGCGCCCTGCGCGCGGCACTCTCCCTGGTCCGTGCCCTGCACGCCGGGCTCGCCGGCGTTCCCGGAACGGGCCCGCGCCTGCCGCACACCGCTCGGTTGGCGCCGCCCCGGCCCCGCACCACCGCACTCCAGCACACGGTGATCAGACGCGGCCCGCCGAGCGACGCGTTCGCCCTCACCGCCTGACACGACGCGACCACCACCCCGCTCCGGCCTCATCGGCCGCCGTGCGGAGGGGGCGCCGTCGTGCGGCACGCGCGCGTGCGCGCCTCCCTCCCGTCACCCGTCACCGGCACCAGCACCAGCACCGGTGACCCACTCGAAGCGGAGTGATCCGTCCATGAAGGTTTCTCGTATCGCCGCCGTCGGCGCCGTCTCCGGCATCGCCGTCCTCGCCCTGTCCGCACCCGCCTTCGCGCACGTCAGCGTGCAGCCGGAGGGCACGGCCGCCAAGGGTGGCTACGCGGTCGTCGGCTTCAAGGTCCCCAACGAACGCGACAACGCCTCCACCACCAAGCTGGAGGTCAACTTCCCCACCGACCAGCCGCTGGCGTCCGTGATGCCCCAGCCGGTCCCCGGCTGGAAGGCAGTGGTCACCAAGTCCAAGCCGGCCAAGCCGCTGGAGTCGCACGGGAAGCAGATCACCGAGGTCGTCAGCAAGGTGACCTGGACCGCCGACGGCAAGGGGATCGAGCCCGGCTACTTCCAGAAGTTCCCGGTCTCCCTCGGCGCTCTGCCCGAGGACGCCGACGAGCTGGTGTTCAAGGCGATCCAGACCTACGACAACAAGGAGGTCGTGCGCTGGATCGAGGTGCCGCAGGAGGGCCAGGAGGAGCCCGAGAACCCGGCGCCCGTGCTGGAGCTGGCCGCCGCCGAGGACGACGCCCACGGATCGTCGGGCGCGAAGGCCGAGGACGACGCCGAGGCGGCCGCGCAGAACACCGCCGCGGACACCTCCGCCTCCTCCGACTCCGGCTCCGGTGACGGCAGCGACACCACCGCCCGTGTCCTCGGCATCGTCGGCATCGTCGTCGGCGCCGCGGGCGTCGCGTACGGCGTGCTGGCCGGACGCCGGCGCGACTCCGGTGCGTCGGCGTAGCGACGCCCGTGCCGGTGCGGCGGCGTAGCGACGCCGCCGCAACCTCTCGTCCGGTGCGCGCCGGGCACCCTCCGTCGGTCCGACGGACCCCGGCGCGCACCGGAGCACCTCACATCTGGGACATTTTTCTATGCGCAAGAAGACGTTCGCCGCGGCCGCACTGCTCGCCGCCGCCTCCCTGACCCTGTCCGCCTGCGGCAGCGGCGCCGACAGTGACGCGCCCGTCACCGTGGTCTCCGAGGACACCGGCCAGCAGGCCGCCACCGTCCTCGACAAGCCGTTCGAGAAGCCCGACCTGGTCCTCACCGACACCCAGGGCAAGGAGTACGACCTCCGCGAGCGGACCGCCGGCAAACCCACCCTGATCTACTTCGGTTACACCCACTGCCCCGACGTCTGCCCCCTGACCATGAACAACGTCGCCGTGGCCAAGAAGCAGCTGTCCCAGGCCGAGCAGGACAAGCTTCAGATCGTGTTCGTCACCACCGACCCGGAGCGCGACACCCCGGCCGCGCTCGGCAAGTGGCTCAAGGGCATCGACCCGCAGATCGTCGGCCTGACCGGCGAGTTCGACACCATCCAGGCCGGCGCCCGCACCCTGGGCATCTCCATCGACCCGCCGACCAAGGACAAGAACGGCAAGGTCGTCTCGTCGCACGGCACCCAGGTCGTCGCCTTCTCCCCGAAGTCCGACGCGGGCTACGTCCTCTACGGCGAGGACGCCACCGTCGAGGACTACACCAAGGACCTCCCCAAGCTCGTCATGGGGGAGAACCCGTGAGCGGCCGTCCCACCCTGGCCGCCGTGACGGTGATCGGCGCCCTGGTCCTCGCGGGCTGCGGCGACTCGGACTCCGGCGCCGGCTCCGGATCCTCGGCCGCTGGTGCCGAACTCTCCGTCGGCGCCGCCTACATACCGCAGCCGGTCTCCGACTCGATGGCGGCGGGCTTCCTCACCATCACCAACAAGGGCGACGCCAAGGACGAGCTGACCTCCGTCACCAGCGAGGCCGGTGACGTCACCGTGCACGAAACCGTCGACGGGACGATGAAGGAGGTCGACCGCCTCCCGATCCCCGCCCACGGTCAACTCGTGTTCAAGAGCGGCGGCAACCACCTGATGTTCGAGAAGCTGAAGCAGCAGCTCAAGCAGGGACAGACGGTCTCCGTCGAACTGCACTTCGCCCACTCCGGCCCCGTCATGGCCAAGCTGCCCGTGAAGGCGGCCACTTACCGGCCCACCACCGGACACTCCGGACACTGAGGGAGGGACCACCTTGACGCAGACCATCGCCCCGCGCGTCCGGACCGTGGTGCTGCTGCTCCTGGCCGCGGCCTGCGCGCTGCTCGCCGGCGCCGGGCCGGCCTCCGCGCACGCCGCGCTGACCGGCAGCGACCCCCGGCAGGGGACGGTGGTCGACAAGGCTCCGGCCCAGGTGTCGCTCACCTTCTCCGAGTCGGTCTCCATGGACGACGACTCGCTGCGCGTCCTCGACCCCAAGGGCGAGCGCGTCGACGACGGCAGGCCGTCCGGCACGAGCGGCACGACGTACACCGTGAAACTGCACGCGGGGCTGCCCGACGGCACGTACACGGTGACCTACCAGGTCGTCTCCGCCGACAGCCATCCGGTCGCCGGCGCCTACACCTTCTCCATCGGCGCCCCGTCCGAGACCTCCGTCTCCGTCTACGGCACGGAGGCGGGCGGCGGGGCCGTCGGCTGGCTGTACGGCCTCGGACGGTACGTGTCGTACGCCGGGTTCACGGTGCTGGTGGGCGGCGCCGCCTTCGTCCTCGCCTGCTGGCCGCGCGGCTCCGGCGTCCGGGCCGTGCAGCGGCTCGTCGTCTCCGGTTGGCTCGCGCTGACCTCCGCCACCCTCGTGCTGCTCCTGCTGCGCGGCTCCTACACCGGTTCCGGGAAGCTCGGCGACGTCTTCGACCTGAACCTGCTCGGCGAGGCGCTGCAGACCAAGACCGGCGCCGCGCTGGTCTCCCGGCTGCTGCTGCTCGCGGCGGCCGCGCTCTTCGTCGCCGTACTCTTCGGCGCCTACGACAAGCGGGAGGACGAGGAGAAACGGGACCTCACCTTCGGGCTCGCGGTCGGCGGAGCCGTCGTGGCGGCCGGACTCGCGGCGACCTGGGCGATGTCCGAGCACGCCTCAGTCGGCCTCCAGGCCGGTCTCGCCATGCCCGTCGACATCGTTCACCTGCTCGCCGTCGCCGCCTGGCTCGGCGGGCTCACCACCCTGCTCGTCGCCCTGTACCGGGCGCCCGCGGACACGCCCGTCGCGGCCTCTGCCGTACGACGGTTCTCGCGCCTCGCCTTCGGCAGCGTGGTCGCGCTGGTGGTGACCGGCACCTACCAGTCCTGGCGCCAGCTCGGCTCCTGGACGGCCTTCACCGACACCCGGTACGGGCAGCTGCTCCTCGTCAAGATCGGACTCGTGGCGGTGCTGGTCGGCATCGCCTACCTCTCGCGCCGGTGGACGGCACAGCTGGCGGAAACGGTGCCGGCCATCGCCCGTCAGCGGGAGAAGGAGCAGGTCGGGGCGCCCGACGGCCGTAGGACCGAGAAGGCGAGGCCCGCCGAGGAGGCGAAGTCCGCCGAGAAGGTGCCCGGGGCAGCGAAGGGGGCCGGGGCAGCGAAGGCTTCCGGACAGGCGTCCGGGGCCGCGAAGGGCTCCGGTACCTCCCAGCGCGCCGCCCAGCTCGCCCGGCAGCGCGCGGCCGTGGACGCCGCCCGGCAGAAGCGGCAACGCGACGCCGACCCCCACCGCTTCGGACTGCGCCGCTCCGTGCTCGCCGAGGCGGGCATCGCCGTCGTCCTGCTCGCCGTCACGACCGTCCTGACCCAGACCGAGCCTGGCCGGACCGAGGAGGAGGCCAAGGCCGCCAACCCGTCCTCCGCCGCCACGACCGGCCCCTCCTCCGGTGCGGTCACCCTGGACATGCCCTTCGACACCGGCGGCCAGAACGGCAAGGGAGTCGTACGGGTCGAACTCGACCCCGCCCGGGTGGGCGCCAACGACATGCACCTCTACGTCG
Source organism: Streptomyces sp. NPDC058812 (assembly GCF_042744565.1). NCBI lineage: Bacteria > Bacillati > Actinomycetota > Actinomycetes > Kitasatosporales > Streptomycetaceae > Streptomyces > Streptomyces sp. NPDC058812. The sequence goes on from NZ_JBHYOB010000006.1 coordinate 22,521, forward strand.
AGCGCCCGGACGGCAACGCCTTCGACATCCCCGAGGTGAAGGTCGCCTTCACCCAGGAGGCCAAGGACATCGGGCCGCTCCCCGTCGTCCCCGACCACATCACCACCGGACACTGGTCGGCGAGCGGGGTGCAGATCCCGATCGCCGGGGACTGGGAGGTCGCCGTGACCGTCCGGACCTCCGACATCGACCAGGCGACCGTCTCCAAGAACGCGCAGATCGGCTGAACCGCACCATGGCTGACCAGTCCATCCCGGAGGCCCGTACCCCCGAGGCGCCCCGCGGGGCGCCCGGCGGTCCCGGGCCGCTCGACTCCGAGAACACCACGCGCCAGGGCGTCTCGCGGCGGCGGCTGCTCGGCACCGCCGGTGCCACCGGGCTCGTACTCGGCGCGGCCGGTGGCGCCGCGGGCTACGCCGCCGCGCCCTCCTCGGCCACGCCGCTCACCTCGCTGGGTGACGAGGAGGTGATGTTTCACGGGAAACATCAGCCAGGCATCACCACCCCGATGCAGGCCTGCGGGCATCTCGTCGCGTTCGACCTGGCGGCGGGCGCCGGACGCAGGGAGGCCGCCGCGCTGCTGCGCCGCTGGTCCGAGACAGCCCGGCGGCTGATGGCGGGGAAGCCCGCCGGTACCCGTGACACGGGCGTGGCCCGGGACGCGGGGCCCTCCTCGCTGACCGTCACCTTCGGATTCGGGCACAGCTTCTTCGGCCGGACCGGCCTGGACAAGCAGCGCCCGGTAGCTCTCGACCCGCTGCCCGACTTCTCCTCCGACCACCTCGACAAGAACCGCAGCAACGGCGACCTGTGGGTGCAGATCGGCGCCGACGACGCCCTGGTCGCCTTCCACGCCCTGCGCGCGATCCAGCAGGACGCCGGGTCGGCCGCCCGCGTCCGCTGGCAGATGAACGGCTTCAACCGCTCACCGGGCGCCACCGCCCACCCCATGACGGCCCGCAACCTCATGGGTCAGGTCGACGGCACCCGCAACCCGAAGCCCGCCGACGCCGACTTCGACCAGCGGATCTTCGTCCCCGAGAAGCCCGGGAGGAGCGAGCAGACATGGATGGCGAACGGCTCCTACGCCGTCGTACGCCGCATCCGCATGATCCTCGACGACTGGGAGAAGCTTTCGGTCAAGGCCCAGGAGGACGTCATCGGGCGCCGCAAGTCCGACGGGGCCCCGCTGTCCGGGGGCAGCGAGACGACCGAGATGGACCTGGAGAAGACGGACAAGGCCGGGAACCTGGTCGTCCCGATCAACGCCCACGCCCGCATCACCCGCCCCGACCAGAACGGCGGCGCGGCCATGGTCCGCCGACCCTTCTCCTACCACGACGGCTTCGACGCGGACGGCGTCCCCGACGCGGGACTGCTCTTCATCTGCTGGCAGGCCGATCCGCTGCGCGGCTTCGTACCGGTGCAGCGCAAGCTGGACCGGGGTGACGCGCTTTCGCGTTTCATCCGGCACGAGGCGAGCGGTCTGTTCGCGGTGCCGGGCGGGGCGGCGGAGGGAGAGTACGTGGGACAGCGGCTGCTGGAGGGGTGAAACCGGCGGGGAGCCACCCCGGGGAGCGGGTTGCGCGGGACACGTGAGCCCGGTCTCCCGGGGCCTATTAGGGTGAGGTCATGCCAGCCAGTTACGCGTATCTCGGCCCCGAAGGCACCTTCACCGAAGTCGCTCTGCGCACACTTCCGGAGACGGCGACCCGGGAGCTGGTCCCCTACGTCTCCGTCCAGTCCGCGCTCGACGCGGTCCGCACCGGCGAGGCCGAGGCCGCGTTCGTGCCGATCGAGAACTCCGTGGAGGGCGGCATCACCACCACCCTCGACGAGCTGGTCGCCGGGCAGCCGCTGATGATCTACCGCGAGGTGCTGCTGTCCATCACCTTCGCGCTGCTGGTCCGCCCCGGCACCAAGCTGTCGGACATCAAGACGGTCACCGCCCATCCGGCGGCCCAGCCCCAGGTACGCAACTGGATCAAGGCGCATCTCCCGGACGTCGCCTGGGAGTCGGCCGCCTCCAACGCCGACGGCGCCCGCCTGGTGCAGGAGGGCCGTTACGACGCGGCGTTCGCCGGCGAGTTCGCCGCGGCCCGCTACGGCCTGGAGGTCCTGGAGGCCGACATCCACGACGCGGAGAACGCCCAGACGCGCTTCGTGCTGGTCGGCCGGCCCGCCCGGCCCGCGGCACCGACCGGCGCGGACAAGACGTCCGTCGTGCTCTGGCAGCGCGACGACCACCCCGGCGGCCTGCGCGACCTGCTGGGCGAGTTCGCCACCCGGGGCGTCAACCTGATGCTGCTGCAATCCCGGCCCACCGGTGCCGGCATCGGCAACTACTGCTTCTGCATCGACGCCGAGGGGCACATCTCCGACCGCCGGGTGGCCGATGCCCTGATGGGCCTGAAGCGGACCTGTCTCCAGGTGCGCTACCTCGGGTCGTACCCGCGGGCGGAGGTCGAGCCGGCGGACGTGGACGCGCTGCGGCCGGGCACCTCCGACGAGGAGTTCGCAGCGGCGGCGGACTGGGTGGCGCGCTGCCAGGACGGCCGTTTCTGACGGCCGGAACCGGCCAGTCCTACCTGCTGATTTTCGTTGTCCACAGGAGCACTCCGAGTTATCCACAGGTCCGCTTCTCGACCTGGGGACAAGTCGACAACGAAGTGGTACTCAGTCGACAAATCCCTCTACAGCCCCCACTTCGCCCACAGGCGCCCGGGTCACCCTTCGTCCACCTGTTTCTCGCCCGCCATCCTCCAGAGTGACACCGGGTGTCCTGTTTCCACTCGAAAGTGGGGGCGTGAAGGGTTTGGGCGGGTCATCTCGGGAATCGGGAATGATCATTCTCGCGAGTCCACAGATCTTTCGCACAGCCTGTGGATAACTTTTCCGGACTGGGGATTCCTGTGGACAGACGGGCGCGCGGGAGGTCCCAAGTCCCGTTCTCCACAAGGAAATCCGGTCAACCCTCCACTCGTCGGCCGCCTCGTTCCGGGGAATAGGGCGCCTTTCATTGACACGCGCGAACCACGCGCTTACATGAAGCACATATGCGGCAATTCCCGCAGAACGGAACGTGAGACCCGCGTTCGGCAATAGTGAGTCGAGACCCGTGACCGCACACCGGTAGCCTTGACCGCGTGATTGACCTTCGCCTGCTCCGTGAGGACCCCGACCGTGTGCGCGCGTCGCAGCGCGCCCGTGGAGAGGATGTCGCGCTCGTCGACTCCCTCCTGTCCGCCGACGAACGGCGCAGGTCGTCCGGCGTCCGCTTCGACGAGCTGCGCAACGAGCAGAAGGGCCTCGGCAAGCTCATCGGGAAGGCCACCGGAGACGAGAAGGCCGAGCTGCTGAAGCGCGCGAGCCAGCTCGCCGCCGACGTCAAGGCCGCCGACGCCGAGCGCGACGCGGCCGACGCCGAGACCCAGGAACTGCTCCAGCGGCTCGGCAACCTCGTCCACCCCGACGTGCCCGTCGGCGGCGAGGAGGACTTCGTCACGCTGGAGACGCACGGCACGCACCGCGACTTCGCGGCCGAGGGCTTCGAGCCCAGGGACCACCTGGAGCTGGGCCAGCTGCTCGGCGCCATCGACGTCGAGCGCGGCGCCAAGGTCTCCGGCTCGCGTTTCTACTTCCTGACCGGCGTCGGCGCGCTCCTGGAACTCGCCCTGGTCAACGCGGCGATCGCCCAGGCCACGGCGGCCGGCTTCACCCCGATGCTGACCCCGGCGCTGGTGCGCCCGCAGTCCATGGCCGGCACCGGCTTCCTCGGCCAGGCCGCCCAGGACGTCTACCACCTCGACAAGGACGACCTGTACCTGGTGGGCACGTCCGAGGTGCCGCTCGCCGCGTACCACATGGACGAGATCCTCGACGCCGACCGCCTGCCGCTGCGCTACGCCGGCTTCTCGCCCTGCTTCCGCCGCGAGGCGGGCTCGCACGGCAAGGACACCAAGGGCATCTTCCGGGTGCACCAGTTCGACAAGGTCGAGATGTTCTCCTACGTCCTCCCCGAGGACTCGCAGGCCGAGCACCAGCGCCTGCTGGAGTGGGAGAAGCAGTGGCTGACGTCGCTGGAGCTGCCGTTCCGGGTCATCGACGTCGCCTCGGCCGACCTGGGTTCCTCGGCCGCGCGCAAGTACGACTGCGAGGCGTGGATCCCGACCCAGGGCAAGTACCGCGAGCTGACCTCGACCTCGGACTGCACCGAGTTCCAGTCGCGCCGGCTGTCGATCCGGGTCCGTGAGGACAAGAAGGTGCGCCCTCTGGCGACGCTCAACGGCACGCTGTGCGCCGTACCGCGCACGATCGTGGCGATCCTGGAGAACCACCAGCAGGCCGACGGTTCGGTGCGCGTGCCCGAGGTGCTGCGCCCGTACCTGGGCGGCCGGGAGGTCCTGGAGCCGGTGGCCAAGTGACTGACACCGGCTCCACCACGGGTCCCGACACCGGTTCGGCCGGGGGTTTCCCGTACCGGCTGATCGCGACCGATCTCGACGGCACGCTGCTGCGCGGTGACGACACGATCTCGCGACGCACCCGCGACGCGCTCACCGCGGCCACCGCGGCGGGCGCGGCCCACATCGTGGTCACCGGCCGCGCGGTCCCGTGGACCCGGCACATCCTCGACGACCTCGGGTACGACGGGCTGGCCGTCTGCGGTCAGGGCGGTCAGGTCTACCACGCCGGGGAGCACCGGCTGCTGACCTCGGTCACGCTGGACCGTCAGCTGGCCGGGGTGGCACTGGCCAAGATCGAGGCGGAGACCGGCCCGCTGTACCTGGCCGCGAGCCGTGACGGCCTGGACGGCGACGTCCTGGTCGGCCCGGGCTACGCGGTCGGGGGCGACCTGCCCGCGGTGCCGTTCACCGACGCCTCGGACCTGTGGTCGGCGCCGCTGAACAAGATCTACATCCAGCATCCGACCCTGTCGGACGACGAGTTGGCCGAGGCTGCCCGGCGCACCGCGGGCGGCTTCGTCACGGTGACCATGGCGGGCGCGGGCGTCGTCGAGCTGCTCCCCCTCGGTCTGTCCAAGGCCACCGGGCTGTCGCTGGCGGCGCGCCGGCTGGGCCTGAAGGCCGCGGACACGATCGCGTTCGGCGACATGCCCAACGACGTCCCGATGTTCGGCTGGGCCGCCCGGGGTGTGGCGATGGCCAACGCCCACGAGGAGCTGAAGGCGGTGGCCGACGAGGTGACGTCCTCGAACGACGAGGACGGTATCGCGGTGGTGCTGGAGCGGCTGGCGGCCTGACCCGGGCCCCGAGACCCGGGTCTGTGAGACCAGGTCTCACCCCAGGTCTGTGAGACCAAGTCTCTGAGACCAGGGTCTCCGGCCGCACGGTCCGGACGGCGCCGGCGTCCCCGTCGGTCGGCCCACGCGAGGCGTCTCGCGTGCTCGAAGCGGCCGCCCGATTCGCCGACGCCGTCCGGCCTCGTGCATGCACCACAGTGCCGGTACGGAAAGCCGGGCGCCACCGATTAAAAGCGGACGTACGCCGCCTTATCGTCGGCGCCACCTGCGCCGGCGGCCCTTGCTGAAGAACCATCCGGCGGGCGGCTCGTCGGAACGCCACGGCTGCGGCTCCGGTTTCTCACGGCGCCAGCGGGCGGCGAGCATCCGGGCGCGGGCCGACGGCTCGGAGGTACCGGCGTCGCGTACGAACTCCTCGTCCAGGACGAGGCCGTCCCAGGTGTCGTCACCGGCGCCGTCCGTGATGCCGGTCCCGGTGTCGTCACCGGCGCCGTCCTCCGGCTGTCCGCGGCCGTCCTGCTGAGGTGCCTGGCCCGCCATCCCGGTTCCTCCCAGCCCTGGGTCCCCCGTGTCTCCCCCGTACGTCCCTCGGTCCAGTGTGCCCGGGCCGGGGTGAAGGCCCCGTCAGGACCGGGGCCCGGTCACTCCTCACCGGCGAGCTTCAGCGTCCGCAGCTTCTGGCCCGCGTACCAGGTCGCGAGCACGGTGACCCCGGCCAGCAGAACCGTCGCGGTCGGCAGACCGACGTCGGAGGTCACCAGGTTCCCGTCGGCGACCTTCTGGGCCACCGCCAGCGACCACTGCTGGACGCTCAGGGTCCGGGCGCCGGGCACCAGGGAGCCGAACAGGGCCTCCCAGACGAGGGCGTAGACGAGCCCGAAGACCACCGCGTGCCGGGACACCGTGCCCAGCAGCAGGAACAGCGCGGCGTAGGCGATGGAGGCGACCAGCGCGGCGATGGTGTAGGCGACGGCGACCTGCTGGCCGTTGCCGTTGAGGATCAGGCCGGCGAGCAGGGTGGGCACGGCGGAGAAGACCATCGTCACGGCGATGGCGACGATCAGCTTGGTGAAGATGATCGTCGGCCGCTTGATCGGCTTGGACAGCAGGTACACCACCGAGCCGTCGTCGATCTCCGGGCCGATGGCTCCGGTACCGGCGATGACACCGATGATCGGCACCATGGTGGCGAGGGCGAATCCGCCCAGCACGTCCGCCGCCGTCTGGTCGTCGGCGCCGGCGAGTGCGCGCACCGCCACGGCGATGACGAGCAGCAGCAGGGGCAACGCGCCCAGGATGAGGGCCCGGCGGCGGCCGAGCAGGGCTCGGTAGGTGAGCCTGGCGACTGTGGGGTCGTACATTCTTCGGCCTCCTACGCCGCGACGAGATACGAGAAGACGGACTCGAGGGACTCGTCGGACGGCGAGACCGTGAGCAGCCGGATGCCGTGGTCACGGGCGACCTTCGGCAGCAGGGCCGTGAACCGGCCGAAGTCGACGGCCTGGACACGCAGCGCGCCCTCGGCGAGGTCGACCTCGATGCCGGACGTCGACGGATCGGCGATCAGCGCCGCCGCGAGCGCCCGGTCGTCGCTGGAACGCACCAGGTAGCGGTGCGGCCGGTCGGTCATCAGGCGGCGGATCTTGCGGAAGTCGCCGCTGGCCGCGTGCCGTCCGGCGACGATGACCTCGATGTGCCAGGCGAGCTGTTCGACCTCTTCGAGGATGTGCGAGGAGAACAGCACCGTGCGGCCCTCGTCGCCCATGCGGCGCAGCAGGTCCATCAGCTGCATGCGCTGGCGCGGGTCCATGCCGTTGAAGGGCTCGTCCAGCAGCAGCAGCGAGGGGTTGTGGACGAGGGCGCTCGCCATCTTCACGCGCTGCCGCATGCCCTTGGAGTACGTGGCGATCTTCCGGTCCTGCGCGTACTCCATCTGGACCGTGGCGAGCGCTTCGTGGGCCGCCTTGGCACCGAGACCGTGCAGTTCGGCGTTGGCGAGGACGAACTCGCGGCCGGTGAGGAAGTCGTACATCGCCTCACGTTCGGGGACGATGCCGATGTGCTTGTAGACGGTCTCGTTGCGCCAGGTCGGCTGTCCGTCGAGGGTGACGCTGCCGGTGGAGGGGGCGAGGAAGCCGCCCATCATGTTGATCAGGGTGGACTTTCCCGCGCCGTTGGGGCCGAGGAGGCCGGTGACGCCGGGGCCGATCGTCATGGTGATGTCGTTGACGGCGACCACGTTGCCGAACCAGCGGGAGACGTGGTCGATGTTCAGCGTGGTCACAGTCCCACCTTCTGGTAGCGGCGCATCAGCAGGCCGTAGGCGCCGGCGATCAGGCCCAGGGTGACGAGGACGTAGACCGCGCCCTCGCCGTTGCTCGGGCCGACCCCGCCGGGGAAGGCCGAGGTGGCGCCCAGGAAGGCCGACGACACTCCGTCGATGAGGGTGATCGGCGAGAACAGTCCGATCCAGGCGACGGACCCGGAGCTGCCCTGGACGTCCGCGATGGCCTGGAGCGTGGAGACCGCGCCGTAGGTGATGGTCAGGACGGCGATGACGGCCGCGATACCGAAGCCGCGGCGCGGGGTGACCGACGCGACCACCAGGCCGAGGCCGGCGAAGAGCAGCGAGAGCAGTGCCACGGAGACGAGTCCCTGTGCGAACCCCTTGGTCTGGTCCGCGAAGTCGAGTTTGGCGAGCAGCGCGCCCACGTAGAGCACCAGCAGGGGGGCGGCGGTGAGGACGAACAGGGCCGAGGCCAGCGACGCGTACTTGGCGCGGACGTAGTCGGCGGTCTCGATCGGCCGCGAGAAGTACAGCGGCACGGTCTTGAAGCGCAGGTCGCGCGAGACGGACTGGGGAGCCTGCGAGGCGACGTAGAGGCTGATGACGGCCTGCAGGACGATCGCGTAGCGCGTGTAGTCCAGGGGCAGGTCGTTCGCCTTGGTGGCGACGGCGACGGCGACCATGATGGCCGCGGGCAGGCACATCACCACGAAGAGCAGCATCGGCAGCACCTTGGACTTGGCCGAGCGGCCGAGGCCGTAGGCGCCGCGCAGGGACTGCGAGTACAGCGAGCGGCGGGCGTAGGCGCGGCCGAGGCGAGGGCCGTCGTAGCTGCGGTAGCCGATGTTGTGGATGCGGGTCTGGTCTCCCGGGACCGTGGCTGTGGGCTGTTCAGCTGCCATGGCCGACCGCCTCCTTCCGTTCTGCGTCGCTGTCCTGGAAGACCTCCGAGATGTGGTGCCGGCGCTGCTCCATGCGCACCAGGCCGAGGCCGAGGTCGGCGATGACGTCTCTGACCAGGTCGTAGGTCTCTTCGCCCGCCGCGGTGAGCAGCAGGACGTGGCCGGCGCCGGGCAGGCCGCTGCCGTCCTGGACGGCCACCCCGCGCGCGTCGAGCGCGTCGCGCACCACGCGGGTGCCGTCGGGGTGCTCGTCGGTGTCGGTGACCTCGATCGCGAGGGTCGTCGTGGTCTGGGTGAAGTCCGTGGTGGAGCTGGAGCGCAGCAGCTTGCCGCCGTCCACGACGACGACGTGGTCGCAGGTGCGTTCCAGTTCGCCCAGCAGGTGCGAGGTGACCAGGACGGAGATGCCGAAGTCGGTGTGGATGCGGCGGATGAGGCCGAGCATCTCGTCGCGGCCGACCGGGTCGAGGCCGTTGGTGGGCTCGTCGAGGAAGACCAGCTGGGGGTCGTGGACGAGGGCCTGCGCGAGCTTCACGCGCTGCTTCATGCCGGTCGAGTAGCCGCCGATCGGCCGGTAGCGCTCCTCGTACAGACCGACGTGGCGCAGGGTGTCGGCCGTGCGTTCGCGGGCGGCGGTGGGTGGCAGGCCGGACATGCGTGCCATGTGGACGACGAACTCGGTGGCCGAGACGTCGGGCGGCAGGCAGTCGTGTTCCGGCATGTAGCCGACTCGCTCGCGGATGTCGGCGCCCTTGGTGGCGACATCGAGTCCGAGCACTTCGGCCCGGCCCTCGGTGGCGGGAGACAGACCCAGCAGGATCTTGATCAGGGTGGACTTGCCGGCGCCGTTGGCACCGACGAGTCCGGTCACACCGGGTCCGACGTCCACGGAGAGCCGGTCGAGCGCGGTCACCCGGGGATACCGCTTGCTCAGGCTTTCGGTCGCGATCACAGTCACATCCACGACAGTAGTGACGCGCGCCACTGAGGTCGTCAGACCGGAGAGCCGTCTTGGAGTCAGACTCGAGTAGTACGGGCCCGTAGGGGATGCCGTGCCTGAGAGCTACGGAACGGTCTTCCGGGGCCGTGCGCCCCGCCCTTCGTCCCGCACTATTGACGCGAGGTCTAACAGCTGGGAGATTCGGCGACGTCACGTTACGCGCGAGTAGCTAGGTCGGCACGGACCGCGCCCGGCTCGTGGGCGGGTGGACGGACCGACGGGTGGGACGGGGTGGCATGACGACGGCAGTGACATCGGACCTGGGTGCGGAATTCCGCACGGAGCTGCGGGGATTCCGGCAGGTGCAGCGCCTCGCCTACGAGTGCGCCGAGGCCGTGGCGGCCCGGCTGGAGCCGGGGGTGACCGAGCGGGAGGCGGCCCGCATGCAGCGCGAGTGGCTGCGGGAGCGGGGCGTGCGGGACTGGTTCCACCTGCCCTTCGCCTGGTTCGGCGACCGCACGGCTTTCACGGACTTCCGCGTTCCGCTGCAGTTCTTTCCGACTGGGCGTCGGCTGGAGCCGGGCATGCCGTTCATTCTGGACATGGCCCCGGTGCACGGGGGTTTCACCGCCGACATCGGCTACTCCGGCTCGCTCGGCCCCGATCCCGTGCAGCAGCGGCTGATGGCCGACCTGGAGGCGCACCGCGAGCTGATCCTGCGCGAGGTGCGCGAACGCCGCCCGCTGCGGGAGATCTACGAGGACGTGGACCGGCTCATGGTCCGCCAGGGCTACGCCAACCGGCACCGCGCCTACCCCTTCGGCGTGATCGCCCACAAGGTGGACCGGGTACGGGAACGACGCCTGTCCCCACGCCTGTTCGGCTTCGGCACGCAGTCGCTCAAGGGCCTGGCGAGCGACGCGCTGCACGGCCACCGCGAGGGCTGGTCCCCGCTGTGGTCGCCGTACCGCTTCTCCGACCACCCGCCCCGGCCGGGGCTGTGGGCGGTCGAACCCCACCTCGGTTTCCGGGGCACCGGCGCGAAGTTCGAGGAGATCCTGGTCGTCACCGACTCCGCGGATCCCGAGCAGAGTGCCTTCTGGCTGGACGACGATCTGCCGCACGTGCGGCGCTGGGCGGAGGAGAAATGACGGTGCTGGACGGTGCGCGGGAGCGCTGGGTGCGCACGGGCGGGGTCGAGCTGTGCGTGGCCGAACTGGGCGACCCGCACCAGCCCACGGTCGTCCTGGTGCACGGCTACCCGGACAGCAAGGAGGTCTGGTCCGAGGTCGCCGCCCGCCTCGCCGACCGCTTCCACGTGGTCCTCTACGACGTCCGGGGCCACGGCCGGTCCACCGCGCCGAGCCCGCTGCGCGGCGGGTTCACGCTGGAGAAGCTGACGGACGACTTCCTGGCCGTGGCGGACGCCGTCAGTCCGGGCCGGCCCGTGCACCTGGTGGGCCACGACTGGGGCTCGGTGCAGTCCTGGGAGTTCGTCACGGTCAAGCGCACCGAGGGCCGCATCGCCTCCTTCACCTCGATGTCCGGTCCGTCGCTCGACCACTTCGGCCACTGGATCAACAGGCGTCTGAGGCGCCCCACCCCGCGCCGGGTCGGCCAGCTCCTCGGCCAGGGCGCGAAGTCCTGGTACGTCTACCTGCTGCACACGCCCGTACTGCCCGAACTGGCCTGGCGCGGCCCCCTGGGGAAGCGCTGGCCGGGCATCCTGCGACGCGTCGAGAAGGTGCCCGGCGGCGACTACCCCACCCCGTCCCTGCCGTCGGACGCGGCGCACGGGGCGTGGCTGTACCGGGACAACGTCCGGCCCCGGCTGCGCCGCCCGCGCGACGACGCCTACGCGCACGCGCCCGTGCAGCTCATCACGCCCCTCGGCGACGCGTTCCTGTCGGAGCGGCTCTACGACGAACTGGAACTGTGGGCACCGCGGCTGACCCGCCGCACGCTGCCCGCCAAGCACTGGGCGCCGCGCACCCGTCCGGACCGGCTGGCGGACTGGATCACGGAGTTCGTCACCGCCGTCGACGGCGGACGGCCCGAGGCCGCGGCGAGCGGGAAGTACGCCGACCGCTTCGGCGGGCAGCTGGTGCTGGTCACCGGCGCGGGCAACGGCATCGGGCGGGCCACTGCGTTCGCCTTCGCCGAGGCCGGCGCCCGCGTGGTGGCCGTCGACCGGGACGCCGAGGCCGCCGCCCGCACCGCGGAGCTGTCCCGGCTGATCGGTGCGCCCGCGGCCTGGGCGGAGACCGTCGACGTCTCCGACGAGCAGGCCATGGAGAAGCTGGCGGACAAGGTCGCCGCCGAGTACGGCGTGGTGGACGTCCTGGTGAACAACGCCGGGATCGGCATGTCGGGCTCCTTCTTCGACACCACGCCGGAGGACTGGAAGAAGGTCCTCGACGTCAATCTGTGGGGCGTGATCCACGGCTGCCGCCTCTTCGGCAGGCAGATGGCCGAGCGCGGGCAGGGCGGCCACATCGTCAACACCGCGTCGGCGGCGGCCTTCCAGCCCTCCAGGGCGCTGCCCGCCTACAGCACCTCCAAGGCGGCGGTGCTGATGCTGAGCGAGTGTCTGCGCGCCGAGCTGGCCGGGCAGGAAATCGGCGTCACGGCGGTCTGCCCCGGCCTCGTCAACACCAACATCACCTCCACGGCGCACTTCGCGGGGGTCGACGCCGACGAGGAGAAGCGACGGCAGCGGCGTACGGCGCGGTTGTACGGGCTGCGCAACTACCCGCCGGAGAAGGTGGCCGACGCCGTCCTGGAGGCGGTCGTGCGCAACAGGGCCGTGGTCCCGGTGACGCCGGAGGCGCGTGGCGCCCATCTCATGTCCCGGTTCGTTCCGGGGGCGTTGAGGCGCCTCGCGCGTGTGAAGCCGCCACTGTAGTTTCCACAGGACGCCTCAACCAGCCTGTGGATAACCGCACTTGGCTGTGGATCAAACATCGGCCGCAAAATCGATCGCGTGACGCGTGTCTCTCTCGGCACGCTGATTCCATGCAACAGGAACACATGGACGACAGGCGCACCGTGAAGGTGTCCAAGTATCTGTCGAAGCATCTGCGCCACCAGCCGGAGAGAATCGGGCTCGCACTCGACGAGGCCGGCTGGGTCGAGATCGACACGCTGATCGCCGCAGCCGCGGCGCACGGCTTCCGCTTCACCCGCGAGGAACTCGACCACGTGGTCGCCACCAACGACAAGCGGCGCTTCGCGATCGAGGGCACCCGTATCCGCGCCAGCCAGGGCCACACCATCGACGTGGTCCTCGCACTGCCCGCGGCGGCCCCGCCACCGTACCTCTACCACGGAACCGTGGCCCGGCACCTGGACGCGATCCGCGCCGAGGGGCTGAGGCCGATGAACCGGCACGACGTCCACCTCTCGCCGGACCGCGAGACCGCGACCCGGGTCGGTGCCCGCCGCGGCCGGCCGGTCGTGCTGTCGGTGGACGCCGCCGCCATGCTCCGCGACGGCCATGTCTTCCACGTCAGCGCCAACGGGGTCTGGCTGACGAAGAACGTGCCACCGCGGTACTTGCGCTTTCCCGCTCGGCACTGATCCCACATGATCGGTGGCATGGAGCAGTTGCCCACCACCCAAGCCGCCGTCACCGCTCTCCGCGCCATCGCAGCGGAGTACGCGCTGGAGATCGAGGTCACCGACGACATCGGCGCCGACCAGACCGCCCGCCGCAGCGCCGCGGGCGTGGGAGTGACCACCGACGCCGACGGCTCCCTCCCCCATGAGGCCTTCGTCGAGTTCGGCGGAGTGCCACGGGTGAGCGTCCGGCTCTTTCCCGAGGGCGACGCACTGATCACCGTCGAGAACGTGGAGTGCCCGGACATCCCGCGCGACGACGTCCCCGCCTTCCTGCGCTCCGTCTTCGGCGGTCTCGCCTTCGTCAGGGGCCGCCGCTTTCCGCCCGGCTACCGCCTGATCGTGCCGCTGCCGGGTGATCGCACGCACAAGGAGTTCGTGCCGATGCTCCTCCTCACCCCGTGGCTGAGCAGTCGCGTACGGTGACCCCGCTGGCTGTTTCACGTGAAACCCGGGTCGGCCGCATAGGCTCGGAGGCATGAGTCTGCGTCTGAGCACCGTCATCCTCCCGTACCGCCGCTGGCACGAAGGCGGCCGTTCGACCTGGACGCGTGCCGAGCAGCTCGGTTTTCACACCGCTTACACCTACGACCATCTGTCCTGGCGGAGCTTCCGGGACGGCCCGTGGTTCGGTGCCGTGCCGACGCTCACCGCTGCCGCGGCCGTCACCGAGCGGCTTCGCCTGGGCACCCTGGTGACCTCCCCGAACTTCCGGCACCCGGTGACGCTCGCCAAAGAGCTGATCTCCCTCGACGACATCTCCGGCGGCCGGGTCACGCTCGGCATAGGAGCGGGCGGCACGGGCTTCGACGCCACCGCGCTCGGCCAGGAGCCGTGGACCCCCCGAGAGCGGGCCGACCGACTCGCCGAGTTCCTCCCACTGCTCGACCGGCTGCTGACCGAGGACGCCGTGTCGTACGAGGGCGACTTCTACTCGGCGCACGAGGCGCGCAACATCCCGGGATGCGTGCAGCGTCCCCGGCTGCCGTTCGCGGTGGCCGCGACCGGTCCGCGCGGGCTGGGGCTCGCCGCGCGGTACGGACAGGCATGGGTGACCACCGGCGACCCGAAGCTGTACGAGAACGGCACTCCTGCGCAGTCGGACCGGGCACTGCGGGAGCAGAGCGACAAGCTGGCCGACGCCTGCGCCGTGATCGGCCGCGAGGTGAGTGAGCTGGACAGGGTCCTGCTCACCGGCTTCACACCCGACCGCAGTCGGCCGCTGGAGTCCGTGGACGCGTTCGTGGACTTCGCGGGCCGGCACCGCGATCTGGGCTTCACCGAACTCGTCGTCCACTGGCCGATCCCCGACTCGGACTTCACGGCGGACGAGAAGATCTTCGAGCGGATCGCCATGGAGGCCCCGGCGCAGCTGAAGGAGTGAGAGCCGTAGCTCACAGATGTGCGGACTCGCGCACGGTCGTGCAGGCATATGCGTGACAATGACCCGGTGACCTCAGCGACCCGACAGCCCGAGCCCCCGGCCGCCGCCACCCGCCCGCGGCTCATCGCCACCGACCTCGACGGCACACTGCTGCGCGACGACAAGTCGGTCTCACCGCGCACGGTCGCCGCGCTGGCCGCCGCCGAGAAGGCGGGCATCGAGGTCTTCTTCGTCACCGGCCGCCCCGCCCGCTGGATGGACGTCGTCAGTGCCCACGTCCACGGTCACGGCCTCGCCATCTGCGGCAACGGCGCCGCCGTGGTCGACCTGCACGGCGGCCCCGGCGCCCACCGGTTCGTGAAGGTCCGGGAGCTGGCCCGGGACAACGCGCTGGACGCCGTACGGCTGCTGCGCGAGGCGGCGCCCGGCACGGTGTACGCGGTCGAGCAGACGTACGGCTTCCACCAGGAGCCGGCGTATCCGAAGATGCACATGGAGGTCCCCGACGACCTCCTGCCCGCCGAGGAGATCCTGGCGCCGGGCGGTCGCGCCGCCGCCGAGCCGGTCCTCAAGATCCTCGCCTTCCACCCCGAGCTGGACCCCGACGGCTTCCTCACGCTGGCCCGCCTCGCCATCGGCGACCGCGCCAACGTCACCCGGTCCAGCCCCAGCGCCCTGCTGGAGATCAGCGGGCCGGAGGTCTCCAAGGCCAGCACGCTCGCCCTGTGCTGCGCCGAGCGCGGCATCTCGCACGAGGAGGTCGTCGCCTTCGGTGACATGCCGAACGACGTGGAGATGCTCACCTGGGCGGGGCGGTCGTACGCCATGGGCAACGCGCACCCGGACGTGATCGCCGCCGCGTCGGGGCGGACGGTGGCCAACAACGACGACGGGGTGGCGGTCGTGATCGAGCGGATGCTGACGGACCTGCCCTAGCGGCCGGTCCCGCAGCCGCCGGTCCGGCGGCGCGTGCGGTCCGGCAGGGCGCGAGTCCCGCAAGGCGCCGAGCCCCGCAGGGCGCGAGCCCCGCAGGCGCCGAGTCCCGCCCAGCGCCCGGCCCCGTCAGAGCGGCACACCACGTTGCGACAGCCACGGCACCGGGTCCAGCCCCGAGCCCAACTCCGGGGTGACCCGTACCTCGAAGTGCAGGTGCGGTCCGGTGGAGTTGCCGGTGCTGCCCGACTGCCCGACCCACTGGCCGGGCCGGACCCGGTCGCCCTGGTCGACGGCGACAGCGGCGAGATGGGCGTACTGCGTGTAGTAGCCGCCCGCGTGCTGGACCACGACCTGGATGCCGAAGGCGCCGCCGCACGACACCCTCACCACCCGGCCCGTGCCGACCGACCGCACCGGTGTACCGACCGGCACCGCGAAGTCCTGGCCGGTGTGCCGGTTCGCCCACCGGCTCCCGCCGCTGCCGAAGGACGCCGACAGCTCGTACGTCTCCACCGGGGCCACCCAGGACCGGCTGGAGCGCCCGCCCGGCTGGTCGAGGCGGACCGCGCCGGGACACGAACCGGCCGCGACAGAGGCGTCCGCCTGCCCCTCCAGCCGCGACCGCGCCGCCTCCAGCTTGGCCTCGATCTTCTTCTTCAGCTCCGCGAGACCGGCGTTGCGCTCCTCCAACGCCTGCCAGGCCGCCTGTGCCTCGGCCTCGTCGGCGGCGAGGCGGGCCTCGGCCCGCAGGCTCTTGCCGATGGCGTTGTTGACAGCCAGATCCGCGCGTGAAAGCGCTCGCTGGCCACGCATCAGTTCGTCGGGGTCCTCCGCGAGGATCATCTGCGCGGTGAGCGGGAGCCCGCCGCCGCTGCGGTACTGGGCGCGGGCGATCCGGCCCAGGTCTTCGTGCATGGCGTCGATCTTCTGCCGCTGCCGGTCGAGCCGCTTCTCGTACTCGAGGACCTTCGACCGTTGCGCCTCGGCCTCGCGACGCCCCTCCTCGTACTGCTGGGTGGCCCTGCCCGCGTCCTCGTACAACCGCGCCACCTGCGCGCCGAGAGCGGAGTCGGAGCCGCCGTCCTCGTCCGTGGCGTCGGTGGGGCGGGCCGCGAGCACGGCGAGCGCGCACAGCAACACCGGTACGAGCAGCGGATGGCGGCGGGGTGAGCGCATGTCAGCGATCGTGGACCGAACGGGGGCGCGCGGTCTTGTTCACGTCGTACGAGTGGGGGACCGATTGCTGCACTCGGCTCAGTGCGGGTGCTGCACATGGGGCAACACGGCGTCACCGGCCCTCAGTACGGTGCCTCCCACAGCACCGTCGTGCCGGCGCCGTCCGCACCGATGCCCGGCCTGAGCCGACTGGCGCCGCCGACGGTCTCGGCTCGCCGCTCGAGGTTGTGCAAGCCGCTGCGCCGACCGCCCTCGGGGATGCCGACGCCGTCGTCCGCGACGGTCAGCCGCACGCCCCGCCGACCGTCCGCCAGAGTCGCCGTCGCGTCGACGACCACTTCGATCCGGGTGGCGTGGGCGTGCCGGAAGGCGTTGGACAGGGTCTCGCGCAGCGCGGCGATCAGGTTCTTGCCGGTCAGCTCGCCGACGGCGGCGTCCACCGGGCCGACGAAGCGGTGCGAGGGCGTGAAACCGAGCGGGACCGCGGCCATGGTGATCTCGCGCAGTACACGGGTGCGCAGCCCCGCGGGGGCCTCGGCCGGCTGCCGCAGCGCGAAGATCGCCGAGCGGATCTCCTGGATGGTGACGTCGAGTTCGTCGACGGCCCCGCCCACCCCGTCGCGCACCTCGGGGACGACCGACCTGCGCTGCGCGCTCTCCAGCATCATCCCCGTGGCGAACAGCCGCTGGATGACGAGGTCGTGCAGGTCCCGGGCGATGCGGTCGCGGTCCTCGTACACCGCGAGCCGCTCCCGGTCGCGCTGGGCGTCGGCCATCATCAGCGCCAGCGCGGCCTGCGAGGCGAACCGGTCGCCGAGTGCGCGTTCCGCCCGGGTGAACGGACGGTCCCCCCGGGCGCGGGGCATGACGAGGCTCCCGAGGACCCGCCCGTCCCGGCACAGGGGCAGCAGCATGACCGGTCCGTAGGCGCGCACCGGCCCGGCCTCCAGGCGCGGGTCGGTGGCGGCGTCGTCCACGAACAGGGCTCGCCCTGCGAGCAGTTCGGCGACGATGCCGCTGTCCGGCGGGATGACCCTGCCCAGGCCGTTCGAGGGATGCTCCGCTGCCACAGCCGCGATCTCCAGGCCACCCCCGTCGGCCGGCAGCAGCACGATGCCGGCGGCCGCTCCGGAGAGCCGACGGGCCTGCTCGGCGACGACCTGGAGGGCGTCGTCGATGTCGCCGCCGGACAGCAGCGCGGTGGTCACGGCGACCGACCCGTCGATCCAGCGCTCCCGCTGCCGGGCGGCCTCGTACAGACGCGCGTTGCCGATGGCGATACCGGCCTCCGTGGCCAGGACGCGGACCATGGCGAGGTCGTAGTCGTTGAACGGCTCACCCGCGTGTTTGTCCGTCAGGTAGAGGTTGCCGAAGATCTCACCCTGTACGCGGATGGGGACGCCGAGGAAGCTGCGCATCGGCGGGTGGTGCTCGGGGAAACCGCACGAGCGCGGGTCCTCGCTCAGATCCGTGAGCCGGACCGGCTCCGGGTCGCGGATGAGGGCGCCCAACAGGCCTTTGCGGCCGTCGGGCAGGTGGCCGATGCGTCGGACGGTCGCCTCGTCGACACCGTGGTGCACGAAGTCGGCGAGGCCGTCGCCGTCCTCGCCCACGACGCCGATGGCCGCGTACCGGGCGTTCGCCAGGTCGGCCGCCGTCTCGCAGATCCGGTTCAGCGTGGAGTGCAGCTCCAGTCCACTGCCGACGGACCGCATCGCGTCCAGCAGTTTCGGTACCCGTGCCAGGAGCTCGGCCGATACCCCCTCGCGGTGCGGCGGGGGGCCGGGAGACGGTGCTGGGGGCATGACCCGAGCCTAATGAGACCCTTTTGTTCAGGAAAGTCGGATTCACTGAGAATTTCGTCGGGCCTCGGCCCGGGTCTGCCGGTCACTGGGCTCCCACCAGCAGCTCCGACGCGGCCTCCCGCTCCGCCATCGCCCGCAGCGGCCCCGGCACCGCGGCCAGCTCCGCGTACGTGCCCCGCTGCGCGACCCGGCCCTCGCCCAGGACGATCACCTCGTCCACGGCCTCCAGACCCGCCAGCCTGTGTGTGATCAGCAGGGTGGTCCGGCCCTCGGTGGCGGCCAGCAGATCGCCGGTGAGCGCGTCGGCGGTCGGCAGGTCGAGGTGCTCCGCGGGCTCGTCGAGTACGAGGACGGGGAAGTCGGCGAGCAGCGCCCGGGCGAGTGCCAGCCGCTGCCGCTGCCCGCCGGACAACCGTGCCCCGTGTTCACCGACCAGCGTGTCCAGGCCGTCGGGCAGGCTGTCGGCCCACTCCAGCAGCCGGGCCCGCGCCAGCGCGTCGCGCAGCTCGCCCTCGGTGGCGTCCTTCCTGGCCAGAAGCAGGTTCTCGCGCACCGAGCTGTCGAAGAGGTGCGCGTCCTGGGCGCACAGCCCGACGAGGCGCCGTACGTCGTCACCGGCCAGGGCGTAGGCGTCCACGCCGGCCAGCGTGTAGGAGCCCGCGTCCGCGTCGAGGAACCGCAGCAGCACCTGGGCCAGCGTCGTCTTGCCGGACCCGGAGGGACCGACCACGGCGATACGCCGGCCCTCAGCCAGAGTCAGGTCCAGCCCCGCCAGGGCCTCCCGGTCCTGCCCGGCGTGGCGCGCGGCCAGCCCCTTCAGCACGACGGGGAACGGCGACGCGGGTGCCTGCCGGGGCGCCTCCGGCTCCCGTACGGGCTCGGGGGCGTCGAGCACCTCGTACACCCGCTCGGCGCTCCTGCGCACGCGCTGCCGGTACTGCACGGCCAACGGCAGCCCGAGTACGGCCTCGAAGGCGGCCAGCGGAGTGAGCACGACGACGGCCATGGCCACTCCGGCGAGCCGGCCGTCGGCGACCGCCTGGATCCCGGCGAGGGCGGCCCCGGCTACGGTCAGGCCGGAGATCAGCGCGGTGAGTCCGTCACCCAGCGCGGTGGCGGTGGCGGCACGCGAGGCGATCCGGGTGAGCGTGCCGTCGGCCCGGCGCGCCTCGGCGGCCCGCCCGGGCAGAGCGCCGGCGACGGTCAGCTCGGCGGTGCCGGTGAGCAGATCGGTCACCCTGGTGGCGAGCACGCCTCGGGCGGGGGCGAGCCTGCGCTCGGCCCGCCGTGCCACCGCGCCGGTGACCAGCGGGACCCCGACTCCGGCCGCCAGCAGACCGACCGCGAGCACGACGCCGGCCTCCGGCAGCAGCCAGGCCGTGAAGCCGACCGACGCGGCGGAGACGACGACTGCGGACGCGGCGGGCAGCAGCCACCGCAGCCAGTAGTCCTGCAGGGCGTCGACGTCGGCGACGAGCCGGGACAGCAGGTCGCCCCGGCGGCTGCGGCGAAGCCCCGCGGGTGCCAGCCGCTCGAGACGCCGGTACACGGCGACCCGGGTGTCGGCCAGCATCCGCAGCACGGCGTCGTGGGACACGAGCCGCTCGGCGTAGCGGAACACGGCCCGCCCGATTCCGAAGGCGCGCGTCGCCGTCACGGCCACCATCAGATACAGCACCGGCGGCTGCTCGGAGGCCCGCGAGATGAGGTAGCCGGAAGTGGCCATCAGACCGACGGCGCTGCCGAGCGCCAGGCTGCTGAGCAGCAGCGCGAGGACGAGCCGTCCGCGCCGGGCGCCGGACATCGCCCGCACCCGGGCGAGGACGCCTCCTCCGGCGCGCGTCGAGGAAGCCGGGTCCTCAAGGGAGGCTGGAGCAGCGGCTCCAACAGCCTCGTCGAGGGGGCGGGCAGCGGGCGCCACGGAAGTACCGTCGACCGCGGGGACGGGCGTCGGCTCCTCCAGTCGCACCACCCGGTCGGCCACCTCCAGCAGCGCCGGGCGGTGCACCACCAGCAGTACCGTCCGTCCCTCCGCCAGCCTTCGCACGGCGGCCACGACCTCCGCCTCGGTGGCCCCGTCCAGGGCGGCCGTCGGCTCGTCGAGCAGCAGTACCGGCCGGTCCGCGAGGAAGGCCCGGGCCAGTGCCAGCCGCTGCCGCTGCCCGGCGGACAGCCCGGCGCCGTCCTCCCCGAGCACGGTCCCCATCCCCTCGGGCAGCGCGTCCACGAACTCCAGCGCGCCCGCGTCCCGCAGCGCTCGCCGTACGGCGGTGTCGTCGGCGTCGGGCCGGGCCAGCCGTACGTTCTCGGCGATGGTGCCGGCGTACAGGTGCGGGTGCTGAGGCACCCAGGCGACGCGGGCGTGCCACTGCGCCAGGTCGAGGGAGGCGAGGTCGGCTCCCCCGATGCGGACTCGTCCGCCGGCCGGATGCACGAACCCGAGGAGGGCGTTGAGGAGCGTCGACTTGCCCGCCCCGCTCGGTCCGACGAGCGCGACCGTCTCCCCGGGCTCGACGGTGAGGCTCACGTCCGTCACGGCGGCCGCGGCGCGTCCGGGATACCGGACGGTCACGCCCTCGAAGGACAGGGCACCGTCCGCCGGCAGGGGTCCGGCCCCCGAGGCTGGTACGGGCCGCTCCAGCACCTCGAAGATCTCCTCGGCGGCGGCAAGTCCCTCCGCCGCCGCGTGGTACTGCGCCCCCACCTGCCGCAGCGGCAGATAGGCCTCGGGCGCCAGCACGAGTACCACCAGGCCGTCGTACAGGGCCATGTCGCCGTGGACGAGCCGCATGCCGATGGTGACGGCGACGAGTGCCACGGAGAGCGTGGCGAGCAGTTCCAGCGCGAAGGACGACAGGAAGGCGATCCGCAGCGTCCGCATGGTCGCCTGCCGGTATTCGCCGGTGATGCGTTTGATCGATTCGGCCTGTGCCTTGGCCCGCCCGAAGACCTTCAGCGTCGGTAGCCCGGCGACCACGTCCAGGAAGTGTCCGGAGAGCCGGGACAGGAGCCGCCACTGCCGGCCCATCCGGGACTGCGTGGCCCAGCCGATCAGCACCATGAAGATCGGGATGAGAGGCAGGGTGCCGACGATGATGGCCGCCGAGACCCAGTCCTCGGTGACGATGCGGGCCAGCACCGCCACGGGTACGACCACCGCGAGACCCAACTGGGGCAGATAGCGCGAGAAATAGTCGTCGAGGGCGTCGACTCCACGGGTGGCCAGCGCCACCAGCGACCCCGTCCGCTGCCCGCTCAGCCAGCCGGGACCGAGCGTCGTGGCCCGTTCCAGCAGCCGGGACCGCAGCTCCGACTTCACTGCCGCGCTCGCCCGGTGCGCGGCCAGCTCGGTGAGCCAGCCGACCAGCGCACGGCCGCAGGCGACAGCCACCAACAGCAGCAGGGGAGTACGGAGTTCGCTGGTTGCCATGCCGTGCTGGAAGGCGCCCACCACCACCTCGGCGATGAGCATCGCCTGCGCGACGAGCAACCCGGCCCCGACGGCGCCCAGGACGACGACCGCCGTCAGGAAGAACCGGGTGGCGCGGGCGTACCGCATAAGACGTGGATCGATGGGTTTCACGTGAAACATGCCCTCCCGTCCAGAGGATGTGTTTCACGTGAAACGAGCCGCGTGAAACACGCCCTGCCGGACTCAGTGCGCGGGGTCGGCGATGTGCTGGGTGCCGATCCGCTTGCGGAACACCCAGTACGTCCAGCCCTGGTAGAGCAGGACGACCGGCGTGGCGACCGCGGCCAGCCAAGTCATGATCTTCAGGGTGTACGGGCTGGACGAAGCGTTGGTGACAGTGAGGCTCCAGTCCGCGTTGAGCGTGGACGGCATGACGTTCGGGAAGAGCGTCAGGAAGAGCATCGCCACGGCGGCCACGATGGTGACGCCGGACAGCGCGAACGACCAGCCCTCACGACCGGCTTGGTTGGCCATCAGGGCGACGACCAGGGCGGCGACGGCCACCACGAGGGCCACCAGGCTCTTGCCGTCCCCGCTGTCGACCTGCGTCCAGACCAGGAAAGCCAGAGCCAGCACGGCCGTGACAAGGCCGACGCGCAGCGCGAGGGTCCGCGCCCTTTCGCGGATCTCACCGACGGTCTTGAGCGCCGTGAACACCGTCCCGTGGAATGTGAACAGCGTCAGCGTGACCAGGCCACCGAGGAGGGCGTACGGATTGAGCAGGTCCCAGACGGAACCGACGTACTCCAGGTCCCGGTCGATCTTCACACCGTGGACGATGTTGCCGAAGGCCACGCCCCACAGGAACGCCGGGATCAGCGAGGTCCAGAAGATCGCGGTCTCCCAGTTGCGCTGCCAGCGCTCCTCCGGCCGCTTCACCCGGTATTCGAAGGCGACACCCCGGACGATCAGGCAGACCAGGATGACGAGCAGCGGCAGGTAGAAGCCGGAGAAGAGAGTGGCGTACCACTCGGGGAAGGCGGCGAAGGTCGCACCGCCGGCCGTGAGCAGCCACACCTCGTTGCCGTCCCACACGGGCCCGATGGTGTTGATCAGAACCCGCTTCTCGGCCCGGTTCCGGGCGAGCAGCTTGGTGAGCACGCCGACCCCGAAGTCGAAGCCCTCCAGGAAGAAGTAGCCCGTCCACAGGACGGCGATCAGAACGAACCAGACGTCGTGCAGTTCCATGACTGTGCAGCTCCCTCGGCCTAGTACGAGAAGGCCATCGGCTTGTCGGCGTCACGGAGGTCGCCGCCGATCTTCGTGGGCGGGTTGAGGTCGGCCTCGGTGAGCTCGGGCGGGCCCGCCTTGACGTACTTGGCGAGCAACCGGACCTCGATGACGGCGAGGATGGCGTAGAGCGTGGTGAAGACGACCATCGAGGTGATGACCTCCGCCTGGGACACACCGGGGGAGACCGCGTCCCGGGTCTGCATCACGCCGTAGACGACCCAGGGCTGCCGGCCCATCTCGGTGAAGATCCAGCCCCACGAGTTGGCGATCAGCGGGAACGCCATCGTCCAGAGGGCGAGGAGCCAGTACAGGCGGGTGAGTCTGGTGCCCAGCGGCTTGCGCAGCAGTACCAGGTGCGGCACCTCGTCCTCCCCGGTCCGCAGCGCGGCCGGCAGCAGGAACTTCTTCCGCGTCAGCCACAGGCCCAGCAGGCCGAGGGAGAAGGAGGCCATGCCGAAACCGATCATCCACCGGAAGCCCCAGTAGGCGACGGGGACGATGGGCTTGTAGTCACCGGGGCCGAACTTCTCCTGCAGCGCCTTGTTGGTGTCGTTGATGCCCGGCACGTACGAGTCGAAGTCGCTGTGAGCGAGGAAGGACAGCAGTCCGGGGATCTCCAGGGCGACCTTGTTGTGGCCCTTGTCGACGTCCCCGTAGGCGAAGACGGAGAACGGCGCCGGTTCCTCGCCGTCCCACAGGGCCTCGGCAGCGGCCATCTTCATCGGCTGCTGCTCGTACATGACCTTGCCGAGGGTGTCGCCGCTGACCGCGGTGAGCACGCCACCGACCGCGAGGGTGACCAGGCCGAGCCGGAGCGACGTCCGCATCACCGGGATGTGCTTCTTGCGCATCAGGTGGAAGGCGGCGATGCCGACCATGAAGGCGCCGCCCGTCAGGAAGGCCGCCGAGAAGCTGTGGAAGACCTGGTTGAGCGTGGTGTTCTGGGTCAGGACGGCCCAGAAGTCGGTCAGCTCGGCGCGGCCCTTCTCCTCGTTGATGCGGTAGCCGACGGGGTGCTGCATCCAGGAGTTGGCCGCGAGGATGAAGTACGCCGACAGCAGGGTGCCGATCGAGACCATCCAGATGCACGCCAGGTGGACCTTCTTGGGCAGCTTGTCCCAGCCGAAGATCCACAGGCCGATGAAGGTGGACTCGAAGAAGAACGCGATCAGCGCCTCGAAGGCGAGCGGTGCACCGAAGACATCGCCGACGAAGCGGGAGTAGTCGGACCAGTTCATGCCGAACTGGAACTCCTGCACGATGCCGGTGACGACACCCATGGCGATGTTGATCAGGAAGAGCTTGCCCCAGAACTTGGTCGCTCTGAGGTACTTCTCCTTCTCCGTGCGGACCCAGGCGGTCTGCAGTCCGGCCGTAAGGGCGGCCAGCGAGATCGTCAGCGGGACGAACAGGAAGTGGTAGACGGTCGTGATGCCGAACTGCCATCGCGCCAGCGTCTCCGGCGCCAGAGCCAAGTCCACGTCGTCAGTCTCCTTACATCGCCACATCGCCGTGGTCAGCGGCGTTTTGAGCGTGTATGTCACACCTATCTTGGGCGCAACCGGGACACGCTTGTGAACGCGTTCACATTCACAAGCAATTATGACGTACAGCTTTTCGACACCGGAAGGGGGGTCCCCTGTGACGTCAACCCCTTGGCAAGAACTTCAACATCTTGTTGAATCCGCCGCATGAAGATACGGATCTCATGGCCTGCGGGTCACCTCACCGCAGCGCTCGACGACACCCCGACCACGCAGGCGCTCCTCAAGGCCGTGCCGTTCACTGCCTCCGCCCACACATGGGGCGAGGAGGTGTACTTCGACACGGGTGTGTCGGTTTCACGTGAAACGGACGCCCGGGAGGTCGTGGAACCGGGCACGGTCGCCTTCTGGACCGACGGCGACGCTCTGGCGCTGCCGTACGGGCCCACGCCGATCTCGCGAGGCGACGAATGCCGCCTCGCGAGTCCCTGCAACGTCCTGGGTCGTCTCGACGGCGACCCGCGCCTGCTGGCGACGGTGCGCGACGGCGACCCGATACGCGTCGAACGCGTCGACGCGTAGAACCACTACAGCGATCTTCCACCTCTTCAGCGGTCATCAACCGCTGCAGCGGTCTTGGGAAGTTCCTACAGCGACCTACAGCTCGTTGCGGAACTCCTCCGACACCTTGAGGAAGATGTCGTTCGCCTCGCTCTCGCCGACCGTCACCCGCACACCCTCGCCCGGGAACGGTCGAATGACCACGCCTGCCTGCTCGCAGGCGTCGGCGAAAGCGACCGTGCGCTCCCCCAGCCGCAGCCACACGAAGTTGGCCTGGGTCTCGGGCACCGTCCAGCCCTGCGCGCGCAGCGCGTCGACCACGCGCGTGCGCTCGCACACCAGCGAACCGACCCGGCCGATCAGTTCGTCCTCGGCGCGCAGCGAGGCGATCGCCGCCTCCTGCGCGATCTGGCTGACCCCGAAGGGCACCGCCGTCTTGCGCAGCGCCGCCGCCACCGGCTCGTGGGCGATCGCGAACCCGACCCGCAGGCCGGCGAGGCCGTACGCCTTGGAAAAGGTACGCAGGACGCAGACGTTGGGCCGCTCACGGTAGATCTCGACGCCGTCCGGCACCTCGGGGTCCCGGATGAACTCGCGGTAGGCCTCGTCGAGGACGACCAGCACGTCGCTCGGCACCTGATCGAGGAACCGCTCCAGCTCGGCCCGCCGCACCACCGTGCCCGTCGGGTTGTTGGGGTTGCAGACGAAGATCAGCCGGGTCCGGTCCGTGATCGCGGCCGCCATCGCATCCAGGTCGTGCACGTCGCCCGGTGTCAGCGGCACCTTCACGGACGTCGCGCCGCTGATCTGCGTGATGATCGGGTACGCCTCGAAGGAACGCCAGGCGTAGATCACCTCGTCGCCCGGGCCCGAGGTCGCCTGGATGAGCTGCTGGGCCACACCGACCGAACCGGTGCCGGTGGCCAGGTGGGAGAGGGGCACGCCGAACCGGTCCGACAGTTCGTTCATCAGGGACGTACAGGCCATGTCCGGGTACCGGTTGAACGACGAGGCCGTGGCCGTCACCGTCTCCATCACTCCCGGCAGGGGCGGGTAGGGGTTCTCGTTCGAGGACAGCTTGTAGGCCACCGGACCGTCGGCCGCGGCGGGCCTGCCCGGCTTGTAGGTGGGAATTCCCTCCAGCTCGGCGCGCAGCTTGGGGCTCGTCTCGCTCACCGCAGTCCTCCTCGTGACCACCACCGGCATCGAATACTTCTCACCTTATGAGGATTCAGCGCCGCTGCGTATAGGTGAGGCCAGACCTCGTCCGTCACACTGGCATCAGGGCACGAAGGCGCACGATTCGGGGGGCGCGCCGCACATATATCTACGCGCCGGTGGCTCGCGCCGTGGCGCGCATCCCTCGTGCAGGTGAGTTGAGACCTCTTCGCAACATCTGCCACTTGGCAGGCCCTCACTGGTTGACACGCCAGGTAATGGGATGCATTCAATCAACTGGCTTGCTTTCGAAGGCCGTTGGCACTTAATGATCATGCAGAAACGTGACTGTCAACGCGTGCATATGCGTCCGCCCTACCCCACCCCATGAGCCCTACTATCGGCTCGCCATGACAGCAGCAGGGAAGCACCAGGTGAGCCGCGCGGAAACCTCACGTCGAGGCAGCCGGCCGGGCCGGGCGGGCATCAGGGACGTGGCCGCCGCCGCCGGAGTATCCATCACTACCGTCTCCGACGCCCTCAACGGCAAGGGCCGACTCCCGGATGCCACCCGGCGCCATGTGCGCGAGGTCGCCGACCGACTGGGCTACCGGCCCTCGGCCGCCGCCCGCACGCTCCGCACCGGCAAGTCCGGACTCATCGGCCTGACCGTGACGACGTACGGGGATGAACCTTTCACCTTCACCGAGTTCGCGTACTTCGCCGAGATGGCGCGCGCCGCCACGTCCGCCGCGCTCGCACGCGGCTACGCCCTCGTCATCCTCCCGGCGACCTCCCGTCACGACGTGTGGTCGAACGTCGCGCTCGACGGAACGGTGGTCATCGACCCCTCGGACCACGACCCGGTCGTCAGCGAGCTGGTACGCCAGGGTTTACCGGTCGTCTCCGACGGCCGCCCGGCCGGCTCGCTCCCCGTGACCGCCTGGGTCGACAACGACCACGAGGCCGCCGTACTCGGCATCCTCGACCATCTGGCCGACGCCGGTGCCCGCAGGATCGGCCTGCTCACCGGCACCACGACCGACACGTACACCCATCTGTCGACCACCGCCTACCTGCGCTGGTGCGAGCGCGTCGGCCAGGACCCGGTCTACGAGGCCTATCCGGCGCACGATCCGTGTGCCGGCGCGGTCGCCGCCGACCGGCTGCTCGCCCGCCCCGACCGGCCCGACGCCGTCTACGGTCTGTTCGACCCGAACGGCACCGACCTGCTCGCCGCCGCCCGCCGCTACGGGCTGCGCGTCCCGGAGGACCTGCTGCTGGTCTGCTGCAGCGAGTCCACCGTGTACGCCAGCACCGAACCGCCCATCACCACCCTGTCGTTGAAGCCCCGCCGCATCGGCACGGCGGTGATCCAGGTCCTCATCGACGCCATCGAAGGGCTCGACTCGGACCAGCCGGTCGAGCAGGTGATACCGACCGAACTGATCGTGCGTACGTCTTCGCAGCGCCGCCCGCACCGGACGACGGTCAGCCCGCCGCGGTCACCCGAGGGCAAGTAGGGCCACCCCCTCGGGAGCGGGAAGGCGGGGGCCCGGCCGAACGCGTCCGCTCGGGAGCGCCGGCAGCCGCCCAGCGGGTGCGGCGCCATCCCCGTACGGGAGTGGCGGCAAGGGCGGCGGAGACGGCACCCGGCACGCCCGGAGCACGATCACACCGCCGTAGCGGACGGTCGAAGACCGGCCCAATCGGGGCGAAAGCCGCGGTGAACCGGGGTCCCGTTCCGATTCACCACCCCTGGGTCATCACACAGCGCGATCCGCATTCCTATGATGGGCCCACACACCGTGGGCCGCTGCGACCAGGCAGTCCGAAGCGGTGCAGATGCGGCGCGATGGTGGAGGGGTCGATGACTCAGGGGGCCGGTCAGGGACCCGAGGTGGAGCGGACGGCGACGGTACGCGACTTCCGGGTGCCCGCGTACGTCCACGAGACCGCTCCGTACGCCGCCACCGGCACGCACGCGGCCGAGGCCGTGCCGCCCTCCGAGGAGGAGTACGAGGAGAACCTTCCGGGGGGGTACACGCCCACTCAGCGGGATCTGCCCGTCATCCGTCGGGGTGACACGGTCCAGGTGGCCGTCGACCCCGAACCGGTCGTGGTGCAGCAGTCCGCCACGGGCCAGGGGCCGCTGTTCGTCGTCGGCGACGTGCACGGCTACCTCGACGAGCTGTTGGCCGCCCTCCAGGAGAAGGGCCTCGTCGACGCCGCCGGACAATGGTGCGCGGGCACCTCTCGCCTGTGGTTCCTCGGCGACTTCACGGACCGGGGCCCGGACGGCATCGGCGTCATCGACCTGGTGATGCGGCTGTCCGCCGAGGCCGCCGCGGCCGGCGGCTACTGCAAGGCGCTGATGGGCAACCACGAACTGCTGCTGCTCGGCGCCAAGCGATTCGGCGACACGCCCGTCAACTCCGGTGCGGGCACCGCCACCTTCCAGGCGGCCTGGCTGCTGAACGGCGGCCAGAAGACCGACATGGACCGACTGCAGGACCACCACCTCCAGTGGATGGCCCGCCTCGACGCCCTCGAAGCGGTCGACGGCCACCTCCTGGTCCACTCCGACACCACCACCTACCTCGACTACGGCGGCTCCATCGAGGAGGTCAACGACACCGTCCGCGAGACGCTCACGCGCAACGACGCGGAAGA
Organism: Streptomyces sp. NPDC058812; assembly: GCF_042744565.1. Lineage (NCBI taxonomy): Bacteria > Bacillati > Actinomycetota > Actinomycetes > Kitasatosporales > Streptomycetaceae > Streptomyces > Streptomyces sp. NPDC058812. Next base: position 51,413 of record NZ_JBHYOB010000006.1, read on the forward strand.
GGTGTGGGACCTGTTCCGCAAGTTCACCAAGCGCTTCTCGTTCCGCGACGAGGGCGGCGCCGACGCCGTGCGCTCACTGCTGGACACGTACGGCGGCACCCGGATCGTTCACGGCCACAGCCCCATCCCCTACCTGCTGGGCGAGGTCGGCTCCGAGGACGGCGAGGACGACACCCGTACCGCGGTCGAGGGACCCCACGTCTACGCGGACGGACTGGCCATCGCGATGGACGGCGGCGTGACCATGGCCGGAAAGCTGCTGGTCCAGCAACTTCCGCTCGACACCTGACCGTTCACCGGACGGGTTTGCACGCGGCGGCGTCCGTACAGCCCGGCACCCAATTTCTGGAAACCCCCTGTCACCACCCACCGTCACCGCTCTACCATCGGCTTATCCGTAGCAGGCTCCCCTCCGTTTCTGCCCGACGGCTCGTTGGCATGCGAGCCCCAAGCCCTACGGAGCATCGGGGGATGCACATGAACAGCGTTCCGCAGCACCTGTCGAACGAGGACCGCCAAGAGTACGAGCGGATCCTCGAAGAGGCGCTGCGCTCCGCACCACACCGCCCGGAACTGGCCGCTGTGGGACAGCGGCTCAACTCCGAACAACTGCGCACCATGGCACTCAACGCCACCGCCCTCATCACTGCGGCGGCCACGACCGAGTACCAGCATTACGTGAAGGTCCGCGAGGAACTGCGCCACCCGGCGCCGCCCGCCCAGGTGCCGTCCACGCGCGAATCCGGCTCCGACGAGCCGGGCACGGGCGCGGCGGGACTCGCCGCCACCATGGGCGAGGTCGCCGAGGCGACCGGCGCGGGCGCCGTCGCCGTCGTCGCCGTCCTGGCACCCGTCCTGGCCGGCACCGCCGCGGCGATCTTCCTGCTCGTCGGCTACATCCTGAAGATGCTCGATCCGGGGCAGACCTTCGCGCAGACCATGCTCACCACCGGATGGGTGTTCGGCGCGTTCACTGCGGTGGCGATCCTCGTCGCCGCGGTGGGGCTGCTGCTCACCGCGCTGCGCAACCGCCCCTCCGCCGAGTCCGGCTGCTACGGCGAACTCGACGAGGAAGTGGTCCGGGCCAGGGACGCCTGGCACGACGCCCTGCTCGAACGCGGCATCCTGCCCTTCCTTCGGGAGGCACTCGCCGAGCCGGGCGCCACGGCACTGCACCGTACGGCACCGGCGGCGCCGGCCAACCGTATGCCGCACCTCGGTTACGGCCGTCCCGGGTTCACGAGCCCGGACGGCGGTCCCGAAGCGGGCCCGCCTCCGCGTTACTCGAGCCCGGACTACAGCAGCCCGGACTTCGGCGGCCCGGAACACCGGCCCGAGTAGCCACCGGCCGAGGAGCCACCGGCCCGGGCGGGCAGGGGATCAGAGGATGCCCGCCCGGCCGGCGGCAGCGATCCAGGACGGGAACTCGGACAGCAGGCGGTCGTACAGCTCCGGGTCCGGGACGGTGCTGATGTCGTCCACGGCGAAGAAGCCGACGTTGTCCACGCGGCGGCCCGGCAGGGTGTCGAAGCGCTCGAGCACCCCGTAGTTGGACCGCCCGAGCCCCACGAACTGCCAGAAGACGGGTTCCTCCACCGCCTCCCGCAGCTCCCGCTCGATCTCGGCGTTGCGGTAGACGCCTCCGTCGGAGAAGAACAGCACCAGGGTCGGAGCCGACGCCGGGTTGTCCCGGACGTAGGCTCGGACCTCGGCGATCACCTTCTGTTCCTCGTTCTGGATGCCGACCGCCCGCATGTCGACCTGTTCGGGGTGCAGGCCCTTCTTCCTGCCGCGGCGGAAGAGGCTGATCTCCCCCACGCGTACGTGCAGCCGCAGCCACTCGGGCAGCTCGCCGAGGCGGAGGTCGGGCAGCCGGGCCGGGTTCGAGGCGAAGGTCCACGCCTGCATCTCACCGTCGTCGTCCAGTTGCGCGGCGACGGCGGCCATCCGCTCCACGACGTCCGTGACCACACCCTTGGAGTAGAGGAAGGACATGGACCCGGAGGCGTCCAGGACCAGGACGACGCGCGCGGTGACCCCGGCCGCCCCGTGCTTGCTCAGGCTGACCGCGACCTGTTCCTTGCGCAGGGACAATCGCTTGCGCATGTCGACGGGAAGGTGTTCCTCCCCCTTGGTGAGGCGGGGGCCCGCGCCGGTGGGCGCCGGTGGCGCGGCCGGCGCTGCGGGCGGCGCCTGTGCTGCGGGCGGCGCCTGTGCTGCCGGTGAGGCCGGTGAGGCCGGTGAGGCCGGTGAGGCCGGTGAGGCCGGTGAGGCCGGTGAGGCCGGTGAGGCCGGTGAGGCCGGTGAGGCCGACGGCATGGGCGCCGGCGGGGTCGCCGCAGTCGCCGGGGCGGCGGGCGCGGCCGCCGGGGGAGCGTCGTCCACGGTGATGCCGAAGTCCGTGGCCAGCCCCGCGAGTCCGGAGGCGTACCCCTGCCCGACCGCGCGGAACTTCCACTTCCCCTGGCGCCGGTACAGCTCGCCGCCGACCAGGGCGGTCTCCGTCCCGGCCGCCATGTCGAACCGGGCCAGTTCGGTGCGGGTCCCGGCGTCCAGCAGCCGCAGTGACAGCCCCGGCACCCGGCCGAACGTCCCGCCGTCCGCCGAGGCGCACAGGACGACGCGGTCGACGGCCGGTTCCACCGAGCGCAGCTCCACCTCGACGGCGTCGGTCGTGACACCCGCGCCGGCACCGGAGTCGGCCTGCTTGCCCAGGTGCCTCACCGCGTCGGACGCGTGGCGGGGCTGGTTGTAGAAGACGAAGTCGCCGTCGTCCCGCACGCGTCCGGCCGAGGTGAGCAGCAGCGCGGAGGCGTCGACCTCGGGCACACCCGGCCCGGCGGACCAGACGAGTTCGACGCGCACCGCGGGGGAGTCGACGGCGAGATTGGCGCCCTTGCTCAGGGAGGTGGCTGTCATGCGTCCAGTCTGCCGAGACGTACCCCTCGGTGGGGAGGGGGCAGACCCGGCGTCCCGTCCGGGAGATCACTCGTCCCGCCGTCCCCGGCTCACGCCAAGCGCCCCCGCCCTCCGTGCACGGGATCGCTCAGCGTGAGGCCGGAGCAGGGACTCAGTCGGCCAACGGCAGGTAGACCCTGTTTCCGTGTGCCGCGAACTCCTTCGACTTCTGGGCCATGCCCTCCTCGATCTCGGCCTTGCTGCCTCCGTGCTCACGTCGGATGTCCTGCGAGATCTTCATGGAACAGAACTTCGGACCGCACATCGAGCAGAAGTGGGCCGTCTTGGCGGGCTCGGCCGGCAGTGTCTCGTCGTGGAACTCCCGTGCCGTGTCCGGGTCGAGGGCCAGGTTGAACTGGTCCTCCCACCGGAACTCGAAACGGGCGTCCGACAGCGCGTCGTCCCACTCCTGCGCGCCTGGGTGCCCCTTGGCGAGGTCGGCGGCATGGGCGGCGATCTTGTAGGTGATGACGCCGGTCTTGACGTCGTCACGGTTGGGCAGGCCCAGGTGCTCCTTGGGCGTGACGTAGCAGAGCATGGCCGTGCCCCACCAGGCGATCATCGCGGCACCGATACCGGAGGTGATGTGGTCGTACGCCGGCGCGACGTCCGTCGTCAGCGGTCCGAGCGTATAGAACGGAGCTTCATCGCAGATCTCCTGCTGAAGGTCGATGTTCTCCTTGATCTTGTGCATCGGGACATGGCCCGGGCCCTCGATCATGGTCTGTACGTTGAAACGCTTGGCGATCGTGTTGAGTTCCCCGAGCGTACGCAACTCGGCGAACTGCGCCTCGTCGTTGGCGTCCGCGATCGAGCCCGGCCGCAGGCCGTCGCCGAGCGAGTACGTGACGTCGTAGGCGGCGAGGATCTCGCAGAGCTCGTCGAAGTTCTCGTAGAGGAAGGACTCCCTGTGGTGCGCCAGGCACCACGCCGCCATGATCGAGCCGCCGCGCGAGACGATGCCCGTCTTGCGGTTCGCGGTCAGCGGTACGTACGCCAAGCGCACGCCCGCGTGGACCGTCATGTAGTCCACGCCCTGCTCGGCCTGCTCGATGACGGTGTCCTTGTAGACCTCCCAGGTCAGCTCCTCGGCGCGGCCGTCGACCTTCTCCAGGGCCTGGTAGAGCGGCACGGTGCCGATGGGGACGGGGGAGTTGCGCAGCACCCACTCGCGGGTGGTGTGGATGTTGCGGCCGGTGGACAGATCCATGACCGTGTCGGCGCCCCACCGGGTCGCCCAGGTCATCTTGTCGACCTCCTCCTCGATGGAGGAGGTCACCGCCGAGTTGCCGATGTTGGCGTTGACCTTCACCAGGAACCGCTTGCCGATGATCATCGGCTCGATCTCCGGGTGGTTGACGTTGGCGGGCAGTACGGCACGGCCCGCCGCGATCTCCTCCCGGACCACTTCCGGCGAGACGTTCTCCCGGAGGGCCACGTACTCCATCTCCGGCGTGATCTCGCCCCGGCGTGCGTACGCGAGCTGCGTGACCGCGTTGCCGTCCCTCCCCCGGCGCGGCTGGCGCGGCCGTCCGGGGAAGACGGCGTCGAGGTTGCGCAGGCCGCCGCGCGGAGAGGTGTGCTTGATTCCGTCGTCCTCGGGGCGGACGGGGCGGCCCGCGTACTCCTCGGTGTCTCCTCGGGCGATGATCCAGTTTTCCCGCAGCGGCGGCAGCCCCCTGCGGACATCGGTGTCGACGAGCGGATCGGTGTACGGGCCCGAAGTGTCGTACAGCGTGACCGACTGCCCGTTGGTGAGGTGCACCTGACGGACCGGCACGCGCAGGTCGGGGCGCGAGCCCTCGACGTACGCCTTGTGCCAGCCGATGGACTTCCCGGCCTCCGTGGTCTCCTCCTGGGCGGAGTTCTGCGCGGAGGCAGGCGTGCGTGCGTCCTTGATGGTCATGAGACCTACTCCCTACGCCGGCATTACCCGGTAACAGGTTCGGCGGTCGACGCAGCGGCTTCCGTCTGGCGACGCTTCGTGGGATACATCACTCGGATTCGGTGACGTTTCCCGTGAAACATCGCTGGGACGGAGGTCAGCGCCCTCTCAGCCCGGTGCTCCGAGCTCCCGCGTGTACAAAGGTGCCTCCACGCTAGCGTCAATTCGGGCGCGGTGAACAGAGGGCCCCCCTCGTTCTTGCGATGATCGGTCGGTGACCACACCGCAGCATCCCCCGTTTCCGCCACACGAGCCCCGCCGCGGACCAGGCACCGAGGACGGCAACGGCCACGGAGCCGGCCCCACCCCTTCCGACGCTCACGGCGCGGGCGGCGGCAGACTTGACGCGGGCGGCGGTCCCGGTGGGCACGGTGGTCCCGGCGGTCCCGGCGGTCCCGGTGGGCACGGGCACTCCCACAGTCACGGACCGGCGGCGCCTGTCTCCCGGCATCTGCGGAAGGTCATCGCCGCGGTACTCATCCCGTTCGCAGCGGCGGTGCTGGTCGGGCTCGCGTTGCTGTGGCCGGGCGGTGCGCCGCCGCACGAACGCACCGGGGTCGGCTTCGACCGGCAGACGCAGGATGCCACCGTCACCAAGGTGGTCGAGCTGAGCTGCCAGTCCGTCAACGCCTCGGGCGTCCCTCCGACCGGCGACACCTCCACCGCCGAGGGCTCCTCCGCGGTGCAACAGGCGCAGGGCGACTGCAAGCGGGCGACGATCCGTGTCGACAGCGGCAAGGACAAGGGCCTTACGTTCACCGAGATCGTGCAGCCGGACCAGTCACGGCAGCTGCACGAGGGCCAGAAGGTGGTGGTCGCCTACGAGCCCTCCGCACCGAAGGACCTGCAGTACTCGGTGACCGACATCAACCGCGGGCTGCCGCTGGCCCTGCTCGCCGGCATCTTCGCGCTCGCCGTCGTGGTCGTCGGACGGCTGCGGGGCCTCATGGCGCTGGTCTCGCTGGCCATCAGCTTCCTGCTGCTGAACTTCTTCATCCTGCCCGCGATCCTGCAGGGGTCGAACCCGCTGGCCGTGGCGGTGGTCGGGGCCAGCGCCATCATGCTGATCGCGCTGTATCTGTGCCACGGCCTGTCGGCCCGTACGTCCGTCGCGGTGCTCGGCACCCTGATCTCGCTGTTGCTGATCGGTGTGCTCGGATCGCTGTTCATCGACTGGGCCGCGCTCACCGGCAACACGGACGACAACACCGGCCTCATCCACGGCCTGTATCCGACGATCGACATGAGCGGCCTGCTGCTCGCCGGGGTCATCATCGGTTCGCTCGGTGTGCTCGACGACGTGACGGTCACCCAGACGTCGGCGGTCTGGGAACTGCACGAGGCCAACCCGACGATGGGCTGGCGGGGGCTGTACCGGGCGGGCATCCGGATCGGCCGCGACCACATCGCCTCGGTCGTCAACACGCTCGTCCTCGCCTACGCGGGCGCCGCGCTGCCCCTGCTGCTGCTGTTCTCGATCGCGCAGAGCGGGGTGGGGACGGTCGCCAACAGCGAGTTGGTGGCGGAGGAGATCGTGCGCACGCTGGTCGGCTCGATCGGCCTGGTGGCATCCGTTCCGGTCACCACGGCCCTCGCGGCCCTCGTCGTATCGGCCGACCGTCCGGCCGGCCCACCGGCGGCACAGGCCGCCGGGACGACGCCGGGCGCAGGTTCGGCTCCCGTACGTGGGCGAGGCCGTCGGCGTAAGCGCTGACCCATCGACAGCCGATCGCGGCGAAGCGTTACGCCACGGTCGTAGAGCTGCCGTAACGGTTCAGCCCGCGCTCTGCTCTTCCGCCAGGATGCGGTCCAGGGCATCGTCGAGGTGGGCGTCGAAGTCGGCGAGCGCGCCCTCCTGCCCCAGCGGCACCAGCTTGTCGGTCCGGTCGAGGAACGCCACCAGGGGTGCCGCAGACGAACGGAACAGCGCCTGGTCGCTGCCGACCTGAAGCCGGATCAGCACCTCCGCCAGCGGCTCGGGATCGACGGGGGCGATGCGCACGTCACCGTCACCGCACGGCCGGCCCACCCCGTCGACCAGCAGCTCCCGGCCGAAAGCCCAGGTGACCGGCGCGTCCCCGGGGAGATGGAAGGTCAGTCGCACGGCATAGGGATCACAGGTCTCGTAGCGCAGCTCCACCGGAATGCGGAAAGAGAGCTCCTCGGACACGAGAAAGCTCATCATGACCTCTGCCTGCACGGACTCGCCCATCGCCTACCCCGTCATTCGCCGTCGACTGGCCGGGAATCAAACCTCTAACACTGGTGGCATCTTGCTTAACGTACACACCAGATCACAAGGAGTGAGTTTTCAGATACTGATAGAGATCGCGAGCGACCCCAGAAGCCGACCCACCTCGTCCTGCAACCGCTCCGCCGCGGGCAGCAGCCGGTCGGCCTGATGGAGGGGCAGGGAAATGGCCATCGTCGCGGCCGTGGTGCCCACGGTGATCGGGATCGCCGCGCATACGGTCCCCAGGGCGTACTCCTGGCGCTCGGTCACCGGCGTCATCCGCCGCATGCGTTCCAGACGCTTCAGCAGGGCATTGCCATCACGCACCGTGTACGGCGTGACGGGCCGCACCGGGTAGCGGTCCAGGTGGTCGCGGCGGGCGTCCTCGTCCAGCTGGGACAGCAGGCACTGTCCGATCGCGTGCGCGTGCCCGGTCTCGCGGAAGTCCGCCCACTCCTCGACGGCCGGATTGCCCGGGGTGTCGGAGACGCACATGACCTCGATCTCGCCGTCGCGGTACATGGCGTAGTACACGGGGACACCGATCGCATCGCGCCAGCGGGCCAGCGTGTCGACCACCGTGCTGCGACGTTTCTGCTCGGCTCCGCTGCCGCCGAGCCGCTCGGCGGCCTCGCCGAGGAAGAACAGGCCCTTCTCACGGCGCAGATATCCCTCGTGCACCAGAGTGCGCAGCAGGTGGTACGCCGTGGGGAGCGCCAGCCGCGTCTCACGGGCCAGTTGTTTGGCGGGGGCTCCGTACTCGTGCTCGGCGACGCATTCCAGAAGTCGCATCGCCCGCTGCACGGAGCCGATGAGGGTCGCGGGCGGAGGGCCCGCGGAGGGAGCCGCGGGGGGTGTCCGAGACGTCGAACGGGGCTGCTCGGGCAGTGCGCGCAGTGGAACGAACGCGGTGTCAGCCGTGGCCAAGAGTCACTCCCGGAACGCGAGGGGGCAGCCCGTGCGGGGAGCACGGGTGGGGGTGTACGCCACTCGCGGGGTCGCCCCCGCGTGGAGTTCCGGACTCTATTCGCCGGTCACCGCTCGCCGACCGCCCGTCCGGGAAACTTCCCTCGCGCGAGGGAACCGGTGATTCCTGTTACCGCCACCGGTGTCCCACGGCTCTCACCAGTCGCTGCGCGACGATGAACTCGACATGAACTTGCGTACGACGTAGATCAGTCCGCCGACGAGCGCGACGAAGACCAGCAGCTTGAACAGCAGTCCGATCACGAAGCCGACCACGCTGGCGATCAGCCCGCCGAACACGACCAGGGCGATGACCGGCACCGCGATCCACTTCACCCACCACGGCAGTCCCGTGAAGATCTCTCGCATCGCCCTCGTCCTTACCTTTCCGCCCGTTCGAGAGCCGGGTCCTTCGACGGCCCGGGGTCCCGCTGGGTCATCTGATGTCCTGCACCCGATGCTAGGGCCGCGAGAGCCCCGGCAGGGCCCTCGCATCCCTTGTCTCCCCCTGACCGGTCCCCTAGGGAATCCCGGGGTCGCGGCTCAGCTCTCGGGCGGAGAGAACACCACCAGAACCCGCAGATCCTCGCTGATGTGGTGGAACTTGTGGGCGACCCCGGCCGGCACGTACACCACGCTGCCGCGGGCGACCTGGGTGGTCTCCATGCCCACGGTGATCGCGGCCCGCCCGCTCACCACGAAGTACACCTCGTCCTGCGCGTGCGGCTTCTGCGGGTCGGCCGTGCCCGCGTCGAGGGCGTACAGACCGACCGACATGTTCCGCTCGCGCAAGAACTGCAGGTAGGCACCGTCATTGGCGGCGCGCTCCGCCTCCAGTTCGTCCAGCCGGAATGCCTTCATCGCCTCGTCCGCCCCTGCCTCACCGTTCGTTTCCGATCGCGTCTGCCACGATCAGACACATGAAGAATTTCCTAGTCAAGACGATCGCCAACGCGGGCGCCCTCGCGGTCGCCGTGTGGCTGCTCGACAAGATCACCCTGACCGGGGGCAGCACCGGCGAGAAGACCGTCACCCTGATCGTGGTCGCCCTGGTGTTCGGCCTGGTGAACCTGCTGGTGAAGCCGATCGTGCAGGTGCTGACCTTCCCGCTGTTCATCCTGACCCTCGGCCTGTTCACGCTGGTGGTCAACGCGCTGATGCTGTTGCTCACGTCGTGGCTGGCCGACACGCTCGACCTGAGCTTCCACGTCGACGGATTCTGGACCGCCGTCCTGGGCGGCCTGATCATCTCGATCGTCTCCTGGGCCCTCAACGCGTTCCTGCCCGACAAGGACTGATCCCGATGACCTACCGCGTCTGCTTCGTGTGCACGGGCAACATCTGCCGCTCCCCGATGGCCGAGGCCGTCTTCCACGCGCGCGTGGCGGACGCCGGGCTGGACGGCCTGGTCGAGGCCGACAGCGCCGGCACCGGCGGCTGGCACGAGGGCGAGGGCGCCGACCCTCGCACCATGGCCGTCCTGGAGGAGAACGGCTACGGCCTCGACCACACGGCCCGCCAGTTCCAGCCGTCCTGGTTCTCCCGCCTCGACCTCGTCGTCGCCCTCGACGCCGGCCATCTGCGGGCACTGCGCCGACTCGCGCCCACGGAGCAGGACGCGGCCAAGGTACGGCTGCTGCGGTCCTACGACCCCGCCGCCGACCGCGCCGACCTCGACGTACCGGACCCCTACTACGGGGGCGTGGACGGCTTCGAGGAATGCCTTGAGATGGTGGAGGCGGCGAGCACCGGACTGCTCGCCGCGGTACGCGAGCAAGTGGAAGGACGGGCGGCATGAGTGATTCCGCTACGAACAACGGGGCCGGCACGGGCGCGGAGGGCGCCCCTTACGGCGCCGGTGACGGCACGCGTGCGGTGCGGGCCGGGCTGCCCGAGCCGGTCAAGCACGAGCCGACGCTGCCCGGCCCGGTGTTCGCCGCCCACTTCCATCTGCCGGGTGAGCCGACCGGCCCGTACACGTACGGCCGCGACGAGAACCCGACCTGGACCCACCTCGAGCGTGCCATCGGTGAGCTGGAGGCGCCCGGGCAGGGCGACGTCGAGACGCTGGTGTTCGCCTCCGGCATGGCCGCGATCTCCTCGGTGCTCTTCTCTCAGCTGCGCGCCGGTGACGTGGCCGTCCTGCCCGACGACGGCTACCAGGCGCTGCCGCTGGTCCGCGACCAGTTGGAGGCGTACGGCATCGAGGTGCGCACCGCGCCGACCGGCGGGGACGCCCAGCTCGACGTCCTGGACGGGGCGAAGCTGCTGTGGATCGAGACGCCGTCCAACCCCGGCCTCGACGTGTGCGACGTCCGGCGACTCGCCGAGGCGGCCCACGCGCGCGGCGCCCTGGTCGCCGTGGACAACACGCTCGCCACGCCGCTGGGGCAGCGCCCGCTGGAGCTCGGCGCCGACTTCTCGGTGGCCAGCGGCACCAAGCAGCTCACCGGCCACGGCGACGTCCTGCTGGGCTACGTGGCCGGCCGCGATGCCGGGGCGATGACCGCCGTACGGCGCTGGCGCAAGATCGTCGGTGCGATTCCCGGGCCCATGGAGGCCTGGCTCGCACATCGTTCGATCGCCACCCTCCAACTGCGGGTGGACCGGCAGAACGCCACCGCGCTGAAGGTGGCCGAAGCCCTCCGTGCGCGGCCCGAGGTCACCGGCCTGCGGTACCCGGGGCTGCCCGACGATCCGTCCCACAAGATCGCCTCGCAGCAGATGCTGCGCTACGGGTGCGTCGTCTCCTTCACGCTGCCCACGCGCGCGCGTGCCGATCGTTTTCTCGACGCGCTGCGACTCGTGGAGGGAGCGACGAGCTTCGGCGGGGTGCGGTCCACGGCCGAGCGGCGTGGGCGTTGGGGCGGCGACGCGGTGCCCGAGGGCTTCGTGCGCCTCTCGGTCGGTGCGGAGGATCCCGCGGACCTGGTGGCCGACCTGCTGCGTGCGCTGGAGGAATCGGCGGACTGAGCGCCACCGCGCAGCCGCCGTGCTGTTTCCGGCCAGGTACGACGGACGGTCCGAGCCTCCCCCCTCGTGGCTCGGACCGTCCTCCGGTTCCGCGGGCGAAGAACCGCGCGATTAAGGCTAATTGACTCTGTGTCAGTGTCCAATCACAGTAGCGGCAGCGACCTATCGACATATTTATAGTTGGGCGCGGCCGGAGGGCTGGGAGAGTACAGAAGAGGGGAGGTTTTTCATGGACCTGGCCTTGCTGCGCACCTTCGTGACCGTGCACCGAGCCGGCTCCTTCACCCGTGCCGCGGCCCTGCTCGGCCTTTCCCAGCCGGCCGTCACCTCACAGATCCGCACGCTCGAACGGCAGCTCGGACGTCCCCTTTTCTTGCGGCAGGCCCGCGGCGTCACCCCGACGACGATCGGTGACGAACTCGCACACAAGGCCGCTCCGCATCTCGACGCCCTGGTCGAGATCGCCGAAACCGGGGTGGACGACGACTCCATGTTCAGGACCCTGCATCTCGCCGGACCACCCGAGTTCACCGCCGAGCGGGCGCTTCCCGTGCTCACGGAACTCACCGGCGAGGACGGGCAGGCCTTCGCGCTGCGCGCCTCGTTCGGAAACGCCGAGGAGACCCTGGAGGGACTGGCCGCCGGGCACCACGATCTGGCCATCGGCACGGCCCGGCCGCGCGGCGCGCTGCTCACGGCCACTCCGCTCTGCGACGAGGAGCACATCCTGGTCGCCGCGCCCCACTGGGCGGAGCGGACCGGCACCGAAAGGCTCCGCGGCTCCGCCGCACCCGCTCTGGAACACGTCCCCGTGGTCGAGGTCCACGAGTCGCTGCCCTTTGTGGCCCGTTACTGGGCGTCTGTCTTCGACACCCGCCCGGCCGCCCCCGGCACGGTCGTCGCCCCCGACCTGCGTGCGGTCCTCGCCTGTACGGTCGCGGGCGCCGGGCTCGCCGTACTGCCCCGCTATCTGTGCGCTGGGGCACTGGAGCGCGGAGAGGTCGTCGCCCTGCATGAACCGGCGGTGCCGCCGCTGCGGACGTACTTCCTGGTGGTGCGGACCGGCACGTTGGCGATGCCGCACATCGCCCGCGCCCATGAGTGGCTGCTGCGTGCGGCCGCCGGCTGGAACTGAGCCCGGCGATCCCGCGAGTGGGCATGCCGCGATGTTTCACGTGGAACCAGCCGGGCCACATTTCTTCCATGACCGTCCGACCCGTGGTCAAGCGCACCGCCCGCGCCGTCCTCCTGGACGGCGACCACTTGATCCTGATCAAGCGCACCAAGCCCGGTGTCGACCCCTACTGGGTCACTCCCGGAGGCGGGGTCGAGCCGGACGACACCACCGTCGTGGACGCCCTGCACCGCGAGGTGTACGAGGAACTCGGCGCCAAGATCACCGACGTGGTCCCGTGCTTCGTGGACACGGTGGAGCACATCGGCGAGGACGCCGGAACGACCGGGGTGAAGGTGCAGCACTTCTTCGTCTGCCACCTGGAGTCCATGGACCCGGCCCTGCGGCACGGCCCCGAGGTCGACGAGCCCGCCGGTGACTACGAGATCGTCCGAGTGCCGTTCACGCGGGTCGGGATCGCTTCCGTCCACCTCGTCCCGCTGTCGCTGCGGCACTATCTGGACGGCAACATCGAGGGTGTGCGTGCCATGCACGCTCCCGACCTCGGCTGACACCGGCGGCGGCCGGCCTGCCGGCCCGTACGGCGTCCAGCGGATGACGAGGCCCTGTGCACTGGGCCACCACATGGCCAAAAGCTCGCGTGTTCCCTCGGAAAGTGGTGGACGCGGACGGCCGCTGTCGTACAGCCTGACCTGCGTGCCGACACCTTCCCTCGCCTCTCTGCCGATCCGCCGTCTGACGCTCCGCGATCTCACCGCCTGCGCCGACCTCTCCGAGGATCGGGGGTGGCCGCGCGAGGAGCACAAGTGGGGGTTCCTCCTGACAGCCGGGAAGGGGTACGGCATCGACGATCCCGGTGGCGGTCTCGTCAGCGCCTGCACCGTCACCGAGTACGGGCCGCCCGAACGCCCCTCCCTCGCCGCCATCGGCATGGTGCTGGTCGCCGAGCGGCACGCCCGTCAAGGAGTCGGACGCCGGCTGATGCGTCACATCGTCGCCGCTCTGGGCACCACCCCCCTGACCCTGCACGCGACCCCGTACGGCCGGCCGCTCTACGAGGAACTCGGCTTCAAGGCCATCGGCCGGGCGGAGATGGTGCGCGGGCGCTTCACTCCGGGCGGGCCCGAGCCGAGGACCACGACGCGCGCGGCCACTGCCGACGACCTCGCCTCGATCCTCCGGCTCGACGAGGAGGTGTTCGGCACCGACCGCACCCCCATCATCACGCGGCTGCCTGCCTTCGCCGACCAACTGCGGGTCGCCGAGGAGGACGGTCGTCTCATCGGGTACGCCGCGGCCTGGCCCAACATGGATACCCATGTCGTGGGCCCCCTGATCGCACGCGACACCGAGACGGCCAAGGCGCTGATCAGCTCCCTCGCCGCCCGCACGGACCGACCGCTGCGCACGGACATCGACGTACGGCACGAAGAGCTGCTGGCCTGGGCGAAGGCGCACGGCCTCGCCTCCATCGCGCCCAACGCGGTCATGACGTGCGGGATCACGGAGCTGCCAGGCGACTGGAACCGGCGGTTCGCTCCGCTGACGGTGGCGGCGGGCTGACCCTGCGCGGCGTCCCCTCGCGGTACGACGGCGGCCGGTACGACGAAGCCGGTTCCCGGTGAGATCCCGGAAACCGGCTTCGTGGAGCGGCGGCCGACGTCAGGCGAGGGCCTCCACGGCGGCCTTGGCGAAGGCGTGGTCCTGCTCGGGCGCACCGCCGCCGACGCCGACCGCGCCGATCAGCCGGCCGTCGCGGTGCACGGGCACGCCACCCGCGATGAACAGAAGCGGCCGGTCGAGCGCGGTGGGCAGGGTGTGGAAGGGACCTCCGGGCTGAACGGCCTCCACGAGGTCCGCGGTGGGAGCGTTCAGCTGAAGCGCCGTGTAGGCCTTGCGGGTGCTGGTCTCCCCGGAGATCAGCACGGCTCGGTCGTCGCGCCGGAAGGCGAGAAGGTGCCCGCCTGCGTCGAGGACGGTGACGCTGACGGTGGCTCCGGCGGCCTCGGCGGCGCGGTGGGCCGCGGCGACGAGAATTTCGGCGTCCTGAATGGTGAGCGGGGCGACAGCGGTGGTGCTCATGGGGCTTTCTCCTTGGTTGCTGCTGAGTGGTGCGGTGCCTCGGTGGTCTTCGAGGCGGGGGAGCCGCGGGTGCGGGGACGGCCCTGGCCCCGCACCCGCGTCCGGGGCCGTTCAGCGATGTGCGACGGCGGCCGGCTGCTCGACGGGTGCGGAACCCGCGACGGCCTCGCCGGGAGCGCCGTCGCGCCGTTCGAGAGCGGCCGAGAGGAAGGCGAGGACCAGCGCCGCGGCGGCGAGCACGGCGCCCACCCAGTTCGGGGCGGTGTAGCCGAAGCCGACGGCGATGACGACGCCCCCGAGCCACGCGGAGAGCGCGTTGCCGAGGTTGAAGGCGCCGATGTTCACGGCCGAGGCCAGCGTCGGGGCGCCGTGCGCATGGTCCAGGACGCGCTTCTGCAGCGGCGGGACGGTGGCGAAGCCCAGGGCGCCGATCAGGAAGATGGTCACGGCCGACGCGATCTTGTTGTGCGCGGTGAGTGTGAAGAGGGCGAGTACGACGGCCAGGGCGCCCAGGGAGATGTACAGCATCGGCATCAGGGCGCGGTCCGCGAACCTGCCGCCGACGAGGTTGCCGCCGACCATGCCGAGGCCGAAGAGGACCAGCAGCCAGGTGACCGAGCCGTCGGCGAAGCCCGCGACGTGGGTCATCATCGGCGCGATGTAGGTGACGGCCGCGAAGACACCGCCGAAGCCGAGGACGGTCATGGCCATCGCGAGCAGGACCTGGACGTTCTTGAACGCGGCCAGTTCGTGTCGCAGCCGCACTCCCTCGGCCTTGGGCACGTCGGGCACCAGCTTGGCGACACCGGCCAGGCCGACGACACCGAGCACCGCCACGACGGCGAAGGTGACGCGCCAGCCTACGGACTGTCCGACGAGCGTCCCCAGCGGGACCCCGACGACGTTGGCGACGGTCAGTCCGGTGAACATCATCGCGATCGCGCCGGCCTTCTTGTGCGGGGCGACCAGGTCGGCCGCGACGACCGAGCCGATGCCGAAGAAGGCGCCGTGGGCGAGGGAGGCGACCACACGGCCGGCCAGCATGACGGAGAAGGCCGGGGCGAGGGCGGAGAGCAGGTTGCCGACGATGAACAGCCCCATCAGCAGCATGAGCATTCGCTTGCGCGGGACCTTGGTGCCGAGCACGGTCATCAGCGGAGCGCCGAACATCACACCGAGCGCGTATCCGGTCACCAGGAAGCCGGCGGTGGGGATGGAGACCCCGTAGTCGCTCGCGACCTCGGGCAGCAAGCCCATGATCACGAACTCTGTCGTTCCGATTCCGAAGGCCCCGATCGCGAGGGCCAAAAGCGCGAGAGGCATGGAGGGGGACACCTTCCCAGACGATTGCAGAAGCGCTTTACGTGCGTTCACGATAATTGCAGACGCCGGTTATATGCAAACGCAGGCAATTGCGCGACTGGTCTACCCTGGTCTCAGCCGCTCCGGGACGGAGGAAACACATGACAGCGACGGACCCCGCGCTCACCGCCCTCTCCCAGGGCTGGTGCGCCCTCTCCCTGCTGCACGGGAGGATCGAGGCCCACATCGAGCGCGCTCTGCAGGCCGGACACGACCTGAGCGTGCGTGAGTACTCCCTGCTCGACGTGCTCAGCCGGCAGCACGAAGGAGACGGAGGGCATCTGCAGATGAAGCAGGTCGCCGACGCCGTCGTCCTCAGCCAGAGCGCCACCACGCGTCTGGTCACCCGGCTCGAGGACCGGGGGCTGCTCGAGCGCTACCTGTGCCCCACCGACCGGCGTGGCATCTACACCAACGTCACCGCGGCCGGCCTCAAGCTGCTGGACGAGGCGCGGCCCACCAATGACGCCGCCCTGCGCGAGGCCCTCGACGAAGCGGCCACGAACCCCGACCTGGCACCTCTGGTCCGGGTCGTGGAGACACTCAAGACACCGGTACCCGGCTAGCGGGAGGCTGCCGGAGCGCACCGTGGCCTGTCCTACCGCCTCTGCGTAGGGTGCGGTCATGGGAGATCTTGAAATACGACCCACCGCCGAGGACGACATCCCAGCGGTCGTCGCGATGCTCGCCGACGACCCCTTGGGCGCCCAGCGCGAGTCACCGCACGACCTGGGCCCTTACCTGGCCGCGTTCGAACGGCTCAGCGCCGACCCGAACCAGCACCTGGTCGTCGCCGTCCGCGACGACCGCGTCGTCGGCACACTCCAGCTGACGATCGTCCCCGGTCTCTCCCGGCGCGGCGCCATCCGGTCGATCATCGAAGGTGTCCGCATCCACGCCGACGAACGCGGCAGCGGCCTGGGTACTCAGCTCATCGAGTGGGCGGTCGATGAGTCCCGTCGGCAAGGGTGTCACCTCGTGCAGCTCACCTCCGACAAGACTCGTACCGACGCCCACCGCTTCTACGAGCGCCTCGGCTTCTCGGCCTCGCACACGGGTTTCAAGCTTCAGCTCTGACCAGGCTCGCGCGGTGAGCGGCCATGGCGTGGGGCCCTGTTTCACGTGAAACAGGGCCCCACGTCGCGGCGGGAAAGTGCCTAGCCGATCCCCCGCCACCCCTCGGGATCCACCCCTCCCGGTACCGGGGCCCCCTCGTCGTACGGCTGACGCGTGAACACGAACGATCCGAGGTCCAGATGGCTCACGGTCCCGTCCGGACGCCGCACGGCTCGCAGAAGCTCCCCGGCGTAGTAGCCCTCAAGCCCTGTCCACGTACCGTCGGCATTCGCCCGGAAGCGCGAGCGGCGGCCGTTGCCCGACAGCGGCTCCAGCGAGACTCCCCCGTCGGTCGTCAGCCGTAGGGCGAAAGCGTGTGTCCCCCAGTACCACTGCCCGGCCAACTCCAGCACAGAGGCGTCGACTTCCGGCAGCGGACGCCACGGTTCGGGGATCCGGGGTTCCGCCTCGGCGACGATACGCACGAGATCGGCACCGACCCCGGCCGGCAGCGGCCCGGAAGTGCAGTTGGTCAGTACCACCGCGGCCACGTCGTCCTCCACGCTGAGGGTGAGGTTGGCCAGAAAACCCGGCAGGGAGCCGGAGTGCCCCACGAGCAGCCGCCCGCCCCAGCGCTGGATCTGCAGGCCGAGGCCGTACGCCGCGCCGTCCAGGACATCCGCGGCCTCGGCCGCCGCCGCGGGCGCCCGCATCTCCCGCACGGTGTCCGCGCTCAGCACCCTGTCGTCCCCCCTCGCCAGGAACACGGCGAACCGTGCCAGATCTCCGGTGGTGGACCAGAGCTGACCTGCCGGGGCCATCCGGCCGAGGTCCTCGGCGGGCTCGGCCAGCATCACGTCGGCCCACGGATGCACCGCCCAGCCACCGGCGTGCGGCGCTCGCGGACGCCCGGTCGTACGGTCCAGACCCAGCGGTTCCAGCACCTCCCCGCGCAGCACGTCCTCCCACGGAGCGCCGCGCAACTTCTCGACCAGCGCACCGAGCAGGGTGTAGCCGGGGTTGGAGTAGTGGTGCCGACGGCCCACCGGGTGCAGGAGCGGCTGCTTGCCCAGCACATCGGCGAGTTCGGGCCGCAGCGAGCCCGGCGTCCGCTCCCACCACGGCGCGGGGGACTCGGCAGCCAACCCGCCCGAGTGCGCCAGCAACTCGGCGATCGTGGCCTCCCCCGCCCCGGTACCCGGCAGGTGCTTCTCCAGCGGGTCCCCAAGGTCGAGCAACCCCTCGTCCCGGAGTCGCAGGATGAGAACGGCGGTGAACGTCTTGGTGATCGAGCCGATCCGGTACTGCACGTTCTCGTCCGGGCCATGCCCGTCGACCGAAGTCCGCGCTCCGTGCCACACGGTGCGTCCGCCCCGGACCACCGCCGCGACGAGCGACGGCGTGCGCCCCTCGGCCTGGGCCACGGCAATCCGGTGCAGCAGCGCCCGGCGGGTGGTGGGGAGCAACTCTTCCTGATGTGTCGTCATGCCCTCAGTCCATAGGCCCGGGCACCCCACGTCGAGCCGATTTCCCCGTGTGTAGGCCCGCAGTCGAAATGTCCCGACACCACTTGCTGTCTCACGATCTTGTCCTTTTGAGGATGCAGGTCAGCGTCGTCCGATTCGGTCCCCGCCAGACACGACCTTGGCGGCGCATTCGAGAGGAGCGGCCCTGGTGGGGTCCGAGGGGCTGGGCCATGCCTGCGGCGACCGAGGCGGCGTGGCCAACGGCATCAGGAAGCGGGGACGGGCTCCAGCCGGTAGGCGTCCCCGTGGGCGACCACGCGGCCGGCGGTGGGCGGTGCGAAGTGGGTGCCGAGGAGGAGGGTGTCCGTGCCGGCGAGGGAGCCGAGCAGCTTGCGGCGAGTGGCCTCGGACTGCCGCGGGTCGATGTCGACGCAGGCGCCGATGACGGGGTGGGCGAGCTGGACCGGGTGGTGGACGCAGTCGCCGGAGATCAGCGCCGTCTCCCCCTGGCTGGTCAGCTCCACGGCGACGTGGCCGGGGGTGTGGCCGGGTGTCGGGACCAAGCGCAGGCCGGGGGCGATCTCGGCCCCCTTGTGCGGGACGTCGACCGTGCTCAGCAGACCCGCCTGTTCGACCGGGATCACGGAGTCGCGGAACATCTGTTCGCGCGCCTCCTCCATGTCGTACGTGGCCCAGAACTCCCGCTCGGCGCGGGAGGTGAGGTAGCGGGCGTTGGGGAAGGTGGGGGCCCATTCGCCGTTCACCTGCCGCGTGTTCCAGCCGACGTGATCGGCGTGCAGGTGAGTGAGAATCACCAGGTCGACGGAGTCAGGGGGGAAACCGGCGGCGGTGAGGCGCTCCAGGAAGTCGGTCCGCAGGTTGTGCCAGGCCGGGTTGGCCCGCTCCTTGCCGTTGCCGATGCCGGTGTCGACGAGAACGCGCAGCCCGTTCACGACGAACGCGAAGCTGTGGCTGTCGATGTGCAGAATCCCGTCCTGGCCGGCGAAGTGGGGGTGCAGCCAGTCCTGGGCGGTCACCACCTCAGGGGTGGCGTCGGGCAGCAGCCAGGGTCCGGTCGCGGGTGGCAGGGCGACTTCGTCGATGCGGTGGACGGTGACGCCGCCCACGGTCCAGGAGGGGATGGGGGTGGCGGCGGGGGAGGCGTGCATTGTGTCGTTTCCTTTGTTCTCTTCAGTGGGAGCGGTCGGTCGTTCTCTTCAGTGGGAGCGGTCGGCTTCGGGGCGGGCCGCCCCGCGTCGTGACGCGGTGAGTGCCGCCAGGGCCGCCAGGGCGAGGAGAGCGGCGGTGACGGCGTAGGCGTGTGAGGTGGCCCCCAGCCCGTGGTGCTGGGTGGCGGCGCCCGCGGCGACGGCGGGCAGGCTCATGGAGAGGTAGCTGAGGATGTAGTAGGCGGCCAGTGTCGCGGCGCGGTCCCACTCGTCGAGCGAGGCGAGGAGCATACGCAGCGCCCCCTGGGAAACGGCGCCGAAGGCGATGCCGGCCAGCACCGCGCCGCCGTAGACGGCGGTCAGCCCGGCGCCGTGCAGACCGCTCAGGGTCAGGGCCGCGGCGGGCAGAACGGACAGGCAGCCGCCGATCGCCGTGGCGCGGGGCGGCCTGCGCCGCAGCGCCCACACGGTGAGCGCGGCGGTGGCGCTGAGGGTGAAGAAGACCATGCCGCGGGTTGCTTGCGGGGCGTCGGGGGCCACCAGGCGTACGAGGGCCGGGCCGAGGGAGGAGTAGAAGCCGCCCAGCGCCCAGACGGTGCCGACAGCGGCGCCCGCGGCCAGCAGGGTGCGGCGGGCCGGGGGCGGGACGCTGACCCGCGGGCGCAGCGACCGCAGCGCTCCCGCGTGGCGGTGGGCCGTCTCCGTGGTGAAGGCGGCCTCGATCGCCTGGGCGAGGAACAACGCCGCCAGCAGTACGTAGACGGTGACGGTGGGGGCGGGGGCGAAACGGACGAGCAGGGTGGAGACGAGTACGCCGGTGGCCATGCCGGCGACCGGGGTGACGCTGTTGGCCAGGGCGGACCGACCCGGGCGCCGGGGGTTTTCCAGGTCGAGGAGCGCCGCGCCCGCGGCACTGGTGGCCGCGCCGGTGGCCGCTCCTTGCAGGACCCGGGCGATGGTCAGGGAGCCCGCGCCGTCCGCTGAGGCCAGGAGGACCATGGAGGCGGCCGCCATGAGCAGGGCGCCTGCCAGGACGGGGCGTCGCCCCAGGTGGTCGGAGAGCGCTCCGGTGGTGAGCAGGGCCAGCAACAGGGCCAGGGCGTACGCGCTGAAGACCACGGTGACGGCGAGCGCGGAGAGGCCCCACTGGTCCTGGTAGAGAGGGTAGAGCGGGGTCGGAGCGCTGGACGCGGCCAGGAGGGCCGCGAGTATCGACACGTCGAGGGCGAAAGAAGCCGTGCGCCTCTTCGTACCGGTGCGGGTGGCCTGGCGAGCGACGGGCGCGGGTGCGTCGGAGATCGCGGGTGCGTCGGCCACCGCTTGTACGTCGGAGATTACGCCGGGCATGGGACTCCTTCCGTAAATGCAACGCATTTGCTTTAACCCGACCGTAGGACCTACGGTCGGGTTAAAGCAAACCGTTAGCTTTTGGTGCGAGTGCTTCGTTGCCACGCCCTCTGATTCAGGAGAAACCTGTGCCCTCCGTGGAACTCACGCCGCCCGAGGCCGCCCGCTGGGCCGCCCGTGCCGGACTTCCGCTGCCCGATGACCGCCACGCCGCGGTCGCCGCCACCGCCAACCACATCCACTCCGTCGTCGCGGTCCTGCGTGAGCTGGACTTCGGGGACACCCCGCCCGCCGGCGCCTACCGCGCCGGAAAGGAGAAGCACGATGCAGCCGTATGAGCTGACCCTCACCGACGCCGCGCAGCAGATCCGGGCCCGCCGGCTGTCCCCCGTCGAGCTGGTGGACTCGGTGCTCGACCGCATCGACCAGGTGGACCCGCACGTCGAGGCGTACGTCGCGGTCACCGCTGAGCAGGCCCGCGACGCGGCGCGGGAGGCCGAGCAGGAAGCGGCCCGCGGCGTGTTCCGTGGGCCGCTGCACGGCGTCCCGGCCGGGCTCAAGGACCTGATCGACGTCGCCGGTTCGCCCACCAGCGCCAGTTCCCGGGTCCGGGCCGGCCACCGCGCCGCCGCCGACAGCACGGTCGCCGCCCGGTTGCGGGCCGCAGGCTCCGTCCTGGTCGGCAAGACCCACACCCACGAGTTCGCCTACGGCCTGACCACCCCGCAGACCGGCAACGCCTGGGACCGCGACCGGGTCGCGGGAGGCTCCAGCGGCGGGTCCGCCGTCGCGGTGGCGGCCGGGGCGGCGACCTTCGCCCTCGGCACCGACACCGGCGGGTCGATCCGGGTTCCCGCCGCGCTGAACGGGGTCGTCGGCTTCAAGCCGACCTACGGGCTGGTGCCGCGCCACGGCGTCACATCGCTGTCCTGGTCGCTGGACCACGTCGGCCCGGTCACCCGCACCGTCGAGGACGCGGCCCTGGTCCTGACCGTCCTGGCCGGGCACGATCCGCGTGACCCCGCCTCGGTGGACACCCCCGCCGTCGACCACCGGCCGGAACGGGAGCCGGACCTGGCGGGCGTGCGCGTCGGGGTGCCGCGCAATTACTACTTCGACCATGTCGACGCGGAGGTGGAGACCGCCGTCCGCCGGGGCATCGCGCAGCTGGAGACGCTCGGCGCCCATCTCGTCGAGATCGACATCCCGATGACCCGGTACATCCAGGCCACCCAGTGGGGGCTGATGGTGCCGGAGGCCACCGCCTACCACGAGGGCACGCTGCGTACGGTCCCCGAGCTGTACCAGGCGGACGTCCGCATCCTCCTGGAGGCCGGTGAGCTGATGGGCGCGGGCGACTATCTGCGTGCCCAGCGCTCCCGGACGCTCATGCAGGAGGAATGGGCCCGCATTCTGGAGAAGGTCGACGTGATCGCCGCCCCGGCGGTCCCGATGACCGCGGTGAAGGCCGGTCAGGAGAGCGTCACCTGGTCCGACGGCTCGACCGAGGCCGTCTCCGACGCCTACGTGCGCCTGTCCTCCCCGGCCAACATCACCGGAGTGCCCGCTCTGTCCGTCCCGGTGGGCCACGACACGGCGGGCATGCCGATCGGCATGCAGCTGCTCGGGCGGCCCTTCGGCGAGCGGCAGCTGCTGCGGGTGGGCCACGCCTACGAGCGGACGCAGTCCGCCCGAGCGCTCGCGCCGACCGCCTGAGAGGCGCCCTGGCGCGGCCGTCGAGCCAGCATGCTCCCCCTAAAAGCAATAACCGTGCTTTAAGGTGAAGTCATGAGTCGTAAGCCGATGGTGCGCCCCGGCGGGCGCAGTGCCCGGGTCCAGGCTTCGGTGCACACCGCTGTCCGCGAAATCCTGTCGGAGCGGGGCCGCGACGCGGTGACCGTCCCGCTGGTCGCCCAGCGCGCCGGAGTCACCCCCTCGACGATCTACCGCCGCTGGGGCGACCTTCAGGAGCTGTTGTCGGACGTCGCGGTGGAGCGCCTGCGGCCCGACACCGCGCCGGAGGACCACGGCGACCTGCTGTCCGACCTGACGGCCTGGGCCGAACAGTTCCTCGACGAGATGTCGTCCCCCTCCGGCCGCGCCTACATCCGTGACGCTCTGCTCGGCGACCCGGACGGCACCAACGCCGGTCAGTGCTCGGCCTACGCGGCCGAACAGGTCGACGTCATACTCGCCCGCGCGATCGGCCGCGAGGAGAACCCTCCCGACGTCGAGACGGCGATGGACCGCGTGGTCGCCCCCATGATGTACCGCATCCTCTTCCGCCCGGCCGGACTCGACGCCGCGTACGCCCGTCGGCTCGTGACCGAGTTCCTCGACGCGGGCGGAGAACATCCCCTCCCATGATCCACATTCCTCGCGGCCCGCCCGTCAGGAGGATCGCCCAGATTCACCGTTGCTCATGCCCGCGGGCTATCGCAGAACTGGTCGGTATACGGCGCCGCGGCGGTCACGACCTTCTCGCCAAGGCTGGTCAGCTGCATGGGGTGTGTGACTCCGCCGGGGATCAGGTCTGCGCCATGTCCACGAAACGTGAATAGTGCCCCTGGAAGGCCACGGTGATCGTCGCCGTCGGACCGTTACGGTGCTTGGCCACGATCAGGTCGGCTTCGCCCGCGCGCGGCGACTCCTTCTCGTAGGCGTCCTCGCGGTGCAGCAGGATGACCATGTCGGCGTCCTGCTCGATCGAGCCGGACTCACGCAGGTCGGAGACCATCGGCTTCTTGTCGGTGCGCTGCTCGGGACCACGGTTCAGCTGGGAGAGCGCGATGACCGGGAGTTCCAGCTCCTTGGCCAGGAGCTTGAGGTTACGGGACATGTCCGAGACCTCCTGCTGACGGCTCTCGGCGCGCTTGGAGCCGCCGGACTGCATCAGCTGGAGGTAGTCGATGATGACCAGCTTGAGTTCATTGCGCTGCTTGAGGCGCCGGCACTTGGCGCGGATCTCCATCATCGACAGGTTCGGGGAGTCGTCGATGTAGAGCGGGGCGGCCGAGACATCCGGCATCCGGCGGGCCAGGCGGGTCCAGTCGTCGTCCGTCATCGTGCCGGACCGCATGTGGTGCAGCGCGACGCGGGCCTCGGCGGACAGCAGCCGCATCGCGATCTCGTTGCGCCCCATTTCGAGCGAGAAGATGACGCTCGGGAGGTTGTTCTTGATCGACGCGGCCCGAGCGAAGTCCAGCGCGAGCGTCGACTTACCCATGGCGGGACGCGCCGCGATGACGATCATCTGACCGGGGTGCAGGCCGTTGGTCAGCGAGTCGAAGTCCGTGAACCCCGTGGGCACACCGGTCATCTCGCCGCTGCGCGACCCGATCGCCTCGATCTCGTCGAGCGCGCCCTCCATGATGTCGCCGAGCGGCAGGTAGTCCTCGCTCGTGCGCTGCTCGGTGACGGCGTAGATCTCGGCCTGGGCACGATTGACGATCTCGTCGACGTCGTCGTCGGCCGCGTAACCCATCTGCGTGATCCGTGTGCCGGCCTCCACCAGGCGGCGCAGGACGGCACGCTCGTGCACGATCTCCGCGTAGTACGCGGCGTTCGCGGCCGTCGGCACGGTCTGGACGAGGGTGTGCAGATACGAGGCCCCGCCGACCTTGTTGATCTCACCGCGTTTGGTGAGCTCGGCGGCGATCGTGATGGGGTCGGCCGGCTCTCCCTTGGCGTAGACGTCGAGAATGGCCTGGTAGACCGTCTCGTGGGCCGGCTTGTAGAAGTCGTGGCCCTTGAGGATCTCTACGACATCGGCGATGGCGTCCTTGGACAGGAGCATGCCACCGAGGACGGACTGCTCGGCGTCCAGGTCCTGCGGCGGCACCCGCTCGAACGACGGCCCGCCGCCGTCCCAGGCGGCGTTGTCCGGACCGCGCTCGTGCTGCTCGTCTCGGCTGCGGCCCCCGTCACCGCGACGACGGGAAGCGGGCAGACGATCACTGGGGCCGCTGTCGGCCCACGGGTCGTCCAAGGGCTCGGAAATGCTCACCGAGCCACCTCCTCCCGTCCGCCGAGACGGACCTCGCCGTGCCCCTCATTTCTACGGCACGGCACTGACAAATAAGACGCCCAACTCCGGTTCTGGCGCGTCGGTTTTGTGATGGTTCACAAGCCGATGGACGGAGCAGGCGCCGGACCACCGTAGGCCCGCGGGCACCGTCAGCCAATCTGGTTATCCACAGGCCATGTGGACGAGCGGCCAGATGCTGTGGAGAACTCGCCGAAACCTGTGCACGACCCGGTGGACAGCCCTGTGAACAAGCCCTCGTCCCCACTTGCGAAACCGCTCTGAGCTGCGCCTTCGTCGTCCACGACCTGTGCAGAAGAAAAACTTGCCCAGTCGGATCAAGATCGCTTCGAACGGTACCCGGAAGCACACACGATGAGACGGACCGTAAGGGCCGCAAAGGCTTTGCATCTCTTACCTGTGGACGATTAGATTGGTGCTCATGACACAGGCCCCCGCGCGCTCCCGGAACGTCCGGCGCCGGCACGACCGCGAGATCGTCGCGCTGGCCGTCCCGGCCTTCGGCGCACTCGTCGCCGAGCCCCTCTTCGTCATGGCCGACAGTGCGATCGTCGGCCATCTCGGCACCGCGCAGCTCGCCGGACTCGGCATCGCCTCGGCCCTGCTCACCACAGCCGTCAGCGTCTTCGTCTTCCTCGCCTACGCCACCACGGCGGCCGTCTCCCGGCGCGTCGGCGCGGGCGACCTGCAATCCGCGATCCGCCAGGGCATGGACGGCATCTGGCTGGCGTTGCTGCTCGGCGCCGCAGTCATAGCCGTCGTCCTGCCCACTGCGCCCTCCCTCGTAGAACTCTTCGGCGCCTCCGACACCGCGGCCCCGTACGCCATCACGTATCTGCGGATCTCCGCCCTCGGCATCCCCGCCATGCTCGTCGTACTGGCCTCGACCGGTGTCCTGCGCGGACTGCAGAACACCCGGCCCCCGCTCTACGTCGCCATCGCAGGCTTCGTCGCCAACGCCGTCCTCAATGTCGTACTCGTCTACGGCGCCGACCTCGGCATCGCGGGCTCCGCCTGGGGCACCGTCATCGCCCAGTGCGGCATGGCCGCGGTGTACCTCTGGGTAGTGGTCCGCGGGGCACGCCGGCACGGTGCCTCGCTGCGCCCGGACCTCGCGGGCATCAGGGCCTCCGCCCAGGCCGGTGCGCCGCTGCTGGTACGCACCCTCTCGCTGCGAGCGATTCTCATGATCGCCACAGCCGTAGCTGCCCGACTCGGTGACGCCGACATCGCGGCCCATCAGATCGTCCTGTCTCTGTGGAGTCTGCTCGCCTTCGCCCTCGATGCCATCGCCATCGCCGGTCAGGCCATCATCGGACGCTATCTGGGAGCCGGTGACACCCAGGGCGCCCGCGACGCCTGCCGCAGAATGGTGGAGTGGGGTGTCGCGGTCGGGGTCGCACTCGGCCTGCTCGTGGTGCTGTCCCGCCCAGCGTTCCTTCCCCTGTTCACCGGAGACCCCGCGGTCAAGGACACCGCGCTGCCCGCTCTGGTGATCGTGGCCCTTTCGCAGCCGATCTGCGGAGTGGTCTATGTCCTGGACGGGGTTCTCATGGGTGCCGGCGACGGCCCTTATCTCGCCTGGGCGATGCTGCTTACCCTGGCGGTCTTCACTCCCGCGGCGCTTCTCGTCCCCACGCTCGGCGGTGGGCTCACCGCCCTGTGGGCGGCCATGACGCTGATGATGGCGATGCGCCTGGTGACGCTGTGGCTTCGTACCCGATCAGGTCGCTGGATCGTCACAGGCGCGACGCGCTGACGGTTTCACGTGAAACACGATGTTTCACGTGAAACGCGACCATGAAGATGGGGCCGCGCCTCCCGACCGGGAGATGCGGCCCCATCTCATCGCTTCAGCGAGAGCAAAGCTCAGGCAGCGACGACCTCGATGCTGACCTTGGCGGCAACCTCGGGGTGCAGACGCACGGACGTCTCGTGGGCGCCCAGGGTCTTGATCGGCGAGCCCAGCTCGATGCGGCGCTTGTCGACCTCGGGACCACCGGCGGCCTTGATCGCCGAAGCGACGTCGGCCGGCGTGACGGAACCGAAGAGACGACCGGCGTCGCCGGAGCGGACTGCCAGGCGGACCTTCACGCCCTCGAGCTGGCCCTTCACCTGGTTGGCCTGCTCGATGGTCTGGATCTCGTGGATCTTGCGAGCACGACGGATCTGCTCGACGTCCTTCTCGCCACCCTTGGTCCAGCGGATGGCGAACTTCCGCGGGATCAGGTAGTTGCGAGCGTAACCGTCCTTGACGTCGACGACGTCGCCCGCGGCACCGAGGCCGGAGACCTCGTGGGTGAGGATGATCTTCATGATTCGGTCACCCTTCCCTTATCGCGCGGTGGAGGTGTAGGGCAGCAGCGCCATCTCACGGCTGTTCTTCACGGCCGTGGCGACGTCACGCTGGTGCTGAGTGCAGTTGCCGGTCACGCGGCGGGCACGGATCTTGCCGCGGTCGGAAATGAACTTCCGCAGCATGTTCGTGTCCTTGTAGTCCACGTACGTGACCTTGTCCTTGCAGAATGCGCAGACCTTCTTCTTCGGCTTGCGCACAGGCGGCTTAGCCATGATGTTTCTCCTGTGTGATCAAGAAGTGTGAGTGGAGCCCGCCTAGAAGGGGGGCTCGTCCGAGTAGCCGCCACCGCCGCCGGAGCCACCGCCCCAGCCGCCGCCCTGCTGGCCGCCGCCACCCTGCTGGCCACCGGCGGGAGCGCCGGTCGCCCAGGGGTCGTCGGCCGGAGCGCCGCCGCCCTGCTGGCCACCGCCGGGGCCGCCGCCCCAGCCGCCGCCACCCTGGCCGCCACCGCCACCGCCGCCGTAACCGCCCTGGCCTCCGCGGCCCTGGCCCGAGGTCTTCGTGACCTTGGCCGTGGCACTGCGCAGGCTGGCGCCGACCTCGTCGACGTCCAGCTCGTAGACCGTGCGCTTGACGCCCTCACGGTCCTCGTAGGACCGCTGCTTCAGCCGGCCCTGCACGATGACGCGCATGCCTCGCTGGAGCGACTCGGCGACGTTCTCCGCCGCCTGACGCCAGACCGAGCAGGTGAGAAAGAGGCTTTCGCCGTCCTTCCACTCGTTCGTCTGACGGTCGAAGGTGCGGGGGGTCGACGCGACACGGAACTTCGCGACGGCCGCACCGGACGGGGTGAAGCGCAGCTCGGGGTCATCGACAAGATTGCCGATGACCGTGATGACGGTCTCGCCTGCCATGGGGGAACCTCTCGGCGGGTTTGCTGCTGGCTGCTTGTGCTGCTACTCGAATCCCGGGATCGGCTGAGCGGAAGGGCTCAGTGCATCTCGGGACGGAGGACCTTGGTCCGGAGGACCGACTCGTTCAGGTTCATCTGGCGGTCGAGCTCCTTGACGACCGCAGGCTCGGCCTGCAGGTCGATGACCGAGTAGATGCCCTCGGGCTTCTTCTTGATCTCGTACGAGAGACGACGACGGCCCCAGGTGTCGACCTTCTCGACCTTTCCGCCGCCGTCACGGACGACAGAGAGGAAGTTCTCGATCAGCGGGGAGACAGAACGCTCCTCGAGATCGGGGTCGAGGATGACCATCACCTCGTAGTGACGCATGTGGAACCCACCTCCTTTGGACTCAGCGGCCACGGTCGTTCCGTGGCAGGAGGGTTGCGATGCGTTGGCACCGGTATCAACGAGTAAACCAGGACCCACTGACAATCGGGCCTCCTCCGAGGAAGCGGCCCGGCCGTGGGTGGCAGCAGACACCAGTGCAGAAGGTACAGAGTACCCGGCCACCCGCTTGCGGTTGAAATCCGGCTGTGAGGGGACACAATCGGTACTCAGCGGATGTGAAGGGCGAAGACGCACTGCCTATGGCAGGAGGTTCCCCATGGCACAGATCATGCGACCCGCCAAGCCCCGGACCGGCTTGCTGGCCACCGACGGCAGACCGCACCCCCTCCAGGACACGCTGCTGGCCGTGACCCTGGTGCTCGGCATCCTCGCCCTCGCCACCGCGAGCTTCCGAGGGCTCCATGTCCTGACCTCCTGGGCCGGGCTGCTCGGTGTCCTGACCGGCGGGTACGGCCAGCTCATCTCCGAGACGACGCGTGAGCGCTTCGGCCTGGTGGTGGGCCTCGGAGCCTCCGCGCTCGGTCTGTTCTTCGGCATCTACCACGGCGGGCTCTTCGGCTGATCACGGCCGTTCCCGGCCGCTCTCCGCCCGCCCGCCGGACACCGCTTCCACCCGCCTTCCACCCGTACGCCGGACGGGGCGCTCACAGGGCGCAGTAGGCTTCGCGCGAGAGCCGGAGCCCCTGTACCCATGGGGACACACCAGCCCGAGGAGCGCCCCGAATGAGCCTGACCCTGAGGACCATCAGTCGCGAGCAGCATCTGGCCCACATCCAGAGCCTGCCGGCGGCGAGTCACATGCAGGTCCCGGCATGGGCAGACGTCAAGGCGGAATGGCGCTCGGAGAACCTCGGCTGGTTCGACGACCGGACCGGTGAGCTGGTGGGCGTGGGCCTCGTCCTGTACCGGCAGCTGCCCAAGATCAAGCGGTACCTCGCCTACCTCCCCGAGGGCCCGGTCATCAACTGGTACGCGCCGAACCTCCAGGACTGGATGGAGCCCATGCTGGCGCACCTCAAGCAGCAGGGCGCCTTCTCGGTGAAGATGGGCCCGCCCGTGATCATCCGGCGCTGGGACGCCACCTCCATCAAGAAGGGCATCCAGGACCCCGACGTCAAGCGCCTGCGCGACATAGAGGCCGACCACATCGAGCCGCGCGCCTTCGAGGTGGCCGACAAGCTGCGTCGCATGGGCTGGCAGCAGGGCGAGGACGGCGGCGCCGGCTTCGGCGACGTCCAGCCCCGCTACGTCTTCCAGGTGCCGCTGGCCAACCGCTCCCTGGAAGAGGTCCACAAGAACTTCAACCAGTTGTGGCGCCGCAACATCAAGAAGGCCGAGAAGGCCGGCGTCGAGGTCGTCCAGGGCGGCTACCACGACCTCGAGGAGTGGCAGCGCCTGTACGAGATCACGGCCGTGCGCGACCACTTCCGGCCGCGCCCGCTGTCGTACTTCCAGCGCATGTGGGCGGCCCTCAACAACGAGGACCCCAACCGCATGCGGCTGTACTTCGCCCGGCACAACGGGGTGAACCTGTCGGCGGCGACCATGCTGGTCGTCGGTGGCCACGTCTGGTACTCCTACGGCGCCTCCGACAACATCGGCCGCGAGGTCCGGCCCTCGAACGCGATGCAGTGGGCCATGCTCCGCGACGCCTACGCCCTGGGCGCCACCGTCTACGACCTGCGCGGCATCTCGGACTCGCTGGACGAGAGCGACCACCTCTTCGGCCTGATCCAGTTCAAGGTCGGCACGGGCGGGCAGGCGGCCGAGTACCTCGGCGAGTGGGACTTCCCACTGAACAAGCTGCTCCACAAGGCGCTCGACATCTACATGTCGCGCCGCTGACCCCACAGCTCATCCTTATCCCGCACCTCTGACAGCCAGAGAAAGGTTCCAGGTCCGGCCATGGCGCTCACCCTCTACGTCGACACCGCGCGCTGGCGGGCGCACCACAAGCACGTGCAGGAGCAGTTCCCCGGGCTGGTCCCGGTCTGCAAGGGCAACGGCTACGGCTTCGGGCACGAGCGGCTGGCGGAGGAGGCCACGCGGCTGGGCTCGGACGTACTGGCCGTCGGCACGACGTACGAGGCCGCCCGGATCAAGGACTTCTTCGGCGGTGACCTGCTGGTCCTGACGCCGTACCGGCGCGGCGAGGAGCCCGTACCGCTGCCCGACCGCGTCGTGCGCTCGGTGTCGTCCATCGACGGCGTGTACGGCCTCGTGGGCGCACGTGTGGTCATCGAGGTGATGTCCTCGATGAAGCGGCACGGCATCAGCGAGCAGGACCTGCCGCAGCTGCACGCCGCCATAGAGAACGTCCGGCTGGAGGGCTTCGCCATCCACCTGCCGCTGGACCGTACCGACGGCTCGGACGCCGTCGAGGAGGTCATCGGCTGGATGGACCGGCTGCGCGCGGCCCGGCTGCCGCTGCACACGATGTTCGTCAGCCACCTCAAGGCGGACGAACTCGCCCGGCTCCAGCAGCAGTTCCCGCAGACCCGCTTCCGCGCCCGGATCGGCACCCGGCTGTGGCTGGGGGACCACGACGCCACCGAGTACCGCGGCGCGGTGCTGGACGTCACCCGTGTCGCCAAGGGCGAGCGCTTCGGCTACCGGCAGCAGAGAGCGGCTTCCGACGGCTTCCTGGTGGTCGTGGCGGGCGGGACGTCGCACGGGGTGGGTCTGGAGGCCCCGAAGGCGCTGCACGGCGTCATGCCGCGCGCCAAGGGCGTCGCCCGGGCCGGCCTCGCCACGGTCAACCGCAATCTCGCGCCGTTCGTCTGGGGCGGCAAGCAGCGCTGGTTCGCGGAGCCGCCGCACATGCAGGTCTCGATCCTGTTCGTGCCCTCCGACGCGCCGGAGCCCAAGGTCGGTGACGAGCTGGTGGCCCATCTGCGGCACACCACCACGCAGTTCGACCGGATCCTCGACCGCTAGCTCGACCACTGGCTCGACTGCTGGCTCGAGCTGGAGAAAGGCCGTACACGGTGCATCCGTGTACGGCCTTTCACGTGTTCGCTCAGAGCGAACCGCCCGTCTGCTGTCTCCCGCCCCATCTCACCCGTGGCCCCTCGAAGTGGGCAGCGGGCTGCTCGGTCTGAGCCGCGGACCCCAGGACGAAGACGTCCTCCGCACCGTCGAGCACCCCACCCGACGGATCGTCGTCGCCCTTCCTCCGGACCGGGTCCCGGTCCGGCATGAGGATGTCCCGCACGACCATGACGCACAGGAACAGCGTTCCCAGCAGGTGCACGCCGATGGCCCAGTGGTAGCCGTCCGTCGGCAGCCCCTTGTGGGCGTCGCCGCTGGTCGTGTACGCGAGGTACATCCAGATACCCAGGAAGTAGACCACCTCGCACGCCTGCCAGATCAGGAAGTCACGCCACTTCGGCCGGGCCAGCGCGGCCAGCGGAACCAGCCACAGCACGTACTGCGGTGAGTAGACCTTGTTGGTGAGGATGAACGCCGCGACGATCAGGAAGGCGAGCTGGGCGAATCGCGGACGCCGGGGGGCGGTCAGTGTGAGCGCCGCGATGGCGCCGCAGCACAGCAGCATCAGCAGTGTGGCGAGCGTGTTGACGGTCTCGGTGCTGGGCGGATTGTCGGTGTTCTGGACCAGGATCAGCCAGAAGGACCCGAAGTCGACGCCGCGTTCCTGGCTGAACGTGTAGAACTTCGACCAGCCGTCGAAGGCGAAGAGCATCACCGGCAGGTTCACCACGAGCCAGGCGACGGCCGCACCCCCCAGAGCCTTTCCGAACTCCCGCCATTTGCCCGCCCGCCAGCACAGTACGAGCAGCGGGCCGAGGATCAGGAAGGGATAGAGCTTGGCGGCCGTGGCCAGGCCCAGCAGAACGCCGAAGGCCAGCGAGCGCCCCCGCGACCACATGAGGATCGCGGCGGACGTCAGGGCGACCGCCAGCAGGTCCCAGTTGACGGTCGCGGTCAGCGCGAAGGCGGGCGCGAGGGCGACCAGCAGACCGTCCCAGGGGCGCCGGGTGTGCGTGCGGGTCACGCAGACGGCGATGACGGCCGCGCACACCATGAGCATCCCGGCGTTGACCATCCAGTACCACTGTTCCTGGTCCTGAATGGTGCCGCTGCCCGGCGTGAGCCAGGACGCGACCTCCATGAACACGCCGGTCAGCACCGGGTACTCGAGGTACTCCATGTCACCGGGGAGCTTGTCGAAGTACGGCACCAGGCCGTCGACGAACCCGCGCCCCTGGTAGAGGTGCGGGATGTCGGAGTAGCACGCGTGCGTGTACTGGGAGCTGGCACCGAAGAACCAGGCACCGTCGTAACAGGGCGCCTTCTGGACCAGGCCGAGGGCGAACATGCCGATCGCCACGAGCGCGATCACCCGCACGGGGGTCCACCAGGACGTCCCGAGCAGGGCCCGGCGGCCGACAGGGCCGCCGATCAGCTCGCTGCCGGCCGCGGCGACCGTGTCCTCCCTGGTCGGCCGCACCGTGTCCGGCTCGTGCACGCTCGCTGGCGTCGATTCTGCACTGGGCATGGGGCACATCCTGCCGTACGCACCTGGGAATACGGCGAGGCCGCCGCACCCTCGTGGATGCGGCGGCCTCTGTTTCACGTGCAACTTGCGGGTGTTTCACGTGAAACACCCATGCCGGATATTCCGGCGGCTAGCCGTTCTGGCCGGCGATGAAGCCGCTGCCTCCATTCTGGTTGCCTCTGCTGTCGTCCTCTTCCCCTGTCCCACTGGGCGACGTCGAAGGGGTCGGACTGCCTTCCGAGCCACCGTTTTCGTTGCCGGCGTTCTCGTTGCCGCTGTTGTCGCCGTCCTCGCAGTTGAACTCGAAGACGCCGCAGGTGTTGCTCGGCGAGGGCGAGGGACTGGTCTCGGTCTGACTGGGCGACGGCGTCGGCGACGGACTCGTCTCCTCCTCCTCCGTCTGGGAGGGAGAGGGTGACGGGCTGGGCGGCGGGGTGTCGTTGATGACCTCGCCGATGGGCTCCGGCTTCGGGAACTTCTCCGCCTTGGTGCCCTTCAGCGCGTCCTCCATGTAGTCCTGCCAGATGACGGACGGGAAGGACGCACCGTGGATCTTCTTCTCGCCACCCGTTCCGTACATCTCCAGGAACGAGCGGTTCTTGATGGTCTCGTCGTCCGGGTAGCGGAACATGCTGATCGCGGTCGACAGCTGCGGGGTGTAGCCGACGAACCAGGCGGACTGGTTGCCGTCCGTGGTACCGGTCTTACCGGCCACCTCTCGGCCGGGCAACTGGGCGTTGGAACCCGTTCCGTCCTCGACGACGGTCTTCAGGACGTCCGTGACGTTGTCCGCGACCTTCGCGGTGAACGCCTGCTTGGTCTCCACCTTGTGCGTGTAGACCGTGCCGTCCTTGTTCGACACCTTGGTGACGGAGAAGGGCTCGCGCTGCTTGCCACTCTCCGCGAAGGTGGCGTACGCGCCCGCCATACGGATGGCGCTCGGGTCCGAGACACCGAGGGAGAAGGACGGGTAGCCGGAGCCCGCCAGGCTGTCCTCCAGGAGTCCCGCGTCGACGGCCGCCTCCTTCACCTTGTCCAGGCCGACATCCATGCCGAGCTGCACGAAGGCGGAGTTCACCGACTCCCGCATGGCCTCACGTAGGTCGATCTTGTAGTCCGGCGCTTCACCGACGTCTTTCTTGCCGTCGTTCTCCTGGCGCCACTGCTCGCCCTTCTCGTTCTCCCAGACCGAGCCGTCGTAGTTGTTGATCTTGAGGTTGTTCTTGCCGCTGTAGAGGCTCTTCGGGGAGACGACGGTGCGTTCGTCCTGCGCCTGCGTCTCACCGAGTTCGGGATCGCGCACACCCCACTTCATCGCGGCCGCGAGCACGTACGGCTTGAACGTCGAACCGACCTGGGCGCCGGTGACGTCGGCGTTGTTGGTGAAGTGCTTGGTGGCGTCCTCACCGCCGTAGATGGCCTCGATGGCACCGGTCTCGGGGTTCACGGAAGCGCCACCGAACTGGACGTGTGTGTCCGTCCCGGGCCGCTTCTTCGGGTCGATGTTCTGCTCGTAGACCTTCTTGACGGCCTTTTCGAGCTCCGCGACCTTCTTCTTGTCGAAGGTCGTGTAGATCGAGTAGCCGCCCTTCTCCAGCTTCTGCTCCGTAGCGACGCCGCTCCGGACCACGGAAGCCTTGGCAAGCCTGACGAGGTAACCGATCTGGCCGCCCAGCTGCGAGTTCGCCTGCGGATTCTCCACCTTGGGGAGTTCCGTGAACCTCGCCCGGTCCTCCTGGCTCAGATGCCCGTACTCCACCATCTTGTCGAGCGTGTCCTGCATCTGGGCCTTGGCACGCTTGCTGTTGGCCTTCTGCGTGGCGGCCGGGTCGATCGAGGTCGCGCCCGCCGGGTCGTAGTACGTGGCGCCCTTGAGCACCGCGGACAGGAAGGCGCACTGGCCCGCGTTGAGGTCGACGGCGTCCACGTTGAAGTACGCGCGTGCGGCCGCCTGGATGCCATAGGCGCCACGGCCGTAGTACGCGGAGTTCAGGTAGCCCTCGAGGATCTCGTCCTTGGGTACCTCGGTACCGACCTTGATCGAGACGAAAATCTCCTTGACCTTGCGGGAGATCGTCTGCGACTGGTCGTTCAGCATCGCGTTCTTCACGTACTGCTGGGTGATGGTGGAACCACCCTGCGTGTCACCGCCCTTGGCCATGTTGAACACGGCGCGGGCGATGCCCTTGGGGTCGATGCCGCTGTCGGAGTAGAACGTCTTGTTCTCCTGGGAGATGATCGCGTTGCGCATTTCCACGGGGATCTGGGAGAGGTTGACGCTCTGGCGGTTCCGGTCACCGCCCGTGGCGACCATCTGGGTGCCGTCGGACCAGTAGTAGACGTTGTTCTGAGCTTTCGCGATCTTGGCGACGTCAGGGATGCCCACCATGGCGTACGCGATGCCTGCGGCGGCCACCAGACTGCCGAAGAAGCCGATGCACAGCCCGGAGACAAGCTTCCAGGAGGGCATCCAGCGTCGCCACCCATCCCGGTCTCCGCGCGGATAGTCGATCATCCGCTTCTTGCCGGACGGGGCCGCGCGCCCTCTGCCGACGACGACCGGCCCAGCAGGAGCGGCTCGCCGGCCGCCGCGGCCCGGCTCGGCCGCTCTACGGCGACCGCCTCCGCCCCGCTGTGCCGCGCGCCGGGCTTCGGCACGGCTGCCGTACGGACGCTCCTCGCCCTCCGGGCCGTACGAGCCGGACGGAGACCCTGTGGCGCCTCGCGGTGCCGCACGGCGACCGGAGGACGAGCCGGACTGGCCGCGTCGGGCCGCGGCACGTCCGCCTCCCTGCGGCTGCGGCGGTTTGCGACGGTGCTCGCTCATCGAACGACTACTCCTCGGGCAGGCGCACCTTTGCGCGCCTGGTAAAGGCGGCTGGTTTCCGGTCCCCCCGAAGTACGGATGCGATCCCTCCCGCATTCACCCGTACTGCACCAGGGACAGGGACGCCCCCACGCGTCACTCGGTTCCCTGTGGTCTGCATGGCGCACAGACTACGCACCGCCAAAACCCCCGAGCCCCGAAGTTCACCTCAAATCAGGCAACTTGCACTCGATGAATCCCTGATGTGATCCCGTTCACGAGTTCCCCTCTTGTCGCACGCGGAAGCTCGTTCTATCGTGCTGATGTATCGAGTCGATACATCAGCGCGGCATAAGGACGAGAGGAGGCGACGATGAGCCGACGTTCCGGCATCCTCGAGTTCGCCGTACTCGGCCTGCTCCGCGAATCCCCCATGCACGGCTATGAGCTGCGCAAACGACTCAACACGTCACTGGGTGTGTTCCGGGCGTTCAGCTACGGGACGCTCTACCCCTGCCTCAAGACGCTGGTCGCCAACGGCTGGTTGATCGAGGAGCCGGGCAACGTCGACGAGGCCGCCGCGTCCCTCACGGGGCGCCGCGCCAAGATCGTCTACCGGTTGACGGCCGACGGTAAGGAACACTTCGAGCAGCTCCTCTCCCAGACGGGCCCGGACGCCTACGAGGACGAGACCTTCGCGGCTCGCTTCGCGTTCTTCGGGCAGACGTCGCGTGACGTACGCATGCGCGTGCTCGAGGGCCGGCGCAGCCGGCTGGAGGAGCGCCTGGAGAAGATGCGGGCCTCCCTGGCCCGCACCCGGGAACGGCTCGACGACTACACGCTTGAGCTCCAGCGCCACGGAATGGAGTCCGTGGAGCGCGAGGTGCGCTGGCTGAACGAGCTCATCGAGAGCGAGCGGGCGGGGCGGGACCTGCGGGGTTCCGCTTCGGAGGGGACCGCTCAACAGGACAGGACATCTGGAGCGACGGGCGGCCTGCCCCGGCCCGGGGACGACCCCCGGCCGGATACGCCCGGCGACACCGCCACGTGAGCGCCCAGTCAGGGCCTCACTCGTACACACAGGGAGCAACCGGAATGGGTTCGGTTCGCGTAGCCATCGTCGGTGTGGGCAACTGCGCCGCATCGCTGGTGCAGGGCGTCGAGTACTACAAGGACGCCGACCCGGCGGCCAAGGTCCCCGGCCTCATGCACGTCCAGTTCGGCGACTACCACGTCAGTGACATCGAGTTCGTCGCCGCCTTCGACGTGGACGCCAAGAAGGTCGGCCTGGACCTCGCGGACGCCATCGGCGCCTCCGAGAACAACACCATCAAGATCTGCGACGTCCCGAACAGCGGCGTCCAGGTCCAGCGCGGCCACACGCACGACGGTCTCGGCAAGTACTACCGCGAGACCATCGAGGAGTCCGCCGAGGCGCCGGTCGACGTCGTCCAGATCCTCAAGGACAAGCAGGTCGACGTTCTCGTCTGCTACCTGCCCGTCGGCTCCGAGGACGCGGCGAAGTACTACGCCCAGTGCGCCATCGACGCCAAGGTCGCCTTCGTCAACGCCCTCCCGGTCTTCATCGCCGGCACCAAGGAGTGGGCGGACAAGTTCACCGAGGCGGGCGTCCCGATCGTCGGTGACGACATCAAGTCGCAGGTCGGCGCCACCATCACGCACCGCGTCATGGCGAAGCTGTTCGAGGACCGGGGCGTCGTCCTGGACCGCACGATGCAGCTGAACGTCGGCGGCAACATGGACTTCAAGAACATGCTCGAGCGCGAGCGCCTGGAGTCCAAGAAGATCTCCAAGACGCAGGCCGTCACCTCCCAGATCCCCGACCGGGACCTGGGCGCGGACAACGTCCACATCGGCCCGTCCGACTACGTGGCCTGGCTGGACGACCGTAAGTGGGCGTACGTCCGCCTGGAGGGCCGCGCGTTCGGTGACGTCCCGCTGAACCTGGAGTACAAGCTCGAGGTCTGGGACTCCCCGAACTCGGCCGGTGTCATCATCGACGCCCTGCGCGCCGCGAAGATCGCCAAGGACCGCGGCATCGGCGGCCCGATCCTTTCGGCGTCGAGCTACTTCATGAAGTCCCCGCCGGTCCAGTACTTCGACGACGAGGCCCGCGCCAACGTCGAGAAGTTCATCGCCGGCGAGGTCGAGCGCTGACAAGCGCGGACTCCGGTCCGTCGGAGGTCCCCGGGTCGCATGACCCGGGGGCCTTTCCCGTATGTGAGGCTGTGCCCCATGGCCGTCGTCCGTGACCTGCGCGTCCTGCTGCGCCTGAAGGGCTTCCGGCGCCTGCTTGCCGTACGCCTGCTCTCCCAGGGCGCCGACGGCGTCTACCAGGTCGCGCTCGCCACCTACGTGGTCTTCTCCCCGGAGAAGCAGACCTCGCCCGCCGCGATCGCCTCCGCGATGGCGGTCCTGCTGCTCCCGTACTCCCTGGTGGGCCCCTTCGCCGGCGTCCTGCTGGACCGGTGGCGCCGCCGCCAGGTCTTTCTGTACGGCAACCTGCTGCGCGCCGTACTGGCATCGGTGACGGCCGTGCTGATGATCGCCTCCGTCCCGGACTGGCTCTTCTACGTCTCGGCCCTCTGCGTCACCGCCGTCAACCGCTTCGTTCTCGCGGGCCTGTCCGCCGCGCTGCCGCGTGTGGTGGACGAGGAGCGTCTGGTGATCGCCAACTCGCTCTCTCCGACGGCCGGCACCCTGGCCGCGACGGCGGGCGGAGGCCTCGCCTTCGTCGTACGCCTCGTGATCGCGGACTCCGATGCCGCCGTGGTGCTGCTCGGGGCCGCCCTGTACCTGTGCGGGGCGATGGCGTCGCTTCGCATCGCCGTGGAGCTGCTGGGCCCCGACCCCGCGCTCGGACCGCCTCGGCTGGCCTCGGCGCTCGCCGGTACCGCCCGCGACCTGGTGGCGGGGGTACGTCACCTCGCCGCGCCCGCACGCCGGGAAGCGGCCTGGTCGCTCGCGGGCATGACGCTGATGCGGTTCTGCTACGGCGCCCTGCTGGTGATGCTGCTCATGCTGTGCCGGTACGCCCTGACCTCGGACACGGACGAGGGGCTCGCTCTGCTGGGGCTGGCGCTGGGCGTCTCCGGTGCGGGCTTCTTCGCGGCCGCGCTAGTCACTCCCTGGGCGGCGGGACGGCTCGGGCCCGGCCGCTGGATGGCGGTGTGCGCGGGGGCCGCCACGGTGCTGGTCCCGGCACTCGGCCTGCCGTTCGCCACCGTGCCGATGCTCGCCGCGGCGTTCGTCCTGGGCATGACGACGCAGGGGGCGAAGATCGCGACCGACACGGTCGTGCAGTCCTCGGTCGACGATGCCTTCCGTGGCCGAATCTTCTCCGTGTATGACGTGCTGTTCAATGCCGCCTTCGTCGGCGCCGCCGGGGTGGCCGCGTTGATGCTGCCGCCGGACGGACGGTCGGTGCCGCTGGTCGTGACAGTCGCCTTGGTCTACGGAGCGGTTGCGACGGCTATGGCCAGGTTTGAGAGCCAGTAAGTGTCACATCAGTGCCACAGAGCCCCACCGGACTACAGAGATGTCAGTGGGACCCGATAACTTACGTGCGTCTTATCTCGCGCCATGTCCGCGACACGTACCTATGTTTTCAGGGGGACCCCCAGTGACCACTCCGCCGCCGCCCCAGGGCAACCCGTTCGCGCAGGGCCAGCCGCAGGCTCCGCAGCAGCCCCACGGACAGAACCCCTTCGCCCAGGGCCAGCCGGGTTTCCCGCAGCAGACCGGCCAGCCCGGTTACCCCCAGCAGGGTGCACCGTACGCCCCGGTCCCGCCGGAGCCGGCCCGACGCAAGCTGAGCTTCAAGACGATC
The DNA here is from genome assembly GCF_042744565.1 of Streptomyces sp. NPDC058812. Lineage (NCBI taxonomy): Bacteria > Bacillati > Actinomycetota > Actinomycetes > Kitasatosporales > Streptomycetaceae > Streptomyces > Streptomyces sp. NPDC058812. The sequence goes on from NZ_JBHYOB010000006.1 coordinate 90,927, forward strand.
AAGAACATCGTCATCGCCGTGATCGTCGTATGTGTGGCCGTCGGTGGCTACATCGCCAGCCGGGACGACGCCACCTCGGCCGCGGTCGGCGACTGCATGCACCGTGGTAGCAGCAGCGACAGCAACCCGGACCTCGAGGTCGTCGACTGCGGCGACTCGAAGGCCCAGTACGTGGTGCTGGCCAAGGTCGAGGGCTCCTACTCCGCCGTCACCGCCGAGAGCAAGTGCTCGGAAGAAGCCAAGGACTTCCAGTACTCGTACACCGAGAGCGGTAGCGGCAGCGACTTCCTGCTCTGCCTGAAGGACTACAAGAAGTAAGGCAGAGATCCCGGACGCTTCAAGCGGAGGATCTTAGGGGCGGTGTTTCACGTGAAACACCGCCCCTTCACCTGTTCGTATCGACCTCACGTTCCGTCACCGGCGTCATGTTTCACGTGAAACATGACGCCGGTCCACGGCTCACGCCTCCTGCTCGGCCCACCACTCCTGAAGCGCCGCCACCGCCGCGTCGTACTCCATCGGCCCGTTCTCCAGGCGGAGCTCCAGCAGGTGCTTGTAGGCCTGGCCGACGGCCGGTCCGGGACGGACACCGAGGATCTCCATGATCTGGTTGCCATCCAGGTCCGGGCGGATCGCGTCCAACTCCTCCTGCTCCTGGAGCTGCGCGATCCGCTCCTCCAGCCCGTCGTACGCACGCGAGAGCGCAGAGGCCTTGCGCTTGTTGCGGGTCGTGCAGTCCGAACGGGTCAGCTTGTGGAGCCGGTCGAGCAGCGGCCCGGCGTCCCGGACATACCGACGGACCGCGGAGTCCGTCCACTCGCCCGTGCCGTAACCGTGGAAACGCAGGTGCAGCTCGACCAGGCGCGAGACGTCCTTCACCAGGTCGTTGGAGTACTTGAGCGCGGTCATGCGCTTCTTCGTCATCTTGGCCCCGACCACTTCGTGGTGGTGGAACGAGACCCGGCCGTCCCTTTCGAAGCGGCGCGTGCGCGGCTTGCCGATGTCGTGCAGCAGGGCCGCAAGGCGCAGAGTCAGGTCGGGGCCCTCGTTCTCCAGGGCCATCGCCTGCTCCAGGACGATCAGTGTGTGGTCGTAGACGTCCTTGTGCCGGTGGTGCTCGTCCCGCTCCAGGCGCAGCGCCGGCAGCTCGGGCAGGACCCGCTCGGCGATACCGGTCTCCACCAGCAGGCTCAGCCCCTTGCGCGGGTGCGAGGAGAGGACCAGCTTGTTCAGCTCGTCCCGGACCCGCTCGGCCGAGACGATGTCGATGCGTCCGGCCATGTCCTTCATGGCGGCGACCACCTCGGGAGCCACCTCGAAGTCCAGCTGCGCGGCGAAGCGCGCGGCCCGCATCATGCGGAGCGGGTCGTCGGAGAAGGACTCCTCGGGGGTGCCCGGAGTACGCAGCACACGCGCCGCGAGATCGTCGAGCCCGCCGTGCGGATCGATGAACTTCTGCTCGGGGAGCGCGACGGCCATCGCGTTCACCGTGAAGTCACGCCGGACGAGGTCCTCCTCGATGGAGTCGCCGTACGACACCTCCGGCTTGCGCGAGGTGCGGTCGTACGCCTCCGACCGGTAGGTGGTCACCTCGATCTGCCAGCCGTCCTTCTGCGCCCCGACAGTGCCGAACGCGATCCCGACCTCCCAGACGGCGTCCGCCCAGGGCCGCACGATCTTCAGCACGTCCTGCGGGAGGGCGTCGGTCGTGAAGTCCAGGTCGTTGCCGAGCCGGCCGAGCAACGCGTCCCGGACCGAGCCACCGACCAGGGCAAGAGAGAACCCGGCCTCCTGGAAGCGGCGGGCAAGGTCGTCTGCGACAGGGGCGACCCGCAGCGGTTCACTCACCGCACGGTGCTGCTCCTGGCTGAGGGCACTGGGGCTGACTTCGTTGGCGTTCGGCACAACAGAACAGGGTACGTGGCCCGGGCGGACACCGGCGCCCCCATTGATCGGGGTGATCACGCACGGAACCCCCCACTTCTGCGGTGCTCCCTTTATAGGCGCACATACGGGGCAGCCTCGCTCGGTGGCGGATCTTGTGGCGTACTCCGCGGCACTTCCCCTCGGCGCGCATCGTTACCATTCGTGGACGCACATTCCGACGACCACTGACGACGACGAGGGACGGGCGAGCGCGTGGCCGAGGCGGCAGACTTCCAGGGGACCAGTCCCTCACCTGCCCGCCGGTGGCTACGGCGCACCACGGTGCTGATCGCCGGGGCGCCGCTGCTGGCCGGCCTGGTCCAGCTGCCGGCCGCCGGACCGGCACACGCCGACGGACAGCCCTCGGCCAAGGCCGACGCCGATTCGGGCTCGGTGGCCGTCGCAGTCGACTCGCTCACCCCCTCCGCGCCCGCGGACGGAGACACGGTGACCGTGTCGGGCACCGTGACCAACCACGGCAAGCAGGCCGTCACCGACGCCCACGTGGGCCTGCGCGTGGGGCCCGAGGTCAACACCCGCTCGTCCCTCGACGCGATCGCCAAGGACAGCAACGACCTCCAGGGAACCATCGCCCCGGAGATCGACGACAAGTACACCGAGAAGTTCTCCAAGCTCAGCCCCGGCGTCGCCGAGCACTTCAACATCTCCGTGCCGGTCGACGACCTGGACCTGGGCGAAAACGGCGTCTACGAATTCGCCGTCTCGCTGTCCGGGGAGACCTCCGCGCAGCCCTGGGAGCAGATCCTCGGCATCCAGCGGACCTTCCTGCCCTGGCAGCCCGACGAGGCCGACCCCAAAACGAAGACGACGGCTCTGTGGCCGCTCGTATCGACCACGCACATGGCCGCCGAGACGGGACCGAACGAGGAGCAGACACCGGTCTTCCTCAACGACGACCTGGCCAAGGAGATCTCCCCCGGGGGCCGGCTGAACCAGATGGTGACGCTGGGCAAGGACCTCGACGTCACCTGGGTGGTCGACCCGGACCTGCTGGCCTCCGTCGACGCGATGACGGGCAGCTACCGCGTCCGGGACGGGGACAAGACGGTCGCCGGCACCCATCAGGCGGTCGCCAAGCAGTGGCTCGCCGAACTGCAGGACGCGGTGGCCGACAAGGAGGTCGTCGCCCTTCCCTTCGCCGACCCGGACCTGGCGTCCCTGGCCCACAACGGCACGGACGTCACCGGATCGCTGAACCAGCTGAAGAGTGCCACGGACGTCATCGACAACACGGTCGAGCCGATCCTCCACGTGAAGCCGAACACCGACTTCGCCTGGCCCGTGGAGGGCGCCGTCGACGGGTCGATCGTCAAGGTCGCCACCTCCGCGGGCGCCGACAAGGTGATCGCCCGCAGCGACAGCCTCCAGGAGACCAGCGGCCTGCCGTACACGCCCTCCGCGGCCCGCCCCATCGGCGGCGGCACGACGGCTGTCGTCGCGGACGCCCGGCTGTCCACGGCGTTCGAGGGCGATCTGACGAGAGCCTCCTCCTCCACGCTCGCGGTGCAGCGGTTCCTCGCCCAGAGCCTGTCCCTGGGCCTCCAAACCGGCCAGCAGCGCAGCGTCGTCATCGCCCCGCAGCGCATGCCCTCCGGGAACCAGGCACGCGCGATGGCCGAGGCGCTGCGGGCGCTGCAGGGCGGCACCTGGTCCGAGTCCCAGAAGCTGGCGGCGGCCGCCACGGCCAAGCCGGACGCGGACGCCACCACCAAGGTGCCCGGAACCTCCTCCTACCCCTCGGCGCTGCGCAAGAACGAACTGCCCCGGACGGCGTTCGTGCAGACCGCGCGGACGCAGGACACGCTCGACAACTTCAAGGTGGTCCTGTCGGACCCGTCCCGGGTGGTGACGCCGTTCGGGCGCGCGCTGAACCGGGAGATGTCCGCGTCATGGCGAGGCCGGGCCGCCGAGGCGGAGTCGTTCCGCGCCGGCGTGAAGAAGTACCTCGACGGACTGACCGGGCGGGTCAGACTGATCGACAAGTCGGAGACGAAGCTCTCCGGTCGCAGCGCCACGATCCCCGTGACGGTGCAGAACAACCTGGTGCAGGACGTCGGGCCCCTGGTCCTGCGGCTCACCTCGACCAACCCGACGCGGCTCGAGATCGGTGGTGCCGACTACGAGGAGCAGCCGATCTCGGTCTCCGGCGGCCACAGCCAGTCGGTGAAGTTCACCACGTCGGCCAACGCCAACGGCCGTGCGACGGTGATCGCCCAGCTGTACACGATGGACGGGCGGAAGTACGGCGAGCCCGTCACCTTCGACGTGAAGGTCACCGAGATCACGGCCACGGTGATGCTCGTCATCGGCGGCGGTGTCCTGCTGCTCGTCCTCGCCGGCTTCCGGATGTACACACAGCGCAAGCGGGCCGCTGCCCGCGACGCGGAGAAGAGCGAAACCGGCGAGGCGGAGGAGCCCGAGGACTCGGAGAACTCCGAGGACGGCCCGCAGAACCCGGAAGGCTCCGACGAACGTCTCAAGGAGGAGCCCGAGGCACGCCCCCGGGCAGGCGACCCGGAGCAGCCGAGTGACCCGACACCGGACACCGCAGCGGAAAGCGCCGACCCGTCCGGCACGGGTGAGAGAGTGGACCGTTGAGGATGTCGTGGCCGGTGGGCCCGGGACGATGAGGTGGGGTAACCATGAACGCGCCGTACGACGGTGACCGCGGTCAGACCGTGGACGGCTCGGGTCACCCCGAGGGTCCGCCGCCCGACCCCGGCCAGGAACCGCCGCAGCCGCCCGCGGACATGTACCTCCAGGACGCCTACGACCAGGATCCCTACCGGGCGCAGGACCTCTCCGCCCAGGACCCTGTCTCCGAGGCGCTCTACGACCGCGCCGCGCATCCCCCGCCGCCCCCGGGCACGTATCCGCCGCAGCAGCCGCTGTACTCCCAGCCCTCCCAGTCTCCCTACGCCCCCGACCCACGCGTCTGGGCCCAGACCCCGGCCCCCGAGCCGGAGGGCCCGACGCAGTACCTGCCGTACGGCGACGACCCGCGGACCACCCAGTTCGTCGGCGTGGACGACCTGGTCACCCAGGCCGGCGAGCAGCGCCACGAGCCGGACGCCTTCGCCCACCTCTTCCGGGACCAGCAGCAGGGCGGCGGCCACCCCGCCTACGACGACCACGCCTCCGTGCCCGCCCCCGCGCCGGCACCGGGGCAGTACGACGCGACACCGGGGCCGGGACAGTACGGCGCGCACCAGGGACCCGACCCGTACGGGAACGCTCCGGCGTACGGTCAGTACGGTGGCCCCGCTCCAGCGCCCGGGCAGCAGCAGCACGCGGCGCCCGCGCCGGGCCAGTACTCGGTGGCGCCCACTCCGGAAGCGGCCGAGGCGCCCCTCCAGGAGCCCGAGCCCGCCGCCGCACCGGCCGCCGCGCCCAAGAAGGGCGGGCGTGCGGGGGGCCTGCTGAAGTCGAGCGCCGTGATGGCGGCGGGCACGATGGTGTCGCGGCTTACCGGGTTCATCCGGTCGGCCCTGATCGTTTCGGCTCTGGGCGTCGGCCTGCTCGGCGACACCTTCCAGGTCGCCTACCAGCTGCCGACGATGATCTACATTCTCACCGTCGGTGGCGGCCTCAACTCGGTCTTTGTTCCGCAGCTCGTGCGGGCCATGAAGGAGGACGACGACGGCGGCGAGGCCTTCGCCAACCGCCTGCTCACCCTCGTCATGGTGGCGCTCGGCGCGCTCACCGTGATCACGGTCTTCGCCGCGCCACTACTGATCCGGCTCCTGTCCAACCCGGTGGCCAGTGACCCGGCCGCGAACGAGGTCGGCATCACCTTCGTCCGCTACTTCCTGCCCTCGATCTTCTTCATGGGCCTCCACGTGGTCATGGGGCAGATCCTCAACGCCCGCGGCAGGTTCGGCGCGATGATGTGGACCCCGGTCCTGAACAACATCGTCATCATCGTGACCCTAGGAATGTTCATCTGGGTCTACGGCACCGCGGAAAACTCGGGGATGAAGGTCACGAGCATCCCGCCGGAGGGCGAGCGGCTGCTCGGCATCGGGGTACTGCTTGGCCTCATCGTGCAGGCCCTGGCCATGATCCCGTATCTGCGGGAGACGGGTTTCCGGGTTCGGCCGCGTTTCGACTGGAAGGGCCACGGGCTCGGCAAGGCCATCACCCTCGCCAAGTGGACGGTCCTGTTCGTGCTCGCCAACCAGGCGGGTGCCATGATCGTCATCCAGCTGTCCACCGCCGCGGGTAAGGCGTCGCCCGTCGACGGCACCGGCTTCGCCGCCTACGCCAACGCGCAGCTGATCTGGGGCCTGCCCCAGGCCATCATCACCGTCTCCCTGATGGCGGCCCTGCTGCCCCGCATCTCCCGATCGGCATCCGAGGAAGACGGCGGCGCGGTCCGCGACGACATCTCCCAGGGGCTGCGCACCACAGCCGTCGCCATCGTTCCCGTTTCCTTCGGTTTCGTTGCACTCGGCATCCCGATGTGCACGCTCATGTTCGGCTCTTCGGGTACCAGCGAAGCCACCAACATGGGCTTCATGCTGATGGCCTTCGGCCTCGGTCTCATCCCCTACTCGGTGCAGTACGTCGTCCTGCGCGCCTTCTACGCCTACGAGGACACCCGGACTCCCTTCTACAACACCGTCATTGTGGCCGTGTTCAACGCCGCCGCTTCGGCACTGTGCTTCTTCCTGCTCCCGGCGCGCTGGGCCGTCGTAGGCATGGCCGCCTCCTACGGCCTGGCCTACATGATCGGCGTGGGCGTCGCCTGGCGCAGGCTGCGCAAGCGGCTCGGCGGGGACCTGGACGGCGCCCGGGTGCTGCGGACGTACGCCCGGCTGTGCATCGCGTCCGTCCCGGCCGCCCTGCTCAGCGGTGCGGCCTGCTACGCGATCAGCCGTGCGCTCGGCCAGGGCGTACTGGGGTCGTTCGCGGCGCTGCTGGCCGGCGGGCTGCTCCTGTTCGGCGTCTTCTTCGTCGCCGCCCGCCGGATGCGTATCGAGGAAGTCAACTCGCTGGTCGGCATGGTGCGCGGACGCCTGGGACGCTGAGACCCGGGGTAGGCGCACAACCATCGTCATCCGCCGTGTGTCGTGCATAGCGGCGGACTGTGGGCACAATTGGGTTCGGCGTCGGACTGCGCGCATCGGGAGTCGGCCGGCGCGCATCGAATGGGGAGGCAGGAACGACGGTGGCGGAACGGAGCACAGCTGCCGTCGACGTGGCAGACAACAGTGGCGATGAGCCGCTGACCGCCCAGGCGGACCAGTCCACGGCCGACGGGGTGGCCAACAACCGGGAGCGGGACACGGACAGCGACGAGGCACAGGGGAGCCCCACGAGCGAGGATTCCGGCAAGACCTCGCCTCCCGAACTGCACAGCGGGCACAAACTCGCCAGACGCTACCGCCTCGAGGAGTGCGTCACCCGTCTGGACGGCTTCAGCAGTTGGCGGGCCGTCGACGAGAAGCTCCGCCGCGCCGTCGGGGTCCACATCCTTCCGGCGGACCACACACGCGCCCGCACCGTGCTGGCCGCGGCACGTTCCTCCGCCCTTCTCGGCGACCCCCGCTTCGTCCAGGTCCTCGACGCCGTCGAGGACAACGACATCGTCTACGTCGTGCACGAGTGGCTCCCCGACGCCACCGAGCTGACCGCTCTTCTCGCCTCCGGCCCGCTGGAGGTGTACGACGCCTACCAGATGGTGAGTCAGGTCGCGGGCGCCATGGCGGCCGCCCACCGCGAGGGCCTCGCCCATCTGCGCCTGAGCCCCACAGCGGTGCTGCGGACGTCGACGGGCCAGTGGCGGATCCGCGGACTCGCCGTCAACGCCGCGCTGCGCGGCATCAGTTCCGACACCCCGCAGCGCACGGACACCGAGGCCATCGGCGCCCTGCTGTACGCCACGCTCACCCAGCGCTGGCCGTACGAGAGCGACGCCCACGGTCTGGCAGGTCTGCCCAAGGACATCGGGCTCATCCCCCCGGACCAGGTGCGCGCGGGTGTCCACCGCGGCCTGTCCGAGCTCGCCATGCGGGCGCTCGCCAACGACGGCGCCACCGCCTCCCGCCACGAGTCCCCGTGCACCACGCCGGAGGAACTGGTGAAGGCGATCAGCGAGATGCCCCGCATCCGCCCGCCGGAGCCGACGTACACCACCCCGCCCCAGTACCAGCGCACGGCTTACCAGCAGGGTGCCTACGGCCGTCCGGCACCGCACCCCGGCGCCACCCAGCCGGTGCAGACCCCGCCGCCCCCGCTGCAGAGCCGCACCGGCAAGGCACTGAAGTGGAGCGTCTCCGCTCTGCTGATCGCCGCGCTCGGCCTGGGCAGCTGGCAGCTCGCGGACGCGATCATGGAACGGGGCGGCAAGGCCGACGACCAGAACCAGACGCAGACCACCGACGGCGACAACGACAAGAACCCGAAGGTCCCGGTGGCCGGTAAGTCGGTACCCATCGTCGACGCCCGGGACTTCGACCCCTTCGGCGACCAGTCCGAGAAGCCGTCCGAGATAGGGAACGTCTACGACGACAGCACGTCCAGCTATTGGCAGACGGACTATTACCTCAGTTCCGACTTCGGCCGCCTCAAGCCGGGGGTCGGCGTCATCGTGGACCTCGGCAAGGTCCAGCAGGTCGGAAAGGTGACCGTCACCTTTATCGGGAACACTTCCGTCGAACTGCGCAGCGCGAGCAAGGACGCCACCGCGGAACCGGCGTCCTTCGACGAGTACCGCAAGGTTGCCGAGGGCTCGGGCACCACGGTGGAACTCAAGCCGGGCAAGGCCGTCCAGAGCCGGTACCTCCTGGTGTGGCTCACCGATGATCTACCGATGCAGTCGGACGGGAAATGGCGCGGCCGCCTGGCGGACATCAAGGTGACCAGCTGACGGCATCTGCCGCGGGGAGGGGGTGCGATGGCGGACAGCGCGAGTCGTGACGGCGTGAGCGATCAGGACCTCCTCGCCCGCCACGTAGAAGGCGACCCCGACGCCTTCGCTGAGCTCGTCCGCCGCCACCGCGACCGTCTCTGGGCCGTGGCCCTGCGGACGCTGGGAGACCGTGAGGAGGCCGCTGACGCCGTTCAGGACGCGCTCGTCTCCGCCTACCGGGCCGCCCACACCTTCCGCGGCCAGGCAGCCGTCACGACGTGGCTGCACCGGATCACCGTGAACGCCTGCCTGGACCGCGCCCGCAAGGCGGCCTCCCGGAAGACCGCTCCCGTCGACGACACCGAGCGCCTGGAGCAGCTCCTGGAGCCGCACGAGTCGGCATCGGCCCCCGCCGAGCGCAACGACCTGCACCGCCAGCTGCTGGAGGCCCTGGGCACCCTGCCCGCCGACCAGCGGGCCGCCCTCGTCCTGGTGGACATGCAGGGCTACCCCGTCGCCGAAGCCGCCCGGATCCTCGACGTGCCGACCGGCACGATCAAGAGCCGCTGCGCCCGAGGCAGAGCCAGACTCCTGCCACTGCTCACCCACCTGCGCCCGGACGGCAGCGGCAAGGACACCCAGCCGGGAGCGAAACGGAACCGGACGCAGGGGACATCCGTCCCACCCGCAGCGGGACCCCACCGTGCGGACCCGCAGGACGCAGGGCCGAGCGATTCAGCCGCAGTGAAGGGCGGAGGTGGACGAGCGTGACGTCGTCGACGACAGACATGACCGGGCACCCGGACGTCGCGGAGATCTCCGACCTCGCCGAAGGCCTGCTCCCGCCGTCCCGGACCACGGACGTACGACAGCACCTGGAGACCTGCGAGCTATGCGCGGACGTGTACGCGTCGCTGGAGGAGATCCAGAGTCTGCTCGGCACGCTGCCCGGGCCGACGCGGATGCCTGACGACGTGGCCGGCCGTATCGACGCCGCCCTGGCGGCCGAGGAACTGCTGAGCGCCACCGTGCCGAACTCCCTGGAGCCGGCACCGACACCGACGCCGACACCGACGCCTGCCGCTGCCGCGCCCGCCGCATCCGACGAGAATGCCAGCGCCCGTCGTGTTTCACGTGAAACATCGGCCACGACGGACCGACCCTCCGGGCACGCCCGTCCTTCCTCCACCGGTCCGGGCCGCAAGGACCGCAAGCGAAGCGGGCGGCGCAGGATCGCCGTACTCGGCGCCGTGGCCGCCGCTGCCGCCATCGGGCTCGGCTCCGTGATCGTCTCCTCGGTCACCGGGGGCAGCCCGTCCGACGACACCGCGCTTGCGGACACCTTCTCCGAAGGAAAGTTGAAGGAGCAGGTCGCCGATCTCCTCGCCGACGAGCAGGGCGGCGCGCAGAACGGACCGCGTACACCGCGTAGCTTCGGCATGGAGTCCGAGACCGGTGGTGAGAACCGTGTCTTCAAGCAGCCGACGGTCCCGGAGTGCATCCAGAGGAGCATCGGACGCGACGACGCGGCGCTGGCCACGAAGGACGGCGTCTACAAGGGCAAGGAAGCACTCCTCGTGGTGCTGCCCGACGCCTCCAACGACAACCGTGTGACCGCCTACATCGTCGAGTCGGCTTGTGTGGCTCAGCCTGCTGTCAGCAAGGCCGAGATCCTTTTGAAGCACTCGTACGCGCGACCCTGAGCGCTCGCGTCCTGCACTCTTCCCGCATGCCTGGCTCCCTCAGCCCCGTGTGCCCGGACACAGCGGGAATGCGCGCCCCGTAGGATCCGTTGGGTGGGGTGAGAGTTCCGAGAGAAGCTCCACCCGGCCCTGAAGACGCAGTCCAGAGACGAGGAATGAAGCCGTGAGCGACGTCCGAAACGTGATCATCATCGGCTCCGGGCCCGCCGGCTACACGGCGGCGCTCTACACCGCGCGCGCGTCGCTGAAGCCGCTGGTGTTCGAGGGCGCCGTCACCGCGGGCGGTGCCCTGATGAACACCACCGAGGTGGAGAACTTCCCGGGCTTCCAGGACGGCATCATGGGCCCCGAGCTCATGGACAACATGCGCGCCCAGGCCGAGCGCTTCGGCGCCGAGCTGATCCCGGACGATGTCGTCGCCGTCGACCTGAGTGGCGAGATCAAGAAGGTCACCGACACCGCGGGTACCGTCCACCAGGCCAAGGCCGTCATCATCACCACCGGTTCCCAGCACCGCAAGCTCGGCCTGCCCAACGAGGACGCCCTCTCCGGCCGCGGCGTCTCCTGGTGCGCGACCTGCGACGGCTTCTTCTTCAAGGACCAGGACATCGCCGTGATCGGCGGCGGTGACACCGCGATGGAGGAGGCCACGTTCCTCTCCCGCTTCGCCAAGTCCGTGACGATCGTCCACCGCCGTGACACCCTGCGCGCGTCCAAGGCGATGCAGGAGCGTGCCTTCGCCGACCCCAAGATCTCGTTTGTCTGGGACAGCGAGGTCGCCGAGGTCCAGGGTGACCAGAAGCTGTCGGGCCTGAAGCTGCGCAACGTCAAGACCGGCGAGCTCTCGGACCTGGCGGTGACCGGCCTGTTCATCGCGATCGGCCACGACCCGCGTACCGAGCTCTTCAAGGGCCAGCTCGACCTGGACCCGGAGGGCTACCTGAAGGTCGACGCCCCGTCGACCCGCACCAACCTGACCGGCGTCTTCGGCGCCGGAGACGTGGTCGACCACACCTACCGCCAGGCGATCACCGCCGCCGGCACCGGCTGCTCCGCCGCACTCGACGCCGAGCGCTTCCTCGCCGCGCTCACCGACGAGGACAAGGCCGAGCCCGAGAAGACCACCGTCTGACCCCCATCCACCCCACGCATCAACCAGTTAAGGAGCCCGCCGTGGCCGGCACCCTGAAGCAAGTGACCGACGACTCCTTCGAGCAGGACGTCCTCAAGAACGACAAGCCCGTCCTGGTGGACTTCTGGGCCGCCTGGTGCGGTCCGTGCCGTCAGATCGCGCCGTCCCTCGAGGCCATCGCCGCCGAGTACGGCGACAAGATCGAGATCGTCAAGCTGAACATCGACGAGAACCCGGGTACGGCCGCCAAGTACGGCGTCATGTCCATCCCGACCCTGAACGTCTACCAGGGCGGCGAGGTCGCCAAGACCATCGTCGGCGCCAAGCCGAAGGCCGCGATCGTTCGCGACCTTGAGGACTTCATCGCTGACTGACGTTTCACGTGAAACACGAATGGGCCGACCCGTCCGGGTCGGCCCATTCGCTGTACAGCGATCCTCCACACTGCAGTCCTCCACACTGCACTCCGCTACAGCGGTCGCAACGCGGGTTCCTTCTGGACGGCTCCGAGCAGCCGGTCCAGTGCCATCTCCACGTCTTCCTTCCAGGACAGCGTGGACCGGAGATCCAGCCGCAGCCGCGGATGGCTGGGATGGGGCCGAACCGTCTTGAAGCCCACAGCCAGCAAATGATCCGCCGGCAGGACGCAGGCGGGCTCCTTCCAGCGGGCGTCCCCGAACGCCTCGATCGCCTTGAAGCCCCGACGCAGCAGATCCTTGGCGACCGTCTGAACCATCACCCGGCCCAGCCCTTGCCCCTGATAGCCCGGCATCACGAACGCGGTCATCAACTGCACAGCGTCGTGCGAGACGGGACTTGTGGGAAACGCCGTCGAGCGCGGTACGTACGCGGGGGGTGCGTAGAGGACGAAGCCCACCGGAACCTCGTCGACGTAGACCACCCGGCCGCATGATCCCCAGTCCAGCAGGACGGCGGAGATCCAGGACTCCTTCTCCAGGGTCGGCGTGCCCGCCTTTACCGCGGCTTCGCCGCTGACGGGGTCCAGCTCCCAGAAGACGCACGAGCGACAGCGCTGGGGAAGGTCCTGAAGGTTGTCCAGCGTGAGCGGTACGAGCCGGCGCCCCATGAAGGCTGTTCCTCGCTTCCTTCGCCCGCCGCGTCGCGGGCGGCTGTCAGAGCGCTCCGTTCCCTGAGCAGGCTGCCGATGAACCCACCGACCGCGCCCAGCCCCAAGCCTGCGCTCACCAGTCCGGTGCGGCTCATCGATCGCATGGCCCCTGCCTTCCTCTCAGAGGTACTGCCAGGTGCTTGCGCCTTCCCGATCGCATCGTATCCACGATGCGGTGACCCCGACACCGACGGAAAGCAAAGGGCGGGCCGTGTTCCGGTACGCACCGGACACGACCCGCCCCATCGGCCGGTGGAGCACCGACGAGTGCTCCACCGGGCCCGAGTCTCAGGAGTCGAACTCTTCCGCTTCGCCCTCCAGAAGTCCCTTCTGCAGCACGGGCCCTTCACCGGGAGCGAGGCTCCCAAGGATCCTCTCAAGATCCTCCATGGAAGCGAACTCCACGGTGATCTTGCCCTTCTTCTGTCCCAGGTCGACCTTCACCCGCGTCTCGAAGCGGTCCGAGAGCCGCGTCGCCAGGTCAGAGAGCGCCGGCGAGACCAGAGAACCGGCCCGCGGCCCCTTGGCCCGCTGCGCCTTCTGCGGTCGGGACCCCATCAGGGTCACGATCTCCTCGACCGACCGCACCGAAAGCCCTTCGGCCACGATCCGATGGGCCAGCCGGTCCTGGTCCTCCGGGTCCTCCACGGAGAGCAGCGCACGCGCGTGCCCGGCGGAGAGCACCCCGGCAGCCACCCGGTTCTGAACCTTCGGCGAGAGCTTCAGCAGACGCAGCGTGTTGGAGACCTGTGGGCGGGAGCGGCCGATGCGGTCCGCCAGCTGGTCGTGCGTGCAGTTGAAGTCCTTCAGCAGCTGGTCGTAGGCGAAGGCCTCTTCCAGCGGATTCAGCTGAGCCCGGTGAAGGTTCTCCAGCAGCGCGTCCAGGAGGAGCTTCTCGTCCTCCGTGGCCCGCACGATCGCCGGGATGGCCTCCATCTCCAGCTCCCGGCACGCCCGGAACCGGCGCTCACCCATGATGAGCTCGTAGCGCCCGGGCCCCGTCTGCCGGACGACGACGGGCTGGAGGAGGCCGACCTCCCTGATGGAGGTGACGAGCTCGGCCAACGCGTCGTCGTCGAAGTCCTTACGCGGCTGCTTCGGGTTCGGCGTGATGGCGTCGAGCGGAACCTCCGCGAAGTGCGCCCCCACGGGCGACCTGAGCGAGTCCACCCCGCTCGATGCCGTACCGGATGCCGCCGACTCCTCCGTTTCACGTGGAACAGGCGGCAGCGTGGCTACCTTCGCCGCGGCCACACCGCGGTCGTTCGGCAGCAGGGGCATCGCCCCCGGGGAGGCGGAAGCCGCATTCCCCAACGCCGCCGACGCCACCGACTTCTCCGTCGGAGCATTGGGGATCAGTGCGCCCAGACCGCGGCCCAGCCCCCTTCGTCGCTCACTCACTGGATCCCCTCCACCATGCTCGGGTCGTTCTGTGCGCCGATATGGGCATGCGTCGCGTCGTAGCCGACGCCCACGCCCTTCAGCGCGATCTCGCGTGCCGCCTCCAGATAGGAGAGGGCTCCGCTCGATCCTGGATCGTAGGTCAGTACCGTCTGCCCGTAGCTCGGGGCCTCGGAGATACGGACCGAGCGAGGAATGCTCGTCCGCAGCACCTCTTCGCCGAAGTGGCTGCGCACCTCGTCGGCGACCTGGGACGCAAGCCGCGTCCGGCCGTCGTACATGGTGAGCAGGATCGTCGACACATGCAGGGTGGGATTGAGGTGCCCGCGAACCAGGTCGACGTTACGCAGCAGCTGTCCCAGCCCTTCCAGCGCGTAGTACTCGCACTGGATCGGGATCAGCACCTCCTGGCCCGCGACGAGCGCGTTGACCGTCAGCAGGCCGAGGGAGGGTGGGCAGTCGATGAGGATGTAGTCCAGCGGCTGCTCGTATGCCTGGATCGCCCGCTGAAGCCGGCTCTCGCGTGCCACCAGAGAGACCAGCTCGATCTCCGCACCGGCGAGATCGATGGTGGCGGGCGCACAGAAGAGGCCCTCGACGTCGGGGACCGGCTGGACCACCTCCGACAGCGGCCTGCTCTCGACCAGCACGTCGTAGATGGATGGGACGTCGGCGTGGTGGTCGATGCCCAGCGCAGTGGAGGCGTTGCCCTGCGGGTCGAGGTCGACGACCAGGACCCGGGCACCATGCAGGGCAAGCGACGCGGCGAGGTTGACGGTCGTCGTCGTCTTGCCCACACCGCCCTTCTGATTGGCGACCACCATGACCCTGGTCTGCTCGGGCCGCGGCAATCCCTCGCCGGCGCGGTCCAAGGCTTCCACCGCCAGTTGGGCAGCACGACCGATCGGAGTGTCGTCCATCGGAGGCGGTGTTTCACGTGAAACATCCGCCCCCATCGACTCGGTACGGGGACCGGGGACCGGATCGGTCATCGGTCCCGCGATATTGGCGTCGGACCGCAAGGATTCACTCTCCTCGACTTCAGGCTCGCAATGAACAGAGCCTCCCATGTCTTCGGGGTCATGAACCAGTGAGGCCTGGCCTTCTGTGGAGAAATCCACCTCTGTGGACAACTCCCCGCCCTCTCCGAGCGACCCGAGAGGCTTTCGATCGCGGGGGTCGGCCGCAGCGCGGCCGCGACTGATGATGCCGTGCAGCAGTGAGCGACGTTTCACGTGAAACACGATGCACAGCAGCCGATGCCGAAATGCCGCGACACTCCGGCATGCATAGGTTTGGCAGCTTGTGTGGAGTACGGCTCCCCATCAGGACGCATCAGCGCCGCCGGTGCCGCAGCAACCGAATCAGGCTATCCGCGACGCCGCCGGGCACGCCCCGTCCGGGCCGCCTTGGCCCGCTTGGCAGCGAAACGCACGCCACCCGGACTCTCCCCGACCTCGACCCGCACCACGGTGGACATGGGGTCCACGACCCCCTCGCCGACATGCAGGATGGACGTCTCCACCGCGCCCAGCTTGCTCAGCGCCGTGGCCGCGGCCTTCAGTTCCTCCTCGGCCGTGTCGCCCTTGAGAGCGAGCATCTCGCCGTACGGGCGCAGCAGCGGAACCCCCCACGTGGCCAGGCGGTCCAGCGGAGCAACAGCGCGCGCAGTCACCACATGCACCGGCGGCATCTTGCCCATGACCTCCTCGGCCCGGCCACGCACGACGGTGACATGGTCCAGTCCCAGCAGCTCCACGACCTCGGTCAGGAAGTTCGTGCGCCGCAGCAGCGGCTCCAGGAGCGTGATCTTCAGGTCCTCCCGGACGAGCGCCAGCGGGATCCCCGGCAATCCGGCACCCGAACCGACGTCGCACACCGTCACGCCCTCGGGCACGACCTCCGAGAGCACCGCGCAGTTCAGCAGATGCCGCTCCCACAGGCGGGGAACCTCACGCGGACCGATCAGACCGCGCTTCACCCCTGCCTCGGCGAGCAATTCCGCGTAGCGGACCGCGTCCGCGTACCGATCGCCGAACACGTCACGTGCCTGCTCGGGCACAGGGGGAAGCTCCGCTGCCTCCGTCACGGGGACCGTCCTTCCGTACGGCACCGGCGTACCAGTCGCCGTTATCAGAACCACCAGAACTATCAGGCTGACAAAGTTCGGCCCCGCCTGCGCAACAGACGGGGCCGGAGAACGAGAGGACCGATCAGGCAGGAAGCACGACGACGAAGCGCTCCGGCTCCTCGCCCTCGGACTCGCTGCGCAGTCCCGCCGCCTTGACCGCGTCGTGCACGACCTTGCGCTCGAACGGCGTCATCGGCTTCATTCGCACGGACTCGCCGCTGCTCCTGACCTCGGCCGCGGCCTTGGCGCCCAGTTCGGAGAGCTCGGCCCGCTTCGTGGCCCGGTAACCAGCGATGTCGAGCATCAGCCGGCTGCGGTCGCCGGTCTCCCGGTGCACGGCCAGGCGCGTGAGCTCCTGGAGAGCCTCCAGCACCTCGCCGTCCCGGCCGACCAGCTTCTGCAGGTCACGGCTGTTCGAGTCGCTGATGATCGAGACAGAGGCACGGTCGGCCTCGACGTCCATGTCGATGTCGCCGTCGAGGTCGGCGATGTCGAGCAGACCCTCCAGGTAGTCCGCGGCGATCTCGCCCTCGTTCTCGAGGCGAGTCAGGGTGTCTGCGCCCTCGGCAGCGGCGGAGGTGGTGCCTTCCGTCACGGGATGGACTCCTTCTTACTTCTTCGACGGGGACTTGGGCCGCTGCGGGCCCTTGCGCTGTCCGGACTGGGCCTTGCTGCGGCCACCGCCGCCGGACTTCTGCGCCGGCTTCTTGGCGGCGGCAGGCTTGGCATCCTGCTTGCCGTCCTGCGGCTCGTCCGACTTGGTCAGCGAGGTCTTGGGCTCGGACTCGCCGGCCGCCTTCACGGACTGGCGCTGAGACTTGCTCTGCCGCTTGGGCTGCTGGCGCTTGGGCGTGGCCGGAGTGGCGGTCGCGCCGTCCTCGGTCTGGGTGGCGACAGCGGTGTCACTCTTCAGCACGGTGCCGTCGGGCTGAGCCGCCAGGCCCGCCTTGTTCAGACCGTTGATGAACTTCCGCTCGAACTCGTTGCGGTCCCGGCCCTTGGCGACGATGGCCTTGACGATGGCCTTCTCACCACGGCCACGCGTCTTGCCGTGGTGGGTGACGCTCTTGTGCAGGCGCTCCAGGTAGGACGCCTGGGCCTTGGAACCCGGTGTCGGGTTGTTGCGGATGACGTACATCTGCTGACCCATGGTCCACACGTTCGTGGTGAGCCAGTAGACGAGGACACCGACGGGGAAGTTGATGCCGAAGACGGCGAACATGACCGGGAAGACGTACATCAGCATCTTCTGCTGCTGCATGAACGGCGTCTTCACCGTCGTGTCGACGTTCTTGGTCATCAGCTGGCGCTGAGTGAAGAACTGCGACGCCGACATCAGCACGATCATGATCGCGGTGACAACACGGACGTCCGTCAGCGAGGACCCGAGGGCCTCCACCTTGGAGGAGCCGTCGGTGAACTTCGCCGCGAGCGGCGCACCGAAGATGTGGGCCTTCTGGGCGCTCTCCAGCAGGCGGTCGTTGATCACGCCGATGGTGTCGTTCGACGCGATGCTGTTGAGCACGTGGTACAGGGCGAAGAAGAACGGGGACTGCGCCAGGATGGGAAGGCACGAGGAGAGCGGGTTGGTGCCCGTCTCCTTGTACAGCTTCATCATCTCTTCGGACTGGCGCTGCTTGTCGTTCTTGTAGCGCTCCTGGATCTTCTTCATCTCCGGCTGGAGCGTCTGCATCCCGCGCGTCGCCTTGATCTGCTTCACGAAGAGCGGGATCAGGCAGATACGGATGAGGATCACCAGGGACACGATGGACAGGCCCCAGGCCCATCCGGTGTCCGGGCCGAAGATGGCGCCGTACACGCTGTGGAACTGGACGATGACCCAGGAGACAGGTGTCGTGATGAAGCTGAAGAGGCTGGCAATCGTGTCCACTAATCATGCTCCTTGGGCATGGGACTGGGTCTCTGCGGCCGGGCTCGGAGGACCGGACGGACTCGCGGGAGAAGCCTGTCCTTCGATGGCCGGTTCGGCGGCGGAGGGCCCGCCCTTGCGTGCACGCCAGGCGTCACGCAGCATTTCGTGCCACCGCGGGCGCTTACGCGGCGGAACATGGTCCACGCCGCCCAGCGACCACGGATTGCACCGCAGGATGCGCCAAGCGGTGAGCGCCGTGCCCTTGAGAGCACCGTGCCGGTCGATGGCCGTGTAGCCGTAGTGGGAACACGACGGGTAGTACTTGCACACCGGCCCCAGCAGTGGACTGATCGTCCACTGGTACAGCTTGATCAGAGCCAGCAGCGGGTACTTCATCGCGCGCCCCCTCCCAGTAGCCGCTCCAGGGCGGCGTCCAGGTCTCGGGCCAGCTGTGCATGGTCGGCGTCACCCGCACCGGGTAGCGCTCGTACGACTACCAGGCTACCGGGGGGCAACAGGTCGATCCGGTCGCGCATCAGATGGCGAAGCCTGCGCTTCACCTTGTTGCGCACCACCGCACCACCCACGGCTTTGCTCACGACGAAACCCGCACGTGTCGGGGGAGCGCTCTCCCCAGGCGCGTGCGGGTCCGTGGCACCGCTTCGAAGGTGGACGACGAGGGCCGGGCGGCCGGCCCGGCGGCCTCGTCGTACCGCGGTCGCGAAGTCCTCGCGCCGCCTCAGCCGGTTCTCGGTGGGCAGCACGATGTCATGACCTGACCGGGATCAGGCGGACAGACGGGCGCGACCCTTGCTACGGCGAGTCGCGAGAATCGCGCGGCCGGCACGGGTACGCATACGCAGCCGGAAGCCGTGGGTCTTCGCGCGGCGACGGTTGTTCGGCTGGAAGGTGCGCTTGCTCACTCGGGGGCTCCAGAAAGAATCGGGGTTGGCGGGGTGCCGTCCTGGCTGTCACCGTGCGCCCACGAGTAGCTCGCGTTACGCCCGAGTGCACCGCTTTTCGATCACCTTTTACGTGACCTGTGCCCATCGGAGGCAGGCGGCAGCAGCCATCGACAACTCGACCTGGTTACGGTACGTGGGACTGCGCCATTCGGTCAAACCAGCGGTGACCGGGAGACACTTGTCCACAGGCTGGGGACAACAACTTGAACCCTACCGGCCGCGCTGACTACCGTGACTGGACTCCGATTCGTTCCCTTATCCCTGCCCCACTCGAGTTTCATCCCGACCCGTCCCCGAATCACACCTTCGAGGGACTCGTGAGAGAGCGTGCCCTGTGGCTGACGTACCTGCCGATCTTGCCGCAGTGTGGCCACGCGTACTGGAGCAACTCCTCGGGGAGGGCCGCGGGCAGGATGTCGAGTCGAAGGACGAGCACTGGATCCGGCGCTGCCAGCCCCTCGCGCTGGTCGCCGACACCGCTCTGCTCGCCGTACCGAACGAATTTGCGAAAGGCGTACTGGAGGGCCGCCTCGCCCCCGTCGTCAGCGAGACCCTGAGCCGCGAATGCGGCCGACCCATCCGCATCGCGATCACCGTCGACGACACCGCCGGCGACCCCGCGCCGCCCGCCCCCCAGGCGCAGCCCGCCCGCCCCCAGCCCCGCTACGAGGAGCCCGAGCTTCCTGCCCCCGGCCACCAGGGCCAGGGCGGCGGCCGCGACGAGTACGAGGGATACGGCCGCCACCGCGCCGATCAGCTCCCCACCGCCCGCCCCGCCTACCCGCAGGAGTACCAGCGCCCCGAGCCCGGCTCCTGGCCGCGCCCGGCGCAGCAGGACGACTACGGCTGGCAGCAGCAGCGCCTCGGCTTCCCCGAGCGCGACCCCTACGCGACCCCGCCGCAGGAGTCCTACGGCCAGGAGCCCTATCCCAAGGACTCGTACCAGCAGGACTACCGTCCGCAGTCGCCGGACCGCCCGCCGTACGACTCCCAGCGCGGTAAATACGAACGCGGCGACTACGAACGCGGCGACCGCGAGCAGCAGTCCCGCAACGACTACGACCAGCCGCGCAACGACTACGACCAGCCACGCGGCGACTACGACCAGCGCAGCCCCCGGCGGGACCTGCCCGAGCCGCCGTCCGGCTCCGGCCACGTCCACCGCGGCGGCCCCGTCGGGCCCGGCCCCGCCACCGGCGCCCCCGGTCCGCTGGCCGCACAGCCCGCACCGGCGACCGGGCCGGGTGAGCCCACCGCGCGCCTGAACCCGAAGTACCTCTTCGACACCTTCGTCATCGGCGCCTCCAACCGCTTCGCCCACGCGGCCGCCGTAGCCGTCGCCGAAGCACCCGCGAAGGCCTACAACCCCCTGTTCATCTACGGGGAGTCGGGCCTGGGCAAGACCCACCTCCTGCACGCCATCGGGCACTACGCCCGCAGCCTCTACCCCGGCACGCGCGTGCGGTACGTGAGCTCCGAGGAGTTCACCAACGAGTTCATCAACTCCATCCGCGACGGCAAGGGCGACAGCTTCCGCAAGCGCTACCGCGAGATGGACATCCTGCTCGTCGACGACATCCAGTTCCTCGCGGACAAGGAGTCGACGCAGGAGGAGTTCTTCCACACCTTCAACACGCTCCACAACGCCAACAAGCAGATCGTGCTGTCCTCCGACCGGCCGCCCAAGCAGCTGGTCACGCTGGAGGACCGGCTGCGGAACCGTTTCGAGTGGGGCCTGATCACCGACGTCCAGCCGCCCGAGCTGGAGACCCGCATCGCGATCCTGCGCAAGAAGGCGGTGCAGGAGCAGCTCAACGCCCCGCCCGAGGTACTCGAGTTCATCGCCTCCCGCATCTCGCGCAACATCCGCGAGCTGGAGGGCGCGCTGATCCGGGTGACGGCGTTCGCCTCGCTCAACCGGCAGCCGGTCGACCTGGGCCTGACGGAGATCGTCCTGAAGGATCTGATCCCGGGTGGCGAGGACTCGGCCCCCGAGATCACATCGACGGCCATCATGGGCGCCACCGCCGACTACTTCGGCCTCACCGTCGAGGACCTGTGCGGTACCTCGCGCGGGCGGGCGCTGGTGACGGCCCGGCAGATCGCCATGTACCTGTGCCGGGAACTGACGGACCTCTCGCTGCCGAAGATCGGCGCGCTGTTCGGCGGCCGGGACCACACCACGGTGATGCACGCCGACCGCAAGATCCGCAATCTGATGGCCGAGCGGCGCTCCATCTACAACCAGGTGACCGAGCTGACCAACCGCATCAAGAACGGCTGACGGCCGCCGGCACCGGCCGCACGGGCGCCCCTGGACACCCCGGGGGCGCCCTTCGCGTGCTCAGGGCATCGCACTGCCGTCCTGCCCGCTGTTCGAATACCTGCCGGGTTACGGGCGTCCTCCACAGATTCGGCTACTTTTTTCCGTCCACACCTTGGGGACTGGGAAGTTGTCCCGATCCCGTCCACAGGCCAGGGTGTTGAGAGAACATCAGGGCAGGTCAGCTCCCTGTGGATTCGTGGACGAACGATCTCCACAGCCTGTGGACGACGAAATGATCCACAGGCTGTGCATCCAGTTGTCCACGGGCAACCCACAGGCTGGAGCGGGTTGTCCCCAGCGATCCCCAGCTTCTCCACATGCCTGTCCACTGTTCGGCAACGCGACGCGCCCTGTCACCGCGTCGAGTGAAAGGCGTCACATCAAGGTGCCTGGTTGGCCTGTGGGAAACGTGGGTAAAGCTGGGGACAGCTCTGGGGAGAAGTCGCCTCTGCCTGTGCACGGTGTGTGCAGAACTTTCTGTTCTCCACAGATACGCCCGGTTGTCCACCGGCTCCGCCCACAGGCACGGTGGACAAAATTCCTGCTCTGACCTGGGGAAACGAGGTTATCCACGGTATCCACAGGCCCTACTACTACTCCCGACTAGAGAGAGTGCGGAATTCGTTTCGAAGCGGGCCCTGTGCATAACTCGCCCTCTCGAGCCCGACCGCCCCTCGTCACGACTTGACCCCGAACGGCACCTACTGTCAGTGGGGTGCGTCAGACTGGTCCCCGGTGTTCTGCCCCTCACCGGGACCGACGACACCGACCCAGACGACGAAGGCCAGGCAGGGCGAGAAGCGCCGGCAACAGCAGGAGGCGGCAACAGTGAAGATCCGGGTGGAACGCGACGTACTCGCGGAGGCAGTGGCCTGGGCGGCTCGCAGCCTCCCGGCCCGTCCGCCGGCGCCGGTCCTCGCGGGCCTGCTGCTGAAGGCCGAGGAGGGGCAGCTGAGCCTGTCCAGCTTCGACTACGAGGTCTCCGCGCGGGTCTCGGTCGAGGCGGAGATCGAGGAGGAGGGCACGGTCCTCGTCTCCGGCCGCCTGCTCGCCGACATCTCCCGCGCCCTCCCCAACCGGCCGGTGGAGATTTCCACAGACGGTGTACGGGCGACGGTGGTCTGCGGCTCCTCGCGGTTCACCCTCCACACCCTGCCGGTGGAGGAGTACCCGGCCCTTCCGCAGATGCCGGAGGCGACGGGCACGGTCCCCGGCGAGGTCTTCGCCTCCGCCGTGCAGCAGGTCGCCATCGCCGCCGGCCGGGACGACACGCTGCCCGTCCTCACCGGTGTGCGCATCGAGATCGAGGGCGACTCGGTGACGCTGGCCTCCACCGACCGCTACCGCTTCGCGGTCCGCGAGTTCCTGTGGAAGCCGGAGAACCCCGACGTCTCCGCGGTCGCCCTGGTGCCCGCCAAGACGCTCCAGGACACCGCCAAGGCGCTGACCAGCGGCGACCAGGTCATCCTGGCGCTGTCCGGCTCGGGCGCGGGCGAGGGCCTGATCGGTTTCGAGGGTGCGGGCCGCCGGACGACGACGCGTCTGCTGGAGGGCGACCTCCCGAAGTACAAGACGCTGTTCCCGACGGAGTTCAACAGCGTCGCCGTGATCGAGACCGCCCCCTTCGTGGAGGCCGTCAAGCGCGTGGCCCTGGTCGCCGAGCGCAACACCCCGGTGCGGCTCACCTTCGAGCAGGGCGTGCTCATCCTGGAGGCCGGCTCCAGCGACGACGCACAGGCTGTGGAAAGGGTGGACGCGCAGCTGGAGGGCGACGACATCTCGATCGCCTTCAACCCGACGTTCCTGCTGGACGGCCTGAGCGCGATCGACTCGCCGGTGGCGCAGCTGTCCTTCACGACGTCCACGAAGCCGGCGCTGCTCAGCGGCAAGCCCGCGGTGGACGCCGAGGCCGACGAGGCCTACAAGTACCTGATCATGCCGGTGCGGCTGAGCGGCTGAGCCCCGGGGGCTCAGCGCAGTGGTCCACAAGGTGGGGACAAACCCGCAGGTGAGGGCGTACGTCTGAGCGCGTACGCCCACAGCTGTGCACGAGGGTCCGGGTTTAGGCTCGGCCGTGGGTACGAAAGTGCCCGCGGCACGCATCCGGCCGGTTAGGACGTGCCGTCCCGCCACCTCGCACACCTTAAGGAACGCAACTGATGGAGCTCGGTCTCGTCGGCCTCGGCAAGATGGGCGGCAACATGCGCGAGCGGATCCGCCGCGCGGGCCACACCGTCGTCGGATACGACCGCAATCCGGACCTCGCCGATGTCCACAGCCTGGAAGAGCTTGTGGGCAAGCTCGCCGCCCCGCGCGTGGTCTGGGTCATGGTCCCGGCCGGCGAGGCCACCCAGGCCACCGTCGACCGGCTCGGCGAGCTGCTGGAGCCCGGTGACGTGGTCGTGGACGGCGGGAACTCCCGCTGGACGGACGACGAGAAGCACGCCGAGGAGCTGGCCGCCAAGGGCATAGGCTTCGTCGACTGCGGCGTCTCCGGCGGCGTGTGGGGCCTGGAGAACGGCTATGCGCTGATGTACGGCGGCGACGCCGAGAACGTCGCCAAGGTGCAGCCGGTCTTCGACGCCCTCAAGCCGGAGGGCGACTTCGGTGCCGTGCACGCCGGCAAGGTCGGCGCGGGCCACTTCGCGAAGATGGTCCACAACGGCATCGAGTACGCGATGATGCAGGCCTACGCCGAGGGCTGGGAGCTGCTGGAGAAGGTCGACTCCGTGGAGAACGTCCGCGAGGTCTTCCGGTCCTGGCAGGAGGGGACGGTGATCCGTTCCTGGCTGCTGGACCTGGCGGTCAACGCGCTCGACGAGGACGAGCACCTGGGCGACCTGCGGGGTTATGCACAGGACTCCGGTGAGGGACGCTGGACTGTGGAGGCCGCGATCGACAACGCGGTGCCGCTGCCGGCGATCACGGCGTCGCTGTTCGCGCGGTTCGCGTCCCGGCAGGACGACTCGCCGCAGATGAAGATGATCGCCGCGCTGCGCAATCAGTTCGGCGGCCACGCGGTCGAGAAGAAGTAGTCGAGACCGGAAGATCAACACCCGAAGGTTGGGGAGGTCGGCGAACGACCATGCACGTCACGCATCTGTCGCTGGCCGACTTCCGTTCGTACGCCCGGGTCGAGGTCCCGCTGGATCCGGGCGTCACCGCCTTCGTCGGGCCGAACGGGCAGGGCAAGACGAATCTCGTCGAAGCGGTCGGCTATCTCGCCACGCTCGGCAGTCACCGGGTCTCCTCCGACGCACCCCTGGTCCGCATGGGCGCCGAGCGTGCCGTGATCCGCGCCCAGGTCCGGCAGGGTGAGCGGCAGCAGCTGATCGAGCTGGAGCTGAACCCGGGCCGCGCCAACCGGGCCCGTATCAACAGGTCCTCCCAGGTCAGGCCGCGTGATGTGCTGGGCATCGTGCGCACCGTGCTGTTCGCGCCCGAGGACCTCGCGCTGGTCAAGGGCGATCCCGGTGAGCGGCGCCGCTTCCTGGACGAGCTGATCACTGCCCGCTCCCCGCGCATGGCCGGGGTGCGCTCCGACTACGAACGGGTCCTGAAGCAGCGCAACACGCTGCTGAAGTCGGCGGCGCTCGCCCGCCGCCACGGCGGCCGCACGATGGACCTGTCGACGCTCGACGTCTGGGACCAGCACCTCGCGCGCGCGGGTGCCGAACTGCTGGCTCAGCGCCTCGACCTGATCGCCGCCGTGCAGCCGCTGGCGGACAAGGCGTACGAGCAGCTGGCGCCGGGTGGTGGTCCCGTCGCCCTGGAGTACAAGCCGTCGGCGCCCGGTGAGGCGCACACGCGCGAGGATCTGTTCGAGCAGCTGATGGCCGCGCTCGCCGAGGCCCGCAAGCAGGAGATCGAGCGGGGCGTGACCCTGGTGGGTCCGCACCGGGACGATCTGCTTCTCAAACTCGGCTCGCTGCCCGCCAAGGGGTACGCGTCCCACGGCGAGTCGTGGTCCTACGCCCTGGCGCTGCGGCTGGCGTCGTTCGATCTTCTCAGGGCGGAGGGCAACGAGCCGGTCCTCGTCCTGGACGACGTTTTCGCCGAGCTGGACGCGCGGCGCCGGGAGCGGCTGGCCGAGCTGGTGGCGCCCGGTGAGCAGGTGCTGGTGACGGCCGCGGTCGATGACGATGTTCCGGGTGTGCTGGCGGGTACGCGGTTCACGGTGGCCGAGGGCGCGGTGGAGCGCGTATGAGCGCGGACGGGCCGGACCCCGCAAGGCCCCCCGAGGAGGGCACCGACAGCAAGGGTGGCCCGGAGCCGTCGGGTGTCGATCTCGCGCGGGTGGCGCTCAGGGCGGCGCGGGAGGCGGCACGCGCGCGTGGGGACGCCGCGCAGCAGAAGAAGCAGGCGCGGCGCGGGGGCCTGCGCTCCGGGGCGCGTGCCGACGGCCGCGATCCGATGGCGTTGGGTTCGGCGATCAACCGGCTGATCACCGAGCGCGGCTGGGAGACCCCGGCCGCGGTGGGCGGGGTGATGGGCCGCTGGCCGGAGATCGTCGGTGCGGACGTGGCGAAGCACTGCGTGCCGGAGCGGTACGACGAGGACGAGCGGGTGCTGGTCGTCCGCTGCGACTCCACGGCGTGGGCGACGAATCTGCGGTTGCTCGCCCCGACGCTGGTGGCCCGGCTGAACGAGGACCTCGGGCACGGGTCGGTGCGGGTGATCAAGGTGCTGGGGCCCGGCGGCGCCGGCGGTCCCGGTCGTCGTTACGGGCCGCTGCGTGCGCCCGGCAGCCGGGGCCCGGGCGACACCTACGGGTGAGCTGCGGGAGGTCTGCGGGCGGGCTGGAGTCGCTCCGCAGGCGCTCCGCGGTCGCTCCACGGGTGACCTGACGCCCCGTCAGGGGTGGGTGATGTACCTCACATAATTTGGTCGCGACGGCGGGTGTGAACCGTCGGCGCCACCTTCGTCGCGCAACCGCACGCGGTTGCGAATCCCGATCTGACTCCCAAGTAGCCAAGGGTTGACGCCTCGAAGCGCTGAGTGCCGTTGTGAGCCTCTTGGGGCCCCCATCCCCATATCGGGAGTCGGACGAGCCTGGTTCAGGGCGGCACATGCGGACTCAGGTACCGGCAAACCCCCATCAGTGTCAGTGCTACCGGTAGAATGGAAGACAATCCCGCCCCGAACGTGGGGACCGTCCGGGACTAGCTGAGCAACGCTGATCAAGGCTTACCAACGCAACATGCCGCAGCCGCTCCGGCAACCCGCCGACGAGCCCGGCTCGTGCTGTGCCAGAAAGGGCGCTTCGTGGCCGATTCCGGCAACCCCAACGAGAACAACCCGTCCACCGACACCGGCGTGCCCGACGCGGTGAGCACCTCGAACGCCGAGGCGCCCGCCTCGTACGACGCCAGTGCCATCACCGTCCTCGAGGGTCTGGACGCGGTCCGCAAGCGACCCGGTATGTACATCGGCTCAACCGGTGAACGCGGCCTGCACCACCTGGTGCAGGAGGTCGTGGACAACTCCGTCGACGAGGCGCTCGCCGGCCACGCGGACACGGTCGACGTCACGATCCTCGCCGACGGCGGTGTCCGGGTCGTCGACAACGGCCGTGGCATCCCGGTGGGCATCGTCCCCTCCGAGGGCAAGCCCGCCGTCGAGGTCGTGCTGACCGTGCTGCACGCGGGCGGCAAGTTCGGCGGCGGCGGCTACGCGGTCTCCGGCGGTCTGCACGGCGTGGGTGTCTCCGTCGTCAACGCCCTCTCCACGAGGGTTGCCGTAGAGGTCAGGACCGACGGCTACCGCTGGACGCAGGACTACAAGCTGGGCGTCCCCACGGCGCCGCTGGCTCGGCACGAGGCCACCGAGGAGACCGGCACGTCGGTCACCTTCTGGGCCGACGGTGACATCTTCGAGACCACCGACTACTCCTTCGAGACGCTCTCCCGGCGCTTCCAGGAGATGGCCTTCCTCAACAAGGGCCTGCGGATCAACCTCACCGACGAGCGTGAGTCGGCGAAGGCCACCGCCGGCGCGGACGAGGCGGGCGAGGACGAGAAGCACGAGGTCAAGACCGTCTCGTACTACTACGAGGGCGGCATCGTCGACTTCGTGAAGTACCTCAACTCCCGCAAGGGAGAGCTGGTGCACCCCACCGTGATCGACCTCGAGGCCGAGGACAAGGACAAGAGCCTGTCCCTCGAGATCGCGATGCAGTGGAACGGCGGTTACACGGAGGGCGTGTACTCCTTCGCCAACATCATCCACACGCACGAGGGCGGTACGCACGAGGAGGGCTTCCGCGCGGCGTTGACCTCGCTCATCAACAAGTACGCGCGCGACAAGCGCCTGCTGCGCGAGAAGGACGACAACCTCACGGGTGACGACATCCGCGAGGGCCTGACGGCGATCATCTCGGTGAAGCTGGGTGAGCCGCAGTTCGAGGGCCAGACCAAGACCAAGCTGGGCAACACGGAGGTCAAGACCTTCGTCCAGCGGGTGGTCTACGAGCACTTGGCCGACTGGCTCGACCGCAATCCGAACGAGGCCGCGGACATCATCCGCAAGGGCATCCAGGCGGCCACCGCGCGCGTGGCGGCCCGCAAGGCCCGTGACCTGACGCGCCGCAAGGGTCTGCTGGAGACGGCGTCGCTGCCGGGCAAGCTGTCCGACTGCCAGTCGAACGACCCGATCAAGTGCGAGATCTTCATCGTCGAGGGCGACTCCGCCGGCGGCTCCGCCAAGTCCGGCCGGAACCCGCAGTACCAGGCGATCCTCCCGATCCGCGGCAAGATCCTCAACGTCGAGAAGGCGCGCATCGACCGGATCCTGCAGAACCAGGAGATCCAGGCGATGATCTCCGCGTTCGGCACGGGTGTGCACGAGGACTTCGACATCGAGAAGCTCCGCTATCACAAGATCATCCTGATGGCGGACGCCGACGTCGACGGCCAGCACATCAACACCCTGCTGCTGACCTTCCTGTTCCGCTTCATGCGGCCGCTGGTCGAGGCCGGGCACGTGTACCTGTCCCGCCCGCCGCTCTACAAGATCAAGTGGGGCCGGGACGACTTCGAGTACGCGTACTCCGACCGCGAGCGCGACGCGCTGATCGAGATGGGCCGCAACGCCGGCAAGCGCATCCGCGAGGACTCCGTGCAGCGCTTCAAGGGCCTCGGCGAGATGAACGCCGAGGAGCTGCGCATCACGACCATGGACCAGGAGCACCGCGTGCTCGGCCAGGTCACGCTCGACGACGCCGCGCAGGCCGACGACCTGTTCTCGGTGCTGATGGGCGAGGACGTCGAGGCCCGGCGCGCGTTCATCCAGCGCAACGCCAAGGACGTCCGCTTCCTCGACATCTGAGTCGGTCTCAGCTGACCGCACCAGGAAGGACCTTCACCAGCAATGACCGACGAGAACACTCCTGTGACGACGCCCGAGGGCGACGCCCTGGCGATGCGTGTCGAGCCCGTCGGGCTCGAGACGGAGATGCAGCGCTCGTATCTCGACTACGCGATGTCCGTCATCGTCTCGCGCGCGCTGCCCGACGTCCGCGACGGCCTCAAGCCCGTGCACCGCCGCGTGCTGTACGCCATGTACGACGGTGGCTACCGCCCCGAGCGCGGCTTCTACAAGTGCGCCCGCGTCGTCGGCGACGTCATGGGCAACTACCACCCGCACGGCGACAGCTCCATCTACGACGCCCTGGTCCGCCTCGCCCAGCCGTGGTCGATGCGGATGCCGCTCGTCGACTCCAACGGCAACTTCGGTTCGCCGGGCAACGACCCGGCGGCGGCCATGCGGTACACCGAGTGCAAGATGGCGCCGCTGGCCATGGAGATGGTCCGTGACATCGACGAGGAGACCGTCGACTTCACGGACAACTACGACGGCCGCTCCCAGGAGCCGACCGTCCTGCCCGCCCGCTTCCCGAACCTGCTGATCAACGGCTCGGCCGGGATCGCGGTCGGCATGGCGACCAACATCCCGCCGCACAACCTGCGCGAGGTCGCGGCCGGCGCCCAGTGGTACCTGGAGAACTACGAGGCCTCGCACGAGGAGCTGCTGGACGCGCTCATCGAGCGCATCAAGGGCCCCGACTTCCCGACCGGCGCGCTGGTGGTGGGCCGCAACGGCATCGAGGAGGCCTACCGCACCGGGCGCGGCTCGATCACCATGCGCGCGGTCGTCGAGGTCGAGGAGATCCAGAACCGCCAGTGCCTGGTGGTCACGGAGCTGCCGTACCAGACCAACCCCGACAACCTCGCGCAGAAGATCGCCGACCTGGTGAAGGACGGCAAGATCGGCGGCATCGCGGACGTCCGTGACGAGACGTCGTCCCGCACCGGCCAGCGCCTGGTCATCGTGCTCAAGCGGGACGCGGTCGCCAAGGTCGTGCTGAACAACCTGTACAAGCACACCGACCTGCAGTCGAACTTCAGCGCCAACATGCTGGCCCTGGTCGACGGCGTCCCGCGCACCCTCTCCCTGGACGCGTTCATCCGCCACTGGGTGAACCACCAGATCGAGGTCATCGTCCGGCGTACGAAGTTCCGCCTGCGCAAGGCCGAGGAGCGGGCGCACATCCTGCGCGGCCTGCTCAAGGCCCTGGACGCCATCGACGAGGTCATCGCGCTGATCCGGCGCAGCGACACCGTGGAGATCGCGCGCGGCGGCCTGATGGACCTCCTCGCCATCGACGAGATCCAGGCCAACGCGATCCTGGAGATGCAGCTGCGCCGCCTGGCGGCGCTGGAGCGCCAGAAGATCGTCCGGGAGCACGACGAGCTCCAGGCGAAGATCACCGAGTACAACGAGATCCTCTCCTCCCCGGTCCGCCAGCGCGGGATCGTCGGCGAGGAGCTGACCGCGTTGGTCGAGAAGTACGGCGACGACCGCAAGACCAAGCTGATCCCGTACGAGGGCGACATGTCCATCGAGGACCTGATCGCCGAAGAGGACATCGTCGTCACGGTCACGCGGGGCGGCTACATCAAGCGCACCAAGACCGACGACTACCGGGCGCAGAAGCGCGGCGGCAAGGGCGTACGCGGCACGAAGCTCAAGGAAGACGACATCGTCAACCACTTCTTCGTGTCCACCACGCACCACTGGCTGCTGTTCTTCACCAACAAGGGCCGGGTCTACCGGGCCAAGGCGTACGAGCTGCCCGATGCCGGCCGGGACGCGCGCGGCCAGCACGTGGCGAACCTGCTGGCCTTCCAGCCGGACGAGTCGATCGCCCAGATCCGCGCGATCCGCGACTACGAGGCGGTGCCCTACCTGGTCCTGGCGACCAAGGCGGGCCTGGTGAAGAAGACGCCGCTGAAGGACTACGACTCGCCGCGCTCGGGAGGCGTGATCGCCATCAACCTGCGTGAGCAGGCGGACGGATCCGACGACGAGCTGATCGGAGCCGAACTGGTGTCGGCCGACGACGATCTGCTGCTGATCAGCAAGAAGGCGCAGTCGATCAGGTTCACCGCCTCGGACGACACGCTGCGGCCCATGGGGCGTGCCACCTCGGGCGTGAAGGGCATGAGTTTCCGCGAAGGGGACCAGCTGCTCTCGATGAATGTTGTTCGAGCCGGTACGTTCGTGTTCACTGCCACCGACGGCGGGTACGCGAAGCGGACCTCTGTCGACGAGTACCGCGTCCAGGGCCGCGGCGGCCTCGGCATCAAGGCTGCCAAGATCGTCGAGGACCGTGGATCGCTCGTGGGCGCGCTGGTGGTCGAGGAGCACGACGAGATCCTCGCCATCACACTCTCGGGCGGTGTGATTCGTACGCGAGTCAGCGGGGTCAGGGAGACGGGCCGTGACACCATGGGCGTCCAACTGATCAATCTGGGCAAGCGCGATGCCGTCGTCGGTATCGCACGCAACGCCGAGGCGGGACGCGAGGCGGAGGAGGTCGACGGCGATGTGGTCGTCGACGAGACCGCCGAAGGTGCCGCGACCACCGGCACGGACGAGGGTGAGGCGCCCTCGGCCGAGTAGCACGAGGAGAGAGTCATCGTGAGCGGAGCCACGGGCGCCGGGTCGGCCGGTACCTCCAGGGGTACGGAAACGGACGGCGGCGGCCGTGGCTCCGCCGCGCGTGCGACGGATTCGCACACGACTCAACTGCGCAAGATCGACGACGACGCGACCGACTCCCGCTCGGCGAGCTCGTCCAAGACGCATGGATCCCAGGGGGGAACTGTGACGGACACCCGAGGCCAGCAGACACAGCAGGCGGCCTCGCCGCTGCCGGGAGAACGGCAGCCCCAGCAGCCCGGCGGGCCGTACCACCCGCCGCAGGCCTACCAGACCCAGGGCGGCAACGCGTCCGCCGCCGTGCGCCGCCCGCGCACCGGCGCCCGCACCACGCCCCGCGTCCGCAAGGCACGCCTGCGGGTGGCGAAGGCCGACCCGTGGTCGGTGATGAAGGTCAGCTTCCTGCTCTCCATCGCGCTCGGCATCTGCACGATCGTCGCGTCCGCCGTGCTGTGGATGGTCATGGACGCCATGGGCGTCTTCTCGACCGTCGGCGGCACGATCTCCGAGGCGACCGGCTCGAACGAGTCCAACGGCTTCGACCTGCAGTCGTTCCTGTCGTTGCCCAACGTGCTGCTGTTCGCGACGGTCATCGCGGTCGTCGACGTCGTCCTCGCGACGGCGCTCGCCACGCTCGGCGCGTTCATCTACAACCTGTCCGCCGGCTTCGTCGGCGGCGTGGAGCTGACGCTCGCCGAGGACGAGTGATCGTCGCTCGCGGTCTCGCGACAACCGATTTTGGGACTGCCCGCCTCGTGCGCTAATCTTCAGGAGTCAGCGCGCGGGACATACACCGCAGAGCGCGGCGGGGCTATAGCTCAGTTGGTTAGAGCGCATCCCTGATAAGGATGAGGCCACAGGTTCAAATCCTGTTAGCCCCACCAGCGAGAAGACCCCCAGTCGGTAGCGGCTGGGGGTCTTTTGCGTCTTCGGGCATCTCCGGTGTCTCCGGTTGCATCAACGCCCGACCGCTGGCGACGGGGGATGCGCCAGCGGTCGGGCTGTGGCCAAGGCTAACAAGGCCGGGTGCGTGGCGGGAGACATTCACCCATCGCACGGGCGCTCGTACGAGAGGCGCGGCAGGTACTCGCGCCACTTCTCCTCGGTCAGCACGCCTCGGGTGGCCGAGCAGATGCGGTCGATGGCGTCGTCCACGTCGAGGTTCCACAGCCGTACGGTGTCCGTGCCGCTGGACACCCCGAGCATGTGACTGACGGGGCTGAAGGACAGGAAACCGCCCGTCTTGGCGTTGGGGCTCATCGACTCCCCGATGGGAGCGGCCCCGGCGGGGGCGTGGACGTCCCAGAGCCGGACCGTGTTGTCGTTGGCGCCACTGGACAGGGTGTCGCCGTCCCGGCTGAACGTCAGCGACACCACCGAGTCGGTGTGGCCGGCGAGCGTGGAGTCCGGCGGGTCCGTTCGGCGGGGATCGGCGACGCTCCAGAGCCGGACCGTGCCGTCGTCGCTGCCGCTGGCCAGCGTATGGCCGTCCGGGCTGTAGGCCAGCGCGTTGACGGGGCCGAGGTGTCCCGTACGGGGTGCGCCGAGACGGGCGGCGTGACGGGGGTCGCTCACGTCCCAGAGCCGTACGGTGTCGTCCGCGCTGCCGCTGGCCAGCGTGCGGCCGTCCGGGCTGAAGGCGAGTGCGTTGACGTAGCCCGTGTGGCCGGTGAGCGGCTTGCCGAGCGGGCGGGGGCGGGACGGGTCGGCGACGTTCCACAGCTGGACGGTGCGGTCGTCGTGGGCCGTGGCCAGCGTACGGCCGTCCGGGCCGAACGCCAGGGCGTCGGGGCCCGCGTAGCGGGTGCGCAGTGCCACGGGTGGCCCGTGGGCGGTGGGCCGGGCGGGGTCCGTGACGTTCCACAGCTGTACCGCGCTGCTTCCCGTCAGCACCGCGAGGGTGTCGCCGTCCGGGGAGAACACGAGGGAGCGTACGTCGCCCTCCGCCGGGCGGAAGGGTTCGCCCAGTGACACGGGCCGGCCGGGGCTCGTCACGTTCCACAGCCGGACCCGTCCGTCGCGCGCCGCCGTGGCCAGGACGTGACCGTCCGGGCGGAACGCTCCGCTGCGGCCGATCATGTCCGACGTCGGCAGCGACCACAGACGGACCTTGCTGTCTCCGCTGCCGGTGGCGAGCGTGCGGCCGTCGGGGCTGAAGCCGAGGGCGTACATCTCTCCGCTGCTTCCCGCGAGGGGCATGCCGATCTGGGACGGGTAGGCCGGGTCGCTGACGTTCCAGAGGCTCGCCGTGCTGTCCGCGCTGCTCGCGGCGAGCATGTCCCCGTCGGGGCTGAAGGCCACGGACCATATGGGCCCGGTGTGGCCGGTCAGCGGCGAGCCGATCCGTGCCGCGTCGCGTGGGTCGGCCACGTCCCAGAGCCGTACGGTGTCGTCCGCGCTGCCACTGGCCAGCGTGCGGCCGTCGGGGCTGAAGGCCACGGAGTGCACCAGTCCGGTGTGACCGACCAGCGGTTCGCCGATCGGCGTCGCGGCGCCCGGGTCGGTGACGTTCCACAGCCGGACCGTCTCGTCGTCGCCGCCTGACGCCAGGGTCCGGCCGTCGGGGCTGAACGCCACCGAGCGCACCGCCGCGCTGGAACCCGTCAAGGTGTCCAGCGCCTTCGGCCGGCGCGGGTCGGCCACGTCCCACAGCCGGACGGCGTGGTCGTCGTGCGCGGAGGCCAGCGTGCGGCCGTCCGGGCTGAACGCGAGCAGGTAGACGGTGCCGCCGTGGCCGGTCAGGGGGGCGCCGAGGGGGCGCGGGCGGCTGAGGTCGCTGATGTCCCAGAGCCGGATCGTCCCGTCGTCCGAAGCGCTGGCCAGGGTGCGGCCGTCCGGGCTGAACACCGCGGAGCTGACCCAGCTCGTGTGGCCGGTGAGAGGCTCGCCCAGCGGTTCGGGACGCGCGGGGTCCGACACGTCCCACAGCCGCACCGTCCGGTCGTAGCTCGCCGTCGCCAGGGTCTGCCCGTCCGGGCTGAATGAGGTGAGGTAGACGGCGCCCGTGTGTCCGAGGAGCGGTGTGGCCAGCGGCGCGTTCACGATCGAGATCAGCCGGTTCTTCACGTCCTCGTCGTCCGGCCGCAGGCGGTGCGCCGCCAGGTCGAGCTGCGCCGACAGCGACGGGTCCGTGTACTGGACCCGGTCCGCCTCGGCCACCACCTGCTCGAACACCGCGTCGTTCCGCTGCTGCCAGGCGACCACCGCAGAACCGACCGCCACGAGCGCCAGGACGACCAGTGCCGACACCGCGGCACGACTGATCAGGACGGAGCGTTTGCGCAGCCTGACCGAGGCGGCCAGGAAATCCACCGCGCTGCGGGTCAGAAAGGTGCCGTCGGCCGACTCCGCCCAGCCGCGGGCCCGCTCCAGTCGGGAGCCCCGGTAGAGCAGCGAAGTGTCACGGTCCGACTCCTCCCAGGCCCGGCCGTCCTCCTCCAGCCGCTGGCGCAGCAGGTTGCCGGTGCGGTCCTCGTCGATCCAGTCGCGCAGGCGCGGCCAGGCGTGGAGCAGCGCCTCATGGGTGATCTCCACGGTCTCCGCGTCGAGTGTCACCAGCCGGGCGCGCACCAGCGCTTCGAGCGACTCCTCCGTCTTGCCGGGGTCCCTCGACTCCTGCGCCAGCCGGCGCCGGGTGCCGCGCCTGCGGGTGGCCTGGGTGTCCTCGCTCACCCGGACCAGCCTGAGCAGGAGCAGCCGTGCGGCCGTGCGCGCCGCCGGGTCGAGGCCCGACCAGGCCCGCTCGGCGGTCGCCGCCACCGCTCCCTGGATTCCGCCGGCCGCGCGGTACCCGGCCAGGGTCAGCCGGCCCGCCTTGCGGCGCTGCCAGGTGGCGAGCAGGGCGTGGGAGAGGAGCGGCAGCACGCCCGCGTCGTGCGCCCCCCGCGGGCCGCCGGTGCTCACCTCCCGGATGATCAGCTCCGCCAGCCCCGGTTCGAGCTCCATGCCCACGGCCCGGGCCGGTCCGTTCACCGCCTCGCGCAGTTCCGCCGTGGTCAGCGGCCCCAGCACCATGTGCCGGTGCTGCAGCGCGTCGGCCAGTTCGGGATGGCGCAGGCACTGGTCGTAGAAGTCCGCGCGTACACCGAGGGCCACGAGCACGGGCGCCGGGTCTCCCGGATCGCCGGGCGCGCAGGCGGCCTGGAGGAGCTGGACGAACACGCGCCGGTCCGAATCGTCGGCGCAGAGGGTGAAGATCTCCTCGAACTGGTCCACGATGACGACCGGACGGGCTGCCACTGCCGAGGCCGACTCCGGCGCTGCTTCCGTCGCCGAGTCCGCCGCTGCTTCCGTCGCCGAGTCCGCCGCTGCTTCCGCCGCCGCTTCCGCTCTGCCGCGGGCCCACGCCGTGAAGGCGTCCCGGGCCGCCCGCGCGGTTTCCGGAGCGTCCGGTTCCGCCACTACGGGTGCGAGTTCGGGTATCCGGCGGGTCAGCTCCCCGAGCGGATCGCCTCCCGGTACGAGCTGGAGTACTTCCCTCGGCCGACCGGGCCCCTCGTCTCCGCCGTCCCCGTCGCTCCCGCCGCCCCCGTCGCCCAGCGCGCCCTTTCGCAGGGCAGGCACCAGGCCGGCGTTCAGCAGGGAGGACTTGCCCGCCCCGGAGGCGCCTACGAGCATGACCAGGCCGCCCGTGTCCTCCGCCGCGCGGAGCTGGGCGACGAGAGCGTCCGTGCTCCGCTCCCGCCCGAAGAACCAGTCGGCGTCCTGCTGGCGGTACGCGGCCAGGCCACGGTAGGGACAGACACCGCCGGGGACTGCCTGGGCAGCCTCGGCCGGGGGGTGTTCCTCGTCCGCGGCGGACGGCGCGGGGCGTTCGCCGGTCGGGTCGGCCACCGCCCGCTCCCACAGGCGCTGCCACTGGGTCAGGTCGTACAGGCCCGCGCACACCGGTGCGGGTCGCGCGCGCCGCGCCAGGGGGATGAGCACATGCAGCACCGCCGCGAGGGCGGGGAACTGGGCGGGTACGTTCTTGGCCCGCCGCCAGTCGCTGATCCGCTGGGCGGAGACCCGCACGGGCCGCCCTCGTTCGTCGACCCGCTGGAGCCGGACGACCGCCTCGGACACGCGTTTGAGGGGAGGGTTGCCTGCCTCCCTGTACAGCAGAGCGAGACGTTCCGCGAAGGCCGTGCGTGCCCCTGAGTCGAAACTCAAGGTCTCCACTCCTTACTTCCCCCGCACTTGGACGTCCGGACCGGAAAACTCACTCTATATGCCTGACCTGCGGCTACGTCATGGCCGCTGCACCGGAATCTCCTCGGTGGCGACCTCGGCTGGCAGGATGACGTCGCAGTGGCGAGTCGCCCGCCCGACACCCGGACAGGTCAGCGGCCCAGCGCCCGGAGAGCCACCCCATGCGGCCGCACGTTCTCGGTCAGCTTTTTGGTGGCCCAGCCCTCCCCGACCCGGTCCGGTACCGCGTACCACACGCCGTCGGCATGGCTCGGCTCCGGTCCCCACGAGGGGAGGGACCGGTGCCGAACCATGCCGACGGGCGGGCGGCCAGGGCGGATTCAGCGCGGCGATCTGCGGGCAGGCACCTCGTGATGGTTCCGATTCGAGCGCCGCTGGAGTGTGTATGAGGATCTCCGTCGACCCCGAGCAGTGCTATGGCTCCGGCGACTGCGTCCACCGGGCCCCGTCCGTCTTCACCAAGGTCGACGGCCTGGGGGCCGTGATACCCGGACGCGAGAACGAGGTCGACGCGCCACGGGTGCGCGAAGCGGCCGAGGGGTGTCCCTCCGCCGCGATCACCATCACAGGGGAGCACTGAGCATCCGAGGAGCACTGAGTATCCGAGGATTGAGCATGCCCGTGTCGGAGGTCCTGGTCACGCTCGGCAGTCGTTACGTGCGGACCGCCCCCGGTACGTTCGGGAAGGCGGCGCTCGCCGCACGCTGGCTCAACCCCCATCTGCGCGAGCACCCCCGCCGGCGAGTCGTCGAAGTGCGTTCCGGCGGCCTGTTCGCCGTGGACACGCAGGACCTCATCCAGCGGTACCTGTACCTGTTCGGCACCTGGGAGCCGCACATGACGGCCTGGCTGCGGCGCCGGCTGCGACCGGGGGACGGCTTCGTCGACGTCGGGGCCAACATCGGCGTTTTCAGCGTTCTCGCGTCGCAGCTCGTGGGCGACGAGGGCAGGGTCGTCGCGATCGAGGCCTCCCCCGTCTTCCACCGCCGCCTGGTGCGGCACGGCCGGCTCAACGCCCGCGGGAACATCCGCGCCCTCAACGCCGCCGTCTCGGACGGCCACAAGACCCTGACCTTCGTCCTCGCCAGCTCACGCAACATGGGCGCGAACAGCATCGTCCCGTACGACGGCCCGGCGGAGTCCACCTTCGAGATCGAGGCGCGGCCGCTGCCGGAACTCCTCGATCCGGCGGAGATCGCGAACGCCCGGGTGATCAAGATCGATGTCGAGGGCGCGGAGGGGAGCGTCGTCCGCGGGCTGGCGCCGATGCTGGGCAGCCTGCGGCCCGACGCGGAGATCAGTGTCGAGGTGACGCCCGAGCGCATGGCCCGGCTCGGGGACTCCATCGGCGAACTGCTGACGGTGATGCGCGACGCGGGCTTCCACGTCTACCGGCTGGCCAACGACTACGCGCCCGAGAGCTACCCCCCGGCGCTGGGCGGTGAGCCCGGCGTGCCGGTCCGGTGGCGGGGCCCCGTCGTGGAGGAGAGCGACCTGATCTTCTCCCGGGTCGATGCGGAGACGCTCCCCTGACCCGACGGTCCCGCGAGTCTCAGGCACCGGCCGGACAACGCCATCCGAAGGACGCCAGCGCCCGCGCCCTGGCCTCCACGACCGCCATCCGGGCTTCCCGTTCGGCGGGGTCCACGTGGGCCGCCTGCCCGGTCGCCTGGCCCTCCCACTTGCGGTAGAGAAGGCCCACCTCTTCGGAGAACCACCCCCGGCTCACGCAGTTGAGCGCCAGCAGCAGGCCGGTGTCCTCGGACGCCGGCAGGGCCATCCAACCGCCGAGCGCGAGCAGCAGGTCGCGCCTTACCAAGAGCGTCGCCGGGTGGACCTGGGCGCGGTAACCGTTCGCCTTCCAGTAGTCGAGCACCGCTCCGCGCTCGATCGGCCCGTGGTCCGGATCACCAGGGAAACCGGCCGTCGAGCCGTCGGGCAGCAGGTCCAGGGCCCGCGACGTCGCCCACCCGAGCGCCGGGTCGGCCTCCAGGGCGGCCAGGTCGCGGGCCAGGGCTCCCGGCGGAAGCCGGTCGTCGGCGTCGAGGATCTTCACGTACTCGCCGTCCGCGTGGGACAGGGCCATCGTGCGGGCCACACCCGGGCCGCCCTGCTGCCCCGGCCGTCCCTGCCGGAAGACGACGCGCGGGTCGTCGGGCACGTGCGGGCGGACGTCGTCCGTCCGCCCGTCCTCCTGGATCACCCAGCGCCACTCCCAGCCGGCGGGCAACTCCTGCGCGCGCAGTGACGCGTAGGCCTCCGGCAGGAAGGGTGCCGAGGGGCCGTGGACGGCCGTGACGATGATGACGCGCCGGCTCACGGGCGCATTCAGGTCGTCCGCGATCACTTCGTACGCCTTCGGTACTGGCACTTCACCGGTTCCTGTCCGTTGTGATGCGGCTTCAGCCTAGCCACTCCTCAAGAGGCCTTGATGAGTTGGGTCGGGCGGCCCGGTACACGGCGGCGGCCCGGCTGCTCTGTCGAGCGGCCGGGCCGTTTCTCGCGTGTGGTGCTGTACGCAGATCGCCGTGACGTCGGGTTCGGGCGGTGCGGGCGCCGCGGCGGGTGCCGTGCGCGCGCCGGACCGCTCAGCGTTGGAGCGGCTCGGTGTGCTGGGCGGTGGAGTGCCGGGCCGGGACCTCCGCGGTGTCGTCGCACAGGAGGGCGGTGGACGTCGCGGTGGCGTCGGCGGTCGGACGGTGGCGGCACGTGGGGGCCTTGCCGTGGGCCTCGGCGCGGATGCGCTGTTTCATCGTGGGGGGCAGGGAGCCGGTACGTGACCAGGACCAGGGTGCCGCCGCCGCGGGGGCCGCCTCGGGGGAGGCGTTCTCGGTGTTGCTGTGCGTTCCGGTCTGCGGTACGGCCGCGGAGGCGGTCGTCGTGATGAGTCCGAGCGCCGTGCACAGCGCGAGGAAGGCGGTGACGATGGCGGTCCACAGCGTCATGACCTTGTTCCGGGCCATAACCCCTCACTTTCGGGTTGGGCGATTTGCGTACTTTCCTCATGATGTGTATGTGGGCCGCGAAGTGGTGGACCGACGCCCGTGGCGCGTCGATGTTCAGATGAACACCACCCGGATGGGTGCAAGGAGCCTGAAAAGGTGCCCAGACGGGAGGGATGCGGGCAAAGGTCGCATTCTGTGAGGGTGCGATCACCCTCCGATCGGAACGGCTTCGTCCGCGCTTACTGGGCTCTGACGGCGGGCAGTTGGGCCGCCGACACAGGTCACCGATCGGTATCGGCCGGTGTGTATAGTCGGGCGCCAGAGGTCCCCTACGTCAAGGAAAGACGAGGTAGCGCGGTGAAGAAGCTTCTCCTGGTCGCACTGGCCGCCATCGGCGGGCTCCTCGTGTACCGCCAGATCCAGGCGGATCGCGCCGAGCAGGATCTGTGGACGGAGGCGACTGACTCCGTGCCCACGGGTTCGTGAGTACGACCGACATCCGGTCCTGAGCAGACCCCGGCCGTCATACGGTCGGGGTTTTGTGTTGCCCGCACGCCGTTGCACGGATTCCGTTGCCCGGATTCCGCTGCCGGGATTCCGTGCGGGGGCGCGGAAGCGTGGGGCCGCGCGGCAGGATGGGCCACGGCCCGGTCCGGGCGGCGGCGACAGCGCCGGTGAGCGCGAGGGGTGGCGGGTGATGGGACGGTGGTGTACGGCTCGGCGGGGCGGCGCCGGGGCGGGGCGTGGCGGATCAGGGCGGGCGGGGCGTGCGGGATCAGGGTCTGACCGACCGCGTACGCCCGTGCGGCTGGCGGTCGTGACCGTCGTACTGGCCACGACCGCCGCCCTGCCCGCCGGTGCCTCGCTCGCGGCGGGTACGCCCCCCGGCTACGCCTTCGCCGAGGACGCCCGGCGGATCGAGGGGGCGAGCGGCACCTCGGACGCCGTACGCCTGGAACCCGGCGCCACGTACCGCAGTTCCCTGCCGAGAAGCGGCACTCTCTACTACCGCCTCGAACTCGACGCGGCGTCGGACGCATACGTCTCCGTCACCGCCGCACCCGGCCCCGGCGGCGAGGTCACCGCCGTCGACGGCATCCGGGTCTCCGTACAGGACGCCGAGGGCGGCTCCTGCTCGTCCGACAGCGCGACCTTCGGCGCCGCCCACAGCCCCCGCCCCGTCACGGCCCGGGGCATGCGCGAGATCGGCCCCGGCGAGACCCGGTGCCAGGACCCCGGCACCTACTACGTCGCGGTGGAGCGGTCCCGGCCCCAGGACTCCCCGCCGGGGGCCTGGGACCTGGAGCTCACCGCCGTCACCGAACCGCGCCCGGAACGGACCGGCGCGACCACCGCACCGGACGCCTGGGACTCCGTTTCCCCCGCCCCCCTCACCGGCGAGCCCGAACGACGCCCGGGCGGCAGCGGCTTCGCCCACGCCACCCCCGTCGGGCAGGGAGTCTGGCGTGACGGCATCCGACCCGGGCAGACCCTCTTCTACAAGGTGCCGGTCGACTGGGGCCGCCAGTTGTACGCGACCGCCGAACTCGGCAGCTCCGGCGACGGCTCCGGCTACGCCACCAGCGCCCTGCACCTGGCCCTCCACAACCCCGTGCGCGGCGAGGTCGACGACGCCGCGAGGGGATACACCGGCCGTCCGACGTCGGTCGGCCTCGCTCCTCTGCCGCCGGTGGCCTACGCCAACCGGTACGCCACCGACGGACAGGCCGGCGCGATGCGGTTCGCCGGCTCCTACTACCTCGTGGTGCACCTCGCGGCGCAGGTGGCCGACGACTTCGGCGACGGCCCCTTCGGGCTGACGCTGCGCGTACGGCTCGGGGGAGCGGCGAAGACCGGCCCGGAGTACGCGGGGGAGTCCGAGCCGAAGGGCGTCTTCGAGGTCTCGGCACAGGACCGGAAGGCCGCGCCGGAGGGCGGTGCCGGGGGCGGTGGTGCCGGGGGCGGCGACCTCGCCATGAAGGCGGTCGCCGTGGGCGGGATCGGCACCGGCAGCCTGCTGCTCGTGGGCCTGGGGGTGTGGACGGCGGCGGCGCGGCGCGGGCCGGGCAGGCCCTAGGTGTATTGATCACGAGCGTTGTTAATGCTGGCGGGGCTTGATCATGGCGAAGACCTCCGGTGTGGTGGAGCTGTCTAGGACTGCACCGCGCGGAGGTCTTCGTGTCCCTGTCCGGCTAACTGTTCACGGCAGGCGGCTGCTCATCGAGCGTGTCCGCACAACGAGCCCCAGGTATGCAAGCTCCGCCGGGCGCAAGAGCTCCGCCTGGCGCGACGCCCTGGCCGACCTCGGCGCGAGCCGCAAGCTCACCCGCGCCTACCGGCCGCAGACCAACGGCAAGGCCGAACGCTTCAACCGCACCCTGCTCGACGAATGGGCCCTACCTGCGGCCCCACACCAGCAACGACGAACGAACAGCAGCCCTGACAGACTTCCTGCACACCTACAACCACCACCGCTGCCACACCGCACTCGGCGGCCAACCACCGATCACCCGCGTCAACAACCCTGCGGGGTCAATACAACTAGTGGCGGCCGCCCGGGCTCAGATACGGGCCAGGGCCCAGAAGCCCACGGCGTAGCAGGCCAGCGCGAGGAGCAGCAGCGGAACCGCCAACCTGGCCGGAGGGCCGGGGCGGCGCCGCCGCCGTGCCGCGCGGTGCTGCGGATACGCCTGGGCGGGAGGGCGCGACTGCGGGCTCCGAGCGGTGTACGAGGCGGTGGGGACGTCGGCTCGCTGCTGCGGGAGCGGTGTCAGTGCCTGGGTGGGGAGCGGAGGCGCGTACGGGGGCCGGTACTGCGGGCCGCCCGGGAAGTCCGGGGTCTGCGCGTGCGCCTGCGCCTGCGGGGGACCGGGCGCGGGCGAGGAGGTGACGGTCGGCTGCGGGGGCGGCAGATGGAAACTGCCGGTCTCCGACATGGCGGACGGCCGGGCAGGCCCGGGAGACGGCGCCGACGGCGTGCCGTCCGGGGCGGGCGGGAGCCAGTCGTGGGGCGACGGGGTTTCGTCTTCAGCGGGCGGCGTTCGGTTGTGGGGCGGTGGGGTTTCGGCCGGGGCGGGCGGCCTGTGGTCGAGCTGCGGTGGGGTTCCGGCCGGGACCGCCATGCCGTCCGGGCCGGGCGACGTATGGTCCCGGACCGCCATGCCGTCCGGGGCGTGCGGCGTACGGCCCAGCGTCGACGGCGTACGGCCCTGGGCCGCCGGTGTACGGTCCAGCGTCGACGGCGTAGCGTCCGGCGCCGATCCCGGGTCGAGCGGCCGTCGTGGGTCCGTCGGGGCGTCGTCCACGCCCGTGGCGCGCCTGTGTGGCCCGTCGGGCCCGAACCCCGTGGGCAGCGGGCCGACTTGGTCGAAGATCTCGATCAGCTCGTCGTCGGGTCCCGGCTCCGGCAGCAGTTCCGCCGCCGCGGCCAGCGCCTTGCGCGCCCCCGTGGCGGTGCGGAACCTCGCCGGTGGGTCCGGCTGCACCAGCGTCGCCACGACCTGCCACAGCGGCTCGGGAATCCCCTGCGGCGCGGGCGGCGTCCCGTGTTCGGCGAAGTACCGCACCAGCGCCTTGGCGTCCGGCTTGGCCCCCTCCAGCAGGTACAGGGCGACCAGGCCCACGGCGAACAGGTCGGCCGGGAAGTCGGGCTCCGCGCCCATCATCTGCTCCGGCGCGAGGTAACCCGGCGTCCCCACCACGAGGTTGGTCTCCGTCAGCCGGGGCTCGCCCAGCCGCATCGCGATGCCGAAGTCGGACAGCCGCAACCGGGGCCGGCCCGTCCCCGTCGCTTCGAGCAGCAGGTTCGCGGGTTTGATGTCGCGGTGCACTACGTCCTCCGCGTGCACCGCCGCCAGGCCCGCGAGCAGCTGGTCGAGAAGGGTGCAGACGAAGGCGGGCGGCAGGGGGCCGTAGTCCCCGACCAGGTGGACGAGCGAGCCGCCCGTGACCAGGTCCATGGTGAACAGGACCTTGTCGTCGTCGGCGGCCCAGCTCGCGGGCGCGAGCACATGGGGATGATCGATCCGCATCGCCTGTTCGCGCACGAACCGCAGCAGCGAGTGCGCGTCGCGCTGTTGGAGCACCTTGGCGGCCACGTACCGCCGGCGGCGGTGGTCCCAGGCACGCCAGACGGCACCGACCCCGCCCCGGCCGATCGGGTCGACCAGCTCGTACCGGCCCGCGAAGACCTCACCCATGGCTGTGCGCCGCTCCTCCCCTGGGACCTGTCGCGCCACTCCCGCGGCCCGGCCGCCGTACCCCCTTCCGGCGACCGGACCCCGGGGTCAGTTCTGGTGGGACTGGTAGTGCGCCACCGCGTCCGAGGTGCGGCCCGCGCCGTACACCCGCAGGAACTCCGCCAGCTCCGGGTGGGACGGCGCCAGGGCGTCCGCCGCGTCGATGATGTCCCCGGCGGCCGCCACCGAGCGCAGCAGCGACTGGATCTCGCGGACCACCCGCTTGACCGTCGGCGCTCCCGAACTGCTCGTGGTCGTGGTGGTGTTGTTGAGCACCGAGCCCCCCTGCGACTTCTTGATCTCGTCCATGCGCTCAGTCGCCTCGGCCGCGCTCACGCTGCCGTCCGCTACCTGTCCCGCGAGGTCCTGCAGCAGCTGCACCCGCTGAACCACCGCGGGATTGCCGATCTTCGCCCGCTGGCCGCTCATCAGCTGCGACAGCAT
Source organism: Streptomyces sp. NPDC058812 (assembly GCF_042744565.1). NCBI lineage: Bacteria > Bacillati > Actinomycetota > Actinomycetes > Kitasatosporales > Streptomycetaceae > Streptomyces > Streptomyces sp. NPDC058812. The sequence goes on from NZ_JBHYOB010000006.1 coordinate 135,206, forward strand.
CGGCGCGGACAGCCCCAGCACCCCCGCGAGACGAGCCTGGTTGAGACCAAGATCGTCGATCAGCCTGCGGAAGAGCGCCCCCAGCGGCTCCCCGTACCAGTTCCGCTGCAGTTCCCGCGCTCTTGCGGTGGCTTCCTGCTGTGCGGCGTCCATTGCGTCTCCCCATCGCTTCCCCAAAAACCGCAGTTCGCTCCAGCGAACCACGCCGAGCATCTTACGGAGCGTGGTGTTTCCCCGGGAGCCCCAATCGTTTGTGAGATACGGGGGGCGACCCGGTACTCTTGTCTGCGGCGCCCCGCCGGCACGAGGCTTACCGGCCGGACGCCTCCTTCGGGGCCTTAGCTCAGTTGGTAGAGCGCTGTCTTTGCATGGCAGATGTCAGGGGTTCGACTCCCCTAGGCTCCACTCATATAGCCCCTCTGACCTGCGGAAAAGCAGTTCGGAGGGGCTTTTTGTGTGCTGGTGTGTGCCCCTGGTCTCTCACCTGTCGGCGTACGGGGACATCAGGGGCAGTTCCACGGTGACGCGCATTCCGCCGGCGGAGCGTGGGGCGAGGGTGAGAGTCCCGTCGTGTGCCTGGGCGATGGTATTGACGATCGCCAGGCCCAGACCGACGCCTGCCTGGTCGGTGTGGACGCGTTCGGTGCCCCGCTGGAAGGGCTCGGTGAGGGTCGAGACCACCTGTGGATCGAGGCGCTCGCCGGTGTTCTCGACGGTGAGCACCACGCTCCTGGGGCGGACGCTGGTGCGGACCCGTACGTTGCCGTGTTCCGGCAGGTTGTGGACGATCGCGTTCTGCACGAGGTTCGTGGTCAGCTGCAGCAGCAGCGTCGGCGATCCCATCGTGGGGGCGATGTCTCCGTAGGTCTCGATGGTGACGCCGTGCTTCTCCGCGAGGGGCAGGAGCGTCTCGGTGGCCTCTTCCGCCACGAGGGACAGGTCGACGCGTTCTCGGGAGAAGGACCGCTGCTCGGCGCGGCTGAGCAGGAGCAGTGCCTCGGTGAGGTCGATGGCTCGGGCGTTGACGGCGTGGAGGCGGTTGACGAGTTCACCGGTGTCCTGGTCCGGATCGGTGCGGGCCACGTCGAGCAGTGCCTTCGAGATCGCCAGCGGGGTGCGCAGCTCATGAGAGGCGTTGGCTGTGAACCGGCGCTGTTCGGCGACGTGTGCTTCGAGCCGCGCGAGCATCATGTCGAAGGCGTCGGCGAGTTCGCGGAACTCGTCCGCGCGGCCCGGCAGCCGGATCCGGTGGGAGAGCGATCCGTCGGTGGCCATGCGCGTGGCGTGTGTGATGTGGGTCAGGGGGGCGAGCATGCGGCCGGCGAGGAACCAACCTCCCAGGAGCCCGAATACCAGGAGGAACACCATTACCGCGGCTGCCGTCGGGGCGAAGTCGCGCACGAAGATGGTGCCCGGAGTCACCCGCACCGCCCCCGATTCGTTGGTCTGCCACCACCCCTGTCGCAGGAGGAACACTCCTACCGCGACGAGCAGCAAGGCACCCGTGAGCATGAGGAAGCCGGCGTAGCTGAGGGTGAGTTTGAGGCGAACACTCAGCCCGGGCCGCCTATCCACGGCCCTTACCATCCTCACCGTCCTCACGTCCGGTGCCGGGCCCCGTGTCGATGCGGTAGCCGACGCCTGGCACGGTGGCGATGATCCAGGGCTCGCCGAGGCGTTTGCGCAGTGCGGAGACCGTGATGCGCACGGCGTTGGTGAACGGGTCGGCGTTCTCGTCCCACGCCCGTTCCAGGAGTTCCTCGGCGCTGACCACACCGCCTTCGGCGGTGACGAGGACTTCGAGCACCGCGAACTGTTTGCGGGTGAGCGCGACGTAGCGGTCGTCGCGGTAGACCTCGCGGCGGAACGGATCCAGCCGCAGGCCCGCGATCTCTCGTACGGGGGGCCTGGGGAGCGCACGCCTGCGGTCGAGTGCCCTGAGCCTGAGTACGAGCTCCTGCAGTTCGAACGGCTTCGTGAGGTAGTCGTCCGCGCCGAGTCCGAACCCGGAAGCCTTGTCGTCGAGACGGTCGGCGGCGGTGAGCATCAGGATCGGCATACCGCTGCCGGAGGCCACGATGCGTTTGGCGACCTCGTCGCCGGAGGGGCCGGGGATGTCGCGGTCGAGGACGGCGATGTCGTAGGTGTTGACGCCGAGCAGTTCCAGAGCGGTGTCACCGTCACCCGCGAGGTCGGCGGCGATCGCTTCCAGGCGCAGACCGGCGCGGATGGCTTCCGCCATGTAGGGCTCGTCCTCGACCACCAAGACACGCATGGCCTCAAGGCTACGAGTCGGTACATATCGTCGGCGTATCGAAATCCGCATACGTGCCGGCAACACCGTGTCGCTTTCACTCGTCCCCAGGCCCCGGGCCCGGAGAGAACGAACGAACACAGCGGTGAGCGAGGGCGGACGGACGATGACGCAGGTGGACACGGCGGAGACCGCACAGGGCCGCCGGGCGGTCCGTAACGGCCGCCGGCCGGGGCCCTGGAAGCGCGGCCCGGTCCTCGCGGCGCTGGCACTGCTCCTCGGCCTGCTCATGCTGCTGCACCCGAAGATCCCGAACCGGATCGGTGGCCTCGGCAGCCTGGCGCAGACCTTCCTGCCGTGGTTCGGCCTGTTCGTCCCGGTGCTGCTGGCGGGGGCGCTGTGGCGCCGCTCCGCCTCCGCGGTGATCGCGCTGCTGCTGCCGGTCACGGTGTGGCTGAACCTCTTCGGCGGGCTGCTCGGCGACAAGTCCCACCCGGGCGGCGACCTCACCGTGGTGAGCCACAACGTCGGCGCCGACAACCCCGACCCGGCCGGCACCGCCCGCGACCTGGCCGCCTCCGGCGCGGACGTGCTGGCACTGGAGGAGATCACCCCGCAGGCCAGGGGCACGTACGAGAGGGAACTGGCGAAGGCGTACCCGTACCACGAAGTGCGGGGCACGGTCGGGCTGTGGAGCAGGCTCCCGCTCTCCGACACCCGGCCGGTCGACATCGAGCAGGACGTCGGGCCGCTGGGGGACGCCAAGCCGGCCGAGGCCAAGATGACCGACTACCGGGCGCTGCGCTCCACGGTGGCCACGGACGAGGGGCCGCTGGCGGTGTATGTGGCCCACCTGGGTTCCGTACGGGTGAACCCCAGGGCGGGCTTCTGGACGGACTCGCGGGACAGGAACGCGCAGGCGCTCGGCACAGCCCTCGCCGCCGAGCGGAACGAGCGGGTGGTGCTGCTCGGCGACCTCAACGGCACCATGGACGACCGCGCGTTCGACGGCATCACCTCGCAGCTGCACTCGGTCCAGGACGCGGCCGGGGACGGCTTCGGGTTCACCTGGCCTGCGGAGTTCCCGGTGGTGCGGATCGACCAGATCCTGGTCCGCGGCGTGCGGCCGGAGAGCTCGTGGCTGCTGCCGGCCACCGGCAGCGACCACCGGCCGGTGGCGGCCGGGATCAGCTGGTGAACATCGCGCACAGCCGACGGAGGAGACCGGCCTCGTACGGCGCCGTCCCAGAACAGCCCGGTATATCCGGTGCATATCGTCGGCATATCGAAAACCGCATACGCGCCGACAACACCACGCTGCCTTGACTGACGGCATGTCCTACAGCGAACCGGCACGAACAGCAGCCCAGTCCTCGGCGCCCTTGTCCTCCTCGGCCGGCAGGGGGCGGGCATGAGGCTGACCGTCGGGCCGATCAGCGCCGTCGAGCACTTGGCGTTCGTGCGGACGCAGCGGTCGGTCAGCTTCCTGCAGACCCCGGCATGGGGCCGCGTCAAGACGGAGTGGCGCAGCGAGTCCCTCGGCTGGTTCGACGGTCGGCGGCTGGTCGGTGCCGGGCTCGTCCTGCACCGCCCGGTGCCGCGGCTCGACCGCTTCACGCTGGCCTACCTGCCCGAGGGCCCGGTCATCGACTGGGCCGGCGAGATCGACGCGTGGCTCGATCCGCTGGCGGCGTATCTCAAGGCGCACGGCGCGTTCGCGATCCGGCTCGGCCCGCCGGTGTGTACGGACACCTGGAGCACCGGCCAGGTCAAGGAGGGCATCGCCGACTCGGACGTCCAGCGGCTCACCGAGCTGCGGAGCCAGTGGGCCGACCCGGTCGGCGCCCGGGTGACCAGCCGGCTCAGGGACGCCGGCTGGCTGCCGCGGAGCCCGGAGGACGGCTTCGGGGTCGGGCATCCGCAGTTCAAGTACGAGCTTCCGCTGGCCGGCAGGACCGAGGCCGACCTGCTCAGCGGCATGAACCAGCAGTGGCGCCGCAACATCAAGAGGTCGGCCAAGGAGGGCGTCGAGGTCACGGTCGGTGAAGACCTGAAGGAGGACCTGAAGGTGTTTCACCGCCTCTACGTCCACACCGCCGAGCGCGACGGCTTCACGCCCCGGCCGCTGCGGTACTTCGAGACCATGTTCGCGGCGCTGAGCGCCGAGGACCCCGACCGGATCAAGCTCTACCTGGCCCACCACCAGGGCGATCCGGTCGCCGCCACCGTCCTGGTCCGCGTAGGCGCCCACGCGTGCTACTCCTACGGCGCCTCCTCCACCGAGAAGCGCGAGGTACGCGGCTCCAACGCCTGCCAGTGGGCGATGATCCGCGACTCGCTGGCGGCCGGCTGCGATGTCTATGACCTGCGCGGCATCACCCCCACCCTCGACGCCGGCGACCCGCATGTCGGGCTGATCCGGTTCAAGGTCGGCACCGGCGGTCGGGCGGTGCGGTACGTCGGCGAGTGGGACCTGCCGCTGCGGCCGATGGTCTACCGGGTTTTCGATCTCTATATGAGGCGGCGCGGGGTGTATCGCCGGCATATCGAAAACCACATACGTCCCGGCAACGTCACGCCGCCTTGACTGTAGGCATGACCTACAGCGAACCGCCCCGCATCACCATGTACGGGTGCGGCCCGGATGAAGCCGTTCTGTTCCGAGAGCTGGCGCCCCGCTTCGGCGTGACGCCGGCCATCACGGACGCACCGGTCTCCGAAGCCAATATTGAACTGGCATACGGAAGCCGGTGCATCAGCGTCGGCCACAAGGCTCGCATCACCAACGCCACTCTTCTCGCGCTCGGTCGAGTCGGCGTGACGTATATCTCCACGCGAAGCATCGGGTACGACCATATCGACGTGGAATACGCGGACAGCGTCGGCATCTCGGTCGAAAACGTCACCTATTCGCCAGACAGCGTGGCCGACTACACGCTGATGCTGATGTTGATGACGGTGCGAGACGCGAAGTCCATCATCCGTCGCGCAGACACACACGATTACCGATTGAGTGAAGTACGTGGGAAGGAGCTGCGCGATCTGACCATCGGGGTGATCGGAACAGGCCGCATCGGCGCAGCGGTCATGGACAGGCTGCGGGGTTTCGGCTGCCGAATCCTGGCCCATGACAATCGGCCCAGTACCGCCGCCGATTACGTTCCTCTCGATGAGCTGCTGCGGCGGAGCGACATGGTCACGCTCCACGCACCGCTCGACGCGGATACGCGCCACCTGCTGAATCGGCAGCGTATGGAGAAGATGAAGTACGGCGCGCTGATCGTCAACACCGGACGTGGTGCGCTTGTCGACACCGAGGCCCTGGTGCAGGCATTGGAAAGCGGCAGATTGGGCGGCGCGGCGTTGGATGTCCTCGAAGGAGAGGAAGGAATCTTCTACGCCGACTGCCGAGACAAACCCATCGAAAGCAAGCCGCTGTTGCGGCTGCAGGAGCTGCCGAACGTACTCATCAGCCCGCACACCGCTTACTACACGGACCACGCCCTGAGCGACACCGTGGAAAACTCCCTCACCAACTGCCTGAAATTCGAAAGCAGGAAGCAGCATGGATAGGCTCAAGATCGGAATCATATTCGGGGGTCGTTCCGAAGAGCACCACGTCTCCGTCAAGTCCGCGCGAGAGGTCGCACGGAACCTCGACATCGAGAAGTACGAACCCTTCTACATCAGGATCGCGAAGAGCGGTGCCTGGCAGCTCTGTGACGGGCCCGACGCCGCTCGGGAGGACGGCAGCCGCCGACCGGCCGTGCTGTCACCGGACAGCAGCGTGCACGGACTGCTCGTCCAGGAGCAGGGCCGGCACGAAACGATCCGCCTGGACGTCGTGTTGCCCGTCCTGCACGGCACACTCGGCGAGGATGGCGCGATCCAGGGCTTGCTCGAGCTGTCCGGCATCCCCTACATCGGCTGCGACATCCAAAGCTCCGCTCTGTGCATGGACAAGTCGCTTGCCTACCTCGTCGCCAGGAGCGCGGGCATCGCGACGCCGAATTTCTGGACCGTCACGCCGAACGAGAACATCGATCCCGACAGCCTCACCTACCCGGTGTTCGTGAAGCCGGCCCGTTCGGGATCATCCTTCGGTGTCACCAAGGTATCCCGAGAAGATGACCTGCCGAGCGCGGTGGAAACCGCGAGAAAGTTCGACTCGAAGGTGCTGATCGAAGAGGCCGTCGTCGGCAGCGAGATCGGATGCGCCATCCTGGGGAACGACACGGAACTGGTCGCGGGCGAGGTGGATCGGATCGCACTCTCCCACGGCTTCTTCAGAATCCATCAGGAGGACGAGCCGGAGACCGGTTCCGAGAACTCGTCAGCGATTGTTCCCGCCGACATTCCGGAAGAGTCGCGATGGCTCGTTCAGGAGACCGCCAAGGCCGTATACCGCGCCTTGGGATGCCGGGGCCTGTCACGGGTGGACATGTTCCTCAAGGAAGACGGGGAAGTAGTCCTCAACGAGGTCAACACACTGCCCGGCCTGACCTCGTACAGCCGTTATCCGAGAATGATGGCGGCCGCGGGAATGCCGCTTGCCGAAGTGATCGACCGGACGGTGTCACTGGCGTTGACGGGGAAAAGCCGATGAAGGATGACTTCGTCTTCGTGGACGAGCTTGGACCCGGGATACGCTGGGATGCCAAGTACGCGACGTGGGACAACTTCACCGGCAAACCGGTGGACGGGTACCTGGCAAATCGAGTCGTCGGTACGAGGGCCTTGCGTGCGGCCCTCGAAAGCGCGCGGGAGAAGGCCGCATCCCTTGGATTCGGTTTGCTCCTCTGGGATGGTTACCGCCCGCAGCGCGCCGTCGACTGCTTTCTGCGCTGGTCGACGCAGCCGGAGGATGGCCGGACGAAATCACGGCACTATCCGAATATCGACAGGGCCGAGATGTTCGAAAAGGGATACGTGGCCGCCAAGTCGGGCCACAGCCGGGGCAGCACCGTTGACCTCACACTGTATGACTTGGCCACCGGTGAACTCGCCCCCATGGGCGGCGGCCATGACCTGATGGATGCCATCTCGCATCATGGAGCAAAAGGAATCCCGCAAGCCGAGGCACGGAACCGCCAGCACCTTCGATCCATCATGGAGGCCTGTGGTTTCAGTGCATATGATTGCGAATGGTGGCATTACACCCTCAAGGGCGAACCTTATCCGGACACCTATTTTGATTTCCCCGTCGCGTAGCCCATCCGGGCCGAGCCGTCTGAAGGGCCCTCGACAGCGGGCGCCGACGGTCTCCGCAACCGCCCCACCAGGCAAGACAGTTGGCCGAGCACGCCGCCGGACCGCCTCGCCGCACCGCCGCACCGGAGCGACCGCGGCTGCTGGGCGTGCACCGACCCCCCGGGGCCCCGCCGAGCACCACGGAGGTGCTGTCTGCTCTTGATATCGTCACCCCACAGGGCACCAGCGCCACACCCCTGCGGGGCGGTGCCACGTGGCTCATCGCCGTCGGAAGGCGTCCGGTCGCTACCGACGAGGTGGAAGGGGTAACCATGCGGGCGAAGGTACGGGCCGCTCTCGATGCGCTCTATATGAAGCGGCTGGTCAGGGAGTTGGAGGGACGCCCACGCCCCCAGCACATCGGCATCATGCTCGACGGCAACCGCCGGTGGGCCAAGATGTCGGGCATCGACGACCCACGCGAGGGCTACCGGGCCGGCGGGGCGAAGGTGCTGGACTTCCTGCGCTGGTGCGACTCCGCACAGATCGAGCACGTCACCCTGTTCATGCTCTCCGACGACAACCTCCACCGGCCCGAAGACCAGCTGAACCCGCTCATCGACATCATCGCCGAGGTCGTGGAACAGCTCGCCGCGCCGGGCAACCCCTGGCCCGTCGAAGCGGTCGGCGCCCTGGACCTGCTGCCCGCCGAATCCGCGACCCGCCTCAAGGCCGCCACCGCCGCCACCCAGGACCGCAAGGGCGGCACCAAGGTCGACGTCGCCGTCGGCTACGGAGGCCGGCGAGAGATCGTCGACGCCGTACGCTCCGCCCTCACCGAGCACAGCTCCCAGGGCGGGGACATCGACGAGTTCATCGAGACCTTCACCATGGAGCACATCTCCAAGCACCTGTACTCCAAGACACGGTCCGAGTCCGACCTCATCATCCGCACCTCCGGCGAACAGCGCCTCTCCGGATTCCTGCTCTGGCAGTCCGCCTACGCCGAAGTCCACTTCTGCGAGACCTACTGGCCGGACTTCCGCGAGATCGACTTCCTGCGCGCCCTGCGCTCCTACTCCCTGCGCGAACGCCGCTACGGCCGCTGAGTGAGGCCTTCGACGTCCTTCGAGGCCGGCAACCGTTTCACGTGAAACATCGCCGCGGGGCGGGAGACCCTGAGGTCTCCCGCCCCGCGGCGATGCGAGATCCGTCCGGCGAAGGTCAGCGGGGCTCGTCGCCCTCCGCCGCCTCGTCCTGCGCCTGTTTGGCCTGCACCTCGGGATCGAGGATCGCCTCGCCGGTGCCGTCCACCGACGTCAGCCGCCCCGACTCGGGAACCTCCGTCGCCTCGGGCGGCTCCACCAGCCAGTCCGGGTTGGCCTGCTTGTCCCACCACTTCCAGGCAGCGAAGGCACCGCCCGCGACGACACCCGCCACCGCCAGAATCTTGGCGATACGCCCGGCCCTGGCCCGACGCTGATGCTTACGCGTCAGCTTCTGGATCTCCTTGGCCGTGACCTCACCCCGCAGCGCCGCCAGCGCGGCGGCACCCCGCGCGGCGGCCTCGTCCCTGACGGGTCCTGCCGCGGCCACCGCCTGCTCGATCCTCGGCCTGGAGTACTCGGCCGCCTGCCGGGCGGCCAGACGGGTACGGACGGCGGCCTCCTGAGCGGCCGCGTCCATCTTCGGCGGCACATGCGTACGGGCCTGCTCCAGCCGCGGCGCGACATGCGCACCGTACTGGTGACGGGCCTGGCACGCGGCCTGCGACACCTTGGGCGCCAGCCGTCCGCGCGCCTCCTGTGCGTAGTGAGCGGCCCTGTCCTTGGCCGTGTCGGCGTAGGGCGCCACCACTTCCGCGGCGTGCAGCACGCTGTCCTTCGCCGAACCGGTCGCGGCGCGCACGCTGTCGATGCGGGTCACGGGTTCCTCCTCCTCGGTGGCGTACGGTAATTCGACTTTCCACCCTTTTACGGATCATGCCTGCGGACGCACTGCCAGGCATGTGAGGGCGGGCATCCGGGTCACGGGCGATGCCTTCGGGCCCTCTGGGGCAAGTGGTGATGAAGTTGCGAACAAGAGTCGATCAACATCAATAACGGATGAATACCGGGCAACGGGAGCCTGCCGACGACAATGCCACGGATCGGCGCCCCGCGCTCGGAACCACCGGATCGGAGCAGGAAACGTCGCGGGGCGCTGCACGCACCCCCGACCGTGCAAGGATCGACGAGCACGACAGGACGACGGAAGGCACAACGTGGCCGAGCAGCTCTACGCCACCCTGAAGACCAACCAGGGCGACATCGAGATCCGGCTTCTTCCGGACTACGCCCCCCGGACGGTCAGGAACTTCGTCGAGCTGGCCCAGGGCGCCCGGGAATGGACCCACCCCGCCACCGGCGAGAAGTCCACCGACAGGCTCTACGACGGCACGGCCTTCCACCGGGTGATCAGCGGCTTCATGATCCAGGGCGGCGACCCGCTCGGCAACGGCACCGGCGGCCCCGGCTACCAGTTCGAGGACGAGATCCACCCCGACCTCGCCTTCGACAAGCCCTACCTGATGGCCATGGCCAACGCCGGCCCCGACACCAACGGCTCGCAGTTCTTCATCACCGTCTCCCCGACGACCTGGCTGAACCGCCAGCGCACGATCTTCGGCGAGGTGACCGACGCGGCCAGCCAGAAGGTCGTCGACGCCATCGCCACCACCCAGACCAACCCCCGCACCGAACGCCCCCTCAACGACGTCGTCATCGAGTCGGTCGTCGTCGAGACCCGCCAGGGCTGATCACCGGCACTGGCCACAAGGACTACCTCCCCGCCCGCAGGGCAGGAACCAAACGCCCCGCCCATCCGTAAAAAAGGGCGGGGCGGTACATGTGCCCACACCGCTCACAGGACGACCGAGGGGAAGCCATGGACCACGCGGCAGCCGGCCCACCGGACGCCCAGAGCACACCCGGCTGCTACCGCCACCCCGACCGGGAGACCGGCATCCGCTGCACCCGCTGCGAACGCCCCATCTGCACGGACTGCATGGTCAACGCCTCCGTGGGCTTCCACTGCCCCGACTGCGCGAGCGGCCGCACCGGCGGCGGGCCGGCCCCGGCCGCGTCCCGGCCGCGCACCCTGGCCGGAGGTACCGTCGCCGCGGACCCCCACCTCCTCACCAAGATCCTCATCGGGATCAACGTCGCGGTGTTCATCGCCGTACACGCCCTGTCGGAGTCCTTCCTAGGCGGCATGGTCCTGGTCGGGCAATGGCCTCCCGCCCCCTACTACATCCCGAACGAGGGCGTCGCCGAGGGCGAGTGGTACCGCCTGGTGACCACGATGTTCACCCACGAGGAAATCTGGCACATCGGCTTCAACATGCTCAGCCTCTGGTTCCTCGGAGGCCCTCTGGAAGCCGCCCTCGGCAGAGCCCGCTACTTCACGCTCTACCTCGTCTCCGGTCTGGCCGGCAGCGCGCTCACCTATCTGCTGGCCTCGCCCACCCAGGCCACCCTCGGCGCCTCCGGCGCGGTCTTCGGCCTCTTCGGCGCCACCGCCGCACTCGTCCGCCGCCTCAACGCCGACATGCGGCCGATCGCCATCCTCTTGGTGATCAACCTGGTCTTCACCTTCACCTGGGCCAACATCGCCTGGCAGGCCCACGTCGGCGGCCTCGTCGCCGGCGCCGCGATCGGCTACGCCATGCTCCACGCCCCGCGCGAGCGGCGGACGCTCGTGCAGTACGGCACCTGCGCGCTGGTCCTCGTGGCCGTCGTCGGCCTGACCCTGTTGAGAACCGCCCAGCTCACCTGAGCACGCGTTGTCCACAGCGGGTGGCGGATCTTGTGCACAGCGTGCGGGAACAAGTGTGCCCCCTGTAGCTGACTTGGGTTTCCGCAGGTCAGGCAGGGGGCGAACGTGTTTTCGGTTGCCAGTACTTCCGTCACACCGGCGTCAATGTCCAGTGGGTTATCCACAGATCGTCTTTCTTTTCCCCATGTGGATAACGCCTGTGGATAACTCCGTGGATAGCCCTGGGGAGAGCTGCGTCCAGCCCGCGAGCGGGCTGCTGCCGGACTACTGGCCGGCTACTTCCACTGCGTCGAGACACCGAATCCGGCGGCGATGAAACCGAAGCCCACCACGATGTTCCAGTTGCCCAGCGCGTCGATGGGCAGTGAACCGTCGGTGACGTAGAAGACGACGATCCAGGCGAGGCCGATGACGAACATGGCCAGCATGACGGGTGCCACCCAGCTGCGGCTGGTCAGCTTGATGCTGGTCGCCTGCTTCGACGGCGGCGGCGTGTAGTCGGCCTTCTTGCGGATACGTGACTTCGGCACGAGGGTCTCTCCTGTCGATGCGCTGCGTGGCCGCGCAGGGAACGGGGTCGGGGACTCTGAGCGCTCCCCCGGGCGTCCGTTAGCGTAGTGCTTCCGTGGCGCCGAAGGAGATAAGGGTACGTTGAGCAATTCTGCCGACTCCCCCGGGACGGGATCCAGTCCTGCCCGCAGGCGCCGATTCCGGCCCGTGCGCGTACTCACGGCGGCCGTCTTCGCTCTCGCGGGACTCATATTCTTCACCAGCTTCAATACCGCCAAGGGCACCAATATCCGCACGGACGCCTCTTTGCTCAAGTTGTCCGATCTCATCCACGAGCGCAGCGGGGAGAACGGTGAGCTGGAGGAGTCCAACGCGGCTCTGCGCGACGAGATCGACGCGCTCGCCGAGCGCGACAACGGAAGCACGAAGGCGGAGGCGGACAAGCTCGCGGCGCTGAAGAAGAAGGCGGGTACGCAGAAGCTGAAGGGCGAGTCGATCTCGGTCACGCTCGATGACGCCCCGCCGGACGCCACCGCCAAGCTCCCCGGCTACCCGGAACCCGAGCCCGACTACCTGGTGATCCACCAGCAGGATCTCCAGGCCGTGGTGAACGCGCTGTGGCAGGGCGGCGCCGAGGGCATCAAGGTGATGGACCAGCGGCTGATCTCCACCAGCGCGGTGCGCTGTGTGGGCAACACCCTGATCCTCCAGGGCCGCGTCTACTCCCCGCCGTACAAGATCCAGGCGGTGGGGGATCCGGAGCGGCTGAAGGAAGCGCTGGCCGCGTCCCCGGCGATCCAGAACTACATGGTGTACGTCAACGTCTACGGGCTGGGCTGGAAGGTCGAGGACGAGGGGCGGGTGACGCTGCCGGGCTACTCGGGCACGGCGGACCTGCACTATGCCCAGCCTGTGGATTGACGCCTTTCCGGAGGGCCCCGCGCCGCTAGTCTGGTGCGGTACGGCGTGAGTCTGGCGCCGTGGTGCGACGGAAGGGACGGCATGTACGGCTGGATCTGGCGGCATCTGCCGGGGAGCGCGTGGGTGAAGGCGCTGCTCTCACTCATGCTGGCGGTGACCGTGGTCTACGTCCTCTTCCAGTACGTCTTCCCGTGGGCCGAGCCGCTGCTCCCCTTCAACGATGTGACGGTGGACAACCAGTGAGTGCGCGCATCCTCGTCGTCGACAACTACGACAGCTTCGTCTTCAACCTGGTCCAGTACCTGTATCAGCTGGGCGCCGAGTGCGAGGTGCTGCGCAACGACGAGGTGTCGACGGCGCACGCCCAGGACGGCTTCGACGGCGTGCTGCTCTCCCCCGGCCCGGGTACGCCGGAGCAGGCGGGGGTCTGCGTCGAGATGGTCCGGCACTGCGCGGCGACCGGGGTGCCCGTCTTCGGCGTCTGCCTCGGCATGCAGTCGATGCAGGTGGCGTACGGCGGTGTGGTGGACCGGGCGCCGGAGCTGCTGCACGGCAAGACCTCGCCGGTCGAGCACGCGGGCCAGGGCGTCTTCGCGGGCCTGCCCTCTCCGTTCACGGCGACGCGGTACCACTCGCTGGCGGCGGAGCCGGCCACGGTTCCGGCGGAGCTGGAGGTGACGGCACGCACGCACGACGGGATCGTGATGGGGCTGCGCCATCGTGAACTGCCCGTCGAGGGTGTGCAGTTCCATCCGGAGTCGGTGCTGACCGAGCACGGGCACCGGATGCTGGCCAACTGGCTGGCGGAGTGCGGCGACCAGGACGCGGTGGCGAGGTCGGCGGGGCTCGCCCCGGTGGTGGGCAGGGCCACGGCGTGACCGCGCTGCGCCCCGAGCGTGACTCCGGCGCGGCCGGTGACCAGGGATCCTCGTACGGGCGGCCGTACGGGGATTCCGGTGCGTTCGGGGGCGGTTGGCACGAGGGCTCCGCTTCTGGGGACTTCTCCTCCGGGGAGCCGTACCGGTCGGTCGTCGGCGACGACGAGACGGTGGCGCTGTGGGTTCCGGACCCGCCGCCGGAGCGGAGGACCACGGCTTCTCCCGCGGGCGGCGGTCGCGCGGCCCGCAGGAAGGCCGCGAAAGGGCGTCACGGACGTCGTGGGGCCTCCCGGGGCCCGTCGGCGGCACAGGAGCCGGTCGAGGCGCCGAAAGCGCCTCTGTCGCGCGTAGAGGCGCGTCGGCAGGCTCGTGCGCGCAAGCCGGGTGCCGCGGTGATCGCCAGCCGTGCGATCGGTGAGGTCTTCATCACGACCGGTGTGCTGATGCTGCTGTTCGTCACGTACCAGTTGTGGTGGACGAACGTGCGGGCGCAGGCGCAGGCGGACAAGGCGGCGAGCAGTCTCCAGGACGACTGGGCGAGCGGCAAGCGGAATCCGGGGACGTTCGAGCCGGGGCAGGGGTTCGCGCTGCTGCACATTCCCAAGCTGGACGTCGTGGTGCCGATCGCGGAGGGCATCGACGACGAGAAGGTCCTGGACCGGGGCATGGTCGGGCACTACGCCGAGGGTGCGCTGAAGACGGCGATGCCGGAGGCGAAGACGGGCAACTTCGGGCTGGCGGGGCATCGCAACACGCATGGCGAACCGTTCCGGTACATCAACAAGCTGAGCCCGGGCGATCCGATCGTCGTGGAGACGCAGGACGAGTACTTCGTCTACAAGATGGCGTCGATACTGCCGGTGACCTCGCCGAGCAACGTCAGCGTCCTCGACCCGGTGCCGAAGCAGTCCGGTTTCAAGGAACCCGGCCGCTACATCACCCTCACGACCTGCACGCCGGAGTTCACGAGCAAGTACCGGATGATCGTCTGGGGCAAGATGATCGAGGAACGGCCGCGCAGCAAGGGCAAGCCGGATGCGCTCGTCAGTTAAGGGCGGATGACCAGTGGCAGCGACCACCGACACGGAGCACGAAGAGCACACCGGCGCGGACGGCCCACCGGAGCCCGCGGCACCCCGCCGCGGTCGCGGCCCGGGGCGGATCGTCGCGCGGGCCGTCAGCGTCTTCGGCGAGCTCCTGATCACCGCGGGCCTGGTGCTCGGCCTGTTCGTCGTCTACTCCCTGTGGTGGACGAACGTGGTCGCCGACCGCGCGGCGGACGAGCAGGCCGACAAGGTCCGCGACGACTGGGCCCAGGACCGGGTCGGTCCGGACGGTCCGGGGGCGCTGGACACCAGGGCGGGCATCGGCTTCCTGCACGTGCCGGCGATGGGGAACGGCGACATCCTGGTGGAGAAGGGCACGTCGATGAAGATCCTCAACGACGGCGTGGCCGGCTACTACACCGACCCGGTCAAGTCGGCGCTGCCGACCTCCGGCAAGAAGGGCAACTTCTCGCTGGCGGCGCACCGGGACGGGCACGGGGCGAAGTTCCACAACATCGACAAGATCGAGAAGGGCGACCCGATCGTCTTCGAGACGAAGGACAAGTGGTACGTCTACAAGACCTACGCGGTCCTTCCCGAGACGTCGAAGTTCAACGTCAAGGTGCTCGACGCGGTCCCCGAGGAGTCCGGCAAGAAGAAGGCCGGCCACTACATCACGCTGACGACCTGCACGCCGGTGTACACGAGCCGGTACCGGTACGTGGTGTGGGGGGAGCTGGTGCGCACGGAGAAGGTGGACGGGGAGCGGACTCCGCCGGTTGAGTTGCGGTGAGGTGACTACGACAGAGCCCCGGTCCCTCCGCTGAGGGGCCGGGGCTCTTGCCGTACCGGTGAGTTGCCGGGGTGCGTCAGTCGTCGCCGCGGAGGCCGCCGATGAAGCCGCCGCCGTTGTTACCGCCGTTGCCGTTTCCGTTGCCACCCGCGGTGGTGAGGGTGATCGGCGTGGCGGCCGGGTCGTCGACCTCGGTGCCCGCCGGCGGGTTCTGCTGTATCACCAGGGCGTTGTCGTCGCCGGGACCGGAGACCTGGATGTTGGTGAAGCCGGCCTGCTGCAGGGTCTGCTTGGCCTGACCCAGCGGGGTCCCGAGCTTGATCTCCGGAACCTTCGTCTTCTCCGCGACCTTGCCCACGAA
Source organism: Streptomyces sp. NPDC058812 (assembly GCF_042744565.1). Lineage (NCBI taxonomy): Bacteria > Bacillati > Actinomycetota > Actinomycetes > Kitasatosporales > Streptomycetaceae > Streptomyces > Streptomyces sp. NPDC058812. The sequence goes on from NZ_JBHYOB010000006.1 coordinate 150,975, forward strand.
GATCTGCACCGGGGAGCCCTTGTCGACCTGCGTGTTCGCCGTGGGCGTCGTGGAGATGACCTTGCCGTCCTGGTTCGGGTCGGTCGTCGGCTGGTCCGTGCAGGTGGCTTCGAGGTCGCTGCTCTCCATCTGGGCCTTGGCCTCGTCGCAGCTGCGGCCGAGGACGTCCGGCACTGTGGACTTCTCCTCGGCCTTGGCGACCTCCAGGGTCACCGTGGAGCCCTTCTCCAGCTCGTTGCCCGGGTCGGGGTCCTGGCTGAGGACGGTGCCCTCGTCCTGGGAGGACTCGGTCTGCTTGGTCTCGACCTCGAAGCCCTTGTCCTTGAGCTGCTGGGTGGCCTCGTCGACGTTCTTGTCGATGACGTTCGGCACGGCGACCTTGGGGGCGCCGGTCGAGACGACCAGGTTGACGGTGGACTTCTTGTCGACGCTGGTGCCCTGCGCGGGGTCCTGCGAGCAGATGCTGCCCTTCTTCTGGTCCTCGCAGGGCTTCTGCGTGAAGGCCAGTTCCAGGTCGGCGTTGGTGGCCAGTTGCTGGGCGTCGGCCCTGGTCTGGCCGACGAAGGCCGGCACGTCGACCTTGTCGTTGCCTGGCCCGCCGCTGCCGCTGAACGCGTACTTGCCGATCAGGATCGCGCCCACGAGGACGAGGATGCCGGCCAGGACCAGGAAGATCGTGGAGGTGTTCGACTTGCGCGGCTGCTGGCGGCGCCGGTCGGGGCGGTCGTCGTAGCCGTAGCCGCCGTCGTCCGGGTTCATGGGCGGCAGCATGGTCGTGGCGCCGCCGCCCGCGTCCGAGCGCAGGGCGGTGGTCGGCTGGTCGTCGGGGTAGGCGCCGTAGCCGCCCGCGGCCATGGCGCCGAGCGCGGCGGTGGCGCCGACCGGCTGGCCGTCGAGACAGGCCTCGATGTCGGCACGCATCTCATCGGCCGACTGGTAGCGGTAGTCGGGGTCCTTGACCAGGGCCTTCAGCACGATCGCGTCCATCTCGGGCGTGATCTCGGGGTCGAAGACGCTGGGCGCCTGCGGTTCCTCGCGCACGTGCTGGTAGGCGACGGCGACCGGGGAGTCGCCGACGAAGGGCGGCCGCACCGTGAGCAGCTCGTAGAGGAGGCAGCCCGTGGAGTACAGGTCGGATCGCGCGTCGACCTGCTCGCCCTTGGCCTGCTCCGGCGAGAGGTACTGGGCGGTGCCGATCACCGCGGCCGTCTGCGTCATCGTCATGCCGGAGTCGCCCATGGCGCGGGCGATGCCGAAGTCCATGACCTTGACCTGGCCGCCCCGCGTCAGCATGACGTTGGCCGGCTTGATGTCGCGGTGGACGATGCCTGCCCGGTGCGAGTACTCCAGCGCCTGGAGGATGCCGATGGTCATCTCCAGCGTCCGCTCCGGCAGCAGCTTGCGGCCGGAGTGGAGCAGTTCACGGAGTGTGGAACCGTCGACGTACTCCATGACGATGTACGGGATCGACACGTTGTCGATGTAGTCCTCGCCCGTGTCGTAGACCGCCACGATCGCGGGGTGGTTGAGCGAGGCGGCCGACTGGGCCTCCCGGCGGAAGCGGGCCTGGAAGGACGGGTCGCGCGCGAGGTCCGCGCGCAGCGTCTTCACCGCCACCTGGCGTCCGAGCCGGGTGTCATGCGCGTGGTAAACCTCCGCCATGCCACCACGGCCGAGCACCGGGCCCAGCTCGTACCGGCCGCCGAGGCGACGCGGCTCTTCCATGGTTACTACCAGCCCTCTCCGTCGGTCCCGACCGGCATGCTTGTACGGTCGGAGGCTGCCGTCCGGCCTACCGTACCCGGCTCGCTCCGAGTGACCTGGCCAAGCCCGATACCCGATACAGGACCGGTATCGCAACGTGCGCCTATGTGAAGGGGACGTGACCGGAGTCACGTCCTGTTCAGCCCGTGGTCACTTCTTGCTCTCCAGAACGGCCTCCATGACGTTCTTCGCGATCGGCGCCGCGAGCCCGCCGCCGGAGATGTCGTCACGGACGGCGTTCTCGTCCTCGATCACCACGGCCACGGCGACGGGCGAGCCGCCGTCCTCGCCCTTGGCGTACGAGATGAACCAGGCGTAGGGGTTCTCACTGTTGTCGACACCGTGCTGCGCGGTGCCGGTCTTGCCGCCTACCGTGACGCCGTCGATCTGTGCGTTGGTTCCCGTGCCGTCCTTGACGACGGTTTCCATCATGTCCTGGAGGATCTGGGCGTTGTCCGCGGACAGCGGCTTGCTCATCTCCTCGGGGTCCGTCTTCTCGATGGTGTCGAGGTTGGGGGCCTGGAGTTCGTCGACCATGTACGGCTTCATCAGGGTGCCGTTGTTGGCGATGGCCGAGGTGACCATGGCCATCTGGAGCGGGGTGGCGGCGGTGTTGTACTGGCCGATGGCGGAGAGCGCGGTCTGCGACTTGTTCATGTCGTCCGAGAAGACGGAGGCGCTGGAGCGCACGGGGACGAACTGCTCCTCGGTGAAGCCGAACTTCTTGGCCGTCTCGAGCATCTTGTCGTTGCCGAGGTCGGAGCCGACCTTGCCGAAGACGGTGTTGCAGGACACGCGGAGTGCCTCGCGCAGGGTGGCGTCCTCGCAGGGGAGGTCGCCCTCGTTGGGCAGCTCGGTGGTGGTGCCGGGCATCGTCCAGGGCAGGGGGGAGTCGGTCTTCTCGTCCGCCGAGTCGTACAGGCCGTGTTCCAGGGCGGCGGCCGCGGTGAGCACCTTGAAGGTGGAGCCGGGCGGGTAGACCTCGCGCAGGGCGCGGTTGAGCATCGGGTCGTTCGGGTTGTTCTTCTTCTGGAGCTTGTTCCAGGCCTCGCCGGCCGCCTCGTTGCTGCCGGCGATCGAGGTGGGGTCGTAGGAGGGGTAGGAGGCCATCGAGAGGATCTTGCCGGTGGACGGTTCGATCGCGACGACGGCACCCTTGGCGCCCTGCTTCTTCAGACCGTCGTAGGCGGCCTTCTGGGCGGCGCTGTTGAGGGTGGTGACGACGTTGCCGCCCTCGCGCTTCTTGCCGGTGATCATGTCGAGGGTGTTGCGGAAGAAGAGCCGGTCGTCGTTGCCGGTGAGGATGCCGTCGTTGATGGCTTCGATCTGGGTGGCGCCGTAGGCCTGGGAGACGTAGCCGGTGACGGGCGCCCACATGGCGCCGTTCTTGTAGGTGCGCTTGTACTTGAAGTCGCCCTTGGTGGTGGCGTGGCCGGTGATGGCCTGGCCGTCGACGATGATGTCGCCGCGCGGGCTGGCGTACCGCTCGATGGCGACGCGGCGGTTGTGCTCGTCCTCCTTGAGCTCGTCCGCCTGGACGTACTGGAGCCAGTTGTCGCGGATGAGCAGGGTGAGGACGAGGAGGCCGCAGAAGATCGCGATTCGGCGCAGTGGCTTGTTCACGGTCGGACCACCTGGGTCATCTCGGCGTCTGGGTTGGCGGGAGCGGCGGGTGCTGGTCTGCGGGCGGTGTCGCTGATGCGCAGCAGGATGCCGATCAGGGCCCAGTTGGCGATGACCGAGGAGCCTCCGTAGGCGAGGAAGGGCATCGTCATGCCGGTGAGCGGGATGAGGCCCATGACGCCGCCGGCGACGACGAAGACCTGGAGGGCGAAGGCGCCGGAGAGGCCGATGGCGAGGAGCTTGCCGAACGGGTCGCGGGCGGCGAGGGCGGTGCGGACGCCGCGTTCCACGATCAACGCGTAGAGCAGGAGCAGGGCCATGAGGCCGGCCAGGCCGAGTTCCTCGCCGAAGGTGGCGAGGATGAAGTCGGAGTTGGCGGCGAACCGGATGAGCTCGGAGTGGCCCTGGCCCCAGCCGGTGCCGAGGGTGCCGCCGGAGCCGAAGGCCCACAGGGCCTGCATGGCCTGCTCGGAGTGGCCGCCGACGCCCGCGCGGGAGAGCGTGTACTCCTTCATCGGGTCGAGCCAGGCGTCGACGCGCTGCTGGATGTGGGGTTCGAAGCTGGCGACACCGACGGCGCCGACGGCGGACATCAGCAGACCGAAGACGATCCAGCTGGTCCGCTCGGTGGCGACGTACAGCATGATCACGAACATGCCGAAGAACAGCAGCGAGGTGCCGAGGTCGGTCTCGAAGACCAGGATGAGGATCGAGACCATCCAGACGACGAGGATGGGGCCGAGGTCGCGGCCGCGGGGCAGGTAGAGGCCCATGAAGCGGCGGCTGGCGAGTGCGAGCGCGTCGCGCTTCACCATCAGGTAGCCGGCGAAGAAGATCGCCAGGACGATCTTGGCGAACTCTCCGGGCTGGATGGAGAAGGAGCCGACCTGGATCCAGATCTTGGCGCCGTAGATGTTCTTGCCGAGGCCCGGCACCAGGGGGAGCAGCAGCAGGAACAGGGCGCCGACCATGGAGATGTAGGTGTAGCGCTGCAGGACGCGGTGGTCCTTGAGGAAGATCATCACGGCGACGAACAGGGCGATACCCATCGCGGTGTACATCAACTGCCGGGGTGCGGCGGTGCCGGCCTGCTCGATGTCCTGGAGGAGTTCGGACTGGTCGAGTCGCCAGATGGCGACGAGGCCGAGTCCGTTGAGCAGGGTGGCCAGGGGCAGCATCAGCGGGTCCGCGTACGGCGCGAACTTGCGCACGACGAGGTGGCCGACGCCGGCCAGGAGGCCGAGGCCGAGGCCGTAGCTCAGCAGGCCGGCGGGCACCTCGTCGTTGATGGCCAGGCCCACGTTGGCGTAGGCGAAGACCGGGATGAGGACGGCGAACACGAGCAGAGCCAGCTCGGTGTTGCGCCGGCTCGGGGCGCCGATGGCGCCGATCGTGGACGTGTGGTGCGTCGGCGAGTTGGTAGAACTGCTCATCGTGTGACAGGGCCTCTCACGGCTTGCCTACTGCTTACCGCACAGCGAGACGACCTTCTGCTCTTCCTCCGAGAGGGTCGGGCCGGAGCCTGGAGTGGGTGCGGTCGTGGACGGGGACTCGGACGATTCGGGTGCCTTCGGTGATCCCGAGGGGTTCGGGGTCGGTGAGGCCTTGGACGTGAAGGAGGCGGGTGTGGTTCCCGTGGTGCCTCCGGCCTCGCCCTCGCCCGTCTTCGCGTTCTTCTCGGTCTCCGCGGTGCGCCGGTCGGCCTGCTTCTTGCAGGCGGAGGCCTGCACCGCCAGTTCCTCGATCTTCGCCCGGGCGTCGGCCAGGTCGCTCTCGGGGATGGTGGCCTCGACCAGTTTCTGCTGGTAGGGCGGCAGGTACTTGAGTTCGATCTCGGGGTGATCCTTCTGGATCTTCGAGAGGGAGACCCAGGCGAGGTCCTGGCTGATGCCCCGGTACAGCGCGAGGTGGTCGTTGTTGGTGCCGACGTAGTACTGGGTCTGGGTCCAGCGCCAGCCGCCGTACGTGCCGCCGCCGATGACGGCGAGGGCGAGCACGGTGTAGAGGGACCTCTTCAGCCACTTGCGGCTTTTGCGGGGTTTGGTGAAGTCGTCGGGGCCGTAGTCGTCGAAGCCGCCGGCCGGGATGTAGCCGGTGGTGTCGCCGCTGCCGGGCGGGCCGAACTCGCCGCCGCCGCGCTGCCCGCCGCCCTGGCGGCCGAGTCCGGCGGCGCGGCCGGCCGGGGTCTGCATGATGCCGTTGTCGCCGAACTGGGCCTGGTTCTCGGCGACGGCGCCGACCACGATCGGGGTGTCGGAGAGCTGGCCGGCGAGGGTGTCACCGGTGTCGAGGTCGAGGACGTCGGCGATGATGACCGTGATGTTGTCGGGCCCGCCGCCGCGCAGGGCGAGCTGGATCAGCTCCTGGACGGTCTCCTGGGGGCCCTGGTAGCTGGCGAGGGTGTCCTCCATCGTCTGGTGGGAGACGACGCCGGAGAGTCCGTCGGAGCAGATGAGGTAGCGGTCGCCGGCCCTGACCTCGCGGATGGACAGGTCGGGCTCGACGTGGTCGCCGCTGCCGAGCGCGCGCATCAGCAGGGAGCGCTGCGGGTGGGTGCCGGCCTCCTCCTCGGTGATGCGGCCCTCGTCGACCAGGCGCTGAACCCAGGTGTGGTCCTGCGTGATCTGGGTGAGGACGCCGTCGCGCAGGAGGTAGGCGCGGGAGTCGCCGACGTGGACGAGGCCGAGGCGCTGGCCGGTCCAGAGCAGGGCGGTGAGGGTGGTGCCCATGCCTTCGAGGGCGGGGTCCTCCTCGACCATCTGCCGCAGCTGGTCGTTGGCGCGCTGTACGGCGGTGCCGAGGGAGGTGAGGATGTCGGAGCCGGGCACGTCGTCGTCGAGGGCGACGATGGTGGAGATCACCTCGGAGGAGGCGACCTCGCCGGCGGCCTGGCCGCCCATGCCGTCGGCGATGGCGAGCAGGCGCGGACCGGCGTAACCGGAGTCCTCGTTGCCCTCCCGGATCATGCCCTTGTGCGATCCGGCGGCGAAGCGCAGTGACAGACTCATGCGCACCTCGCCCGTCGGCTCCGGGTACAGCCGGTCGTGTCGAGCCACACTGCCCACCCTCCGGTCGGGAGCGCGCCGGGGCCCAGGGTGCCGGCCGCCGCTGCGTGCTCGCTCCGCTCGCGCTCATTCATTGGTGTAGCACTACTTCCGCAGCTCGATGACGGTCTTGCCGATGCGGATCGGCGACCCCGGCCCGATCGGTGTGGGGGTCGTCAGCCGGGACCGGTCCAGGTAGGTGCCGTTGGTGGAGCCCAGGTCCTCGACGATCCACTGGCCGTTCTGGTCGGGGTAGATCCTGGCATGGCGGCTGGAGGCGTAGTCGTCGTCCAGCACGATCGTCGAGTCGTGTGCCCGGCCGAGCGTGATGGTCTGGCCCTGGAGGGCAACGGTGGTGCCGGTGAGGGTGCCCTCCGTCACGACCAGTTTGGTGGGAGCGCCCCGGCGGCCCCGGCCGCCGCTCTGCTGCTGGCGCTGCGGTGGAGGCGCCTGTCCCTGGCGCGCGGCGGCCTGCTGCGGTCGGGCGGCTTCGCGCCGCGCTCCGCGCTGGGTGACCCGCGTGCCGAACAGGTCGCTGCGGATGACCTGCACGGCCACGATCACGAACAGCCACAATACGGCGAGAAAACCCAGCCGCATGACCGTGAGGGTCAGCTCTGACATTGCCCCCGGATCACCCTTCGGCTTGCCTGTAGATAACGGTGGTGCTGCCCACGACGATCCGCGAGCCGTCGCGGAGCGTAGCGCGGGTGGTGTGCTGCCCGTCCACCACGATGCCGTTGGTGGACCCGAGATCCTGGATCGTCGAGGGCGTTCCGGTCCGGATCTCGCAGTGCCGGCGGGAGACGCCGGGGTCGTCGATCCGCACGTCGGCCTCGGTGCTGCGTCCGAGCACGAGCGTCGCGCGGGAGATCTGATGGCGGGTGCCGTTGATCTCGATCCAGTGGCGGGTGCGTCCGCCGGCCGCGGGTGCGGGCGGGGGCTGCTGGCCGCCCGCGGGCTGCGGGTAGCCGTATCCGCCGGGGCGTCCGCCGGGTGGCGGCGCGGCCGGCATGGGCGGGGCGCCCGCGGGGGCGGCGGCCGGCGGGTAGCCGTAGCCACCGCCCGGGCCGCCGGGCCGCCCGGTGGGGGCAGGGGGAGCGGTGGGGCCCGCGGGAGCCGGGCCGCCCTGGTGGCTGCTGGAGGAGGCGAGCGTACGGCTGCGCACCCGGTACAGGCCGGTGTCGAGGTCGTCCGCCTTCTCCAGGTGGACCTTGATCGGTCCCATGAAGGTGTAGCGCTGCTGCTTGGCGTAGTCGCGGACCATGCCGGCGAGCTCGTCGCCGAGCTGGCCGGAGTAGGGGCTGAGGCGCTCGAAGTCGGGCGTGCTCAGTTCCACGATGAAGTCATTGGGTACGACGGTGCGGTCGCGGTTCCAGATGGTCGCGTTGTTGTCGCATTCGCGCTGGAGCGCTCCCGCGATCTCCACGGGCTGCACCTCGGACTTGAACACCTTCGCGAAGGTGCCGTTGACCAGACCTTCGAGACGCTGCTCGAACTTCTTCAGGACTCCCATGGGGCACCTCCTCCGTCGCTGCCGTCCTGTCCACTGCCTTGCGTACTGCTGCCGTGCGCACTGCTGCCTTGCGTCCTGCTTACGCGTGTACCGCTCACCCGCGCACTGCTTACTTGGTACTGCTTACTGATCGTATCCACGCGCCGGTCGATCGGCTGGTTCCCCCTGTCGGCCCGGTCGACGGGTGTCGACGCCTCTCGGAGTTCCCGCCGGAGCTCCCCTTCGAACTCTCGGGGTCCTTCGGGATGCTCTCCCGCAGGTACTCATGCCCAGGATCGTAGAGGCGGCCGCAGACCAGTGTCCCGCACCTGACTGTGGACCCCTACCGGCTCTTGGGGAGACGGGCCGGACCGGTACGAGGTTGATACGTGAACGGACCCGGGTCGATACGAGTGCCCGAGTGTCCGAAGGAGGGCGGGCGCCCTGCTCCCCGGGCCTTGCGCGCTGCCTGCCCCGCCTGGAAAGGGATGTGAATCCACCCGATCCAGCGTGCTAATGTTCTCGTGTCGGAAGGTGCCGGACCGCAAGGAAAGGCCCCGAGGACACACCCAATGCGCGGGTGGCGGAATAGGCAGACGCGCTGGATTCAGGTTCCAGTGCCCGAAAGGGCGTGGGGGTTCAACTCCCCCCTCGCGCACCAGCCGGAAGCCCCCCAGGTCTCGGACCTGGGGGGCTTCCGCATGCTCGGGCACGGCGCTGTGGGGGCGCCGTGCGGCCGCGGTGCGCTGTGAGGAAGGTCTCAGGACTCGCGGCGCCACAGGGCCGGCACGTTGGGCGGCTCCCAGCCCGTCATCGAGGTGTGCGCCTGGAGGCAGCGGTAGGAGCCGCCGCCGTACGTCACCCCGTCGCCGGCGGCGTAGGAGCGGCCGGCCGCCCAGGTGCCGCCCGGCGGGTCGGTCGGCGGGTCGGTGGGGCCGGGGCCCGGATCGCCGTCCACGTTCAGGACGAAGTCGAAGCTGCCCTCCTTGCCGCCGCCGACGCCGCGGACGTTCATCAGCAGCGCGGGGTCGAAGAGGGCGTCCGTGCTGTTGCGGGGCTCGCCGGGGAAGTACAGCTGGGTGGTCAGTACGGGTTCACCGGGCGCCTGTGCCTTGACGTGGATGTGCCGGGTGCGGCCCGGATAGAGGCCGGGGACGATCGTCCGCAGCGAGAACGCGCCCGTGGCGTCGGTGAACTGGTGGCCGCGGAAGGTGTATCCGGCCATGTCGTAGGCACCGGCGTTGTCGGCCTGCCAGAAGTCGAGGAGCACGCCGGGCAGCGGGGCGCAGTTGCGGCCGAAGACGTAGCCGCTGACGGTCAGCCGGGTACCGGCGGTGCCGGGCGTCACCAGGTTGGTGCGCAGCGGGGAGTTCGGCTTGAAGTAGGGGCCCTCCATCTGGTCGGGCGTCGGGTCGTCGCCGTCGTCGCAGAACGGGGTCGGCGGCAGGGCCTTCCCGGTGGAGGAGCGGGCGGCGTCCCGGGCGAGCGCGATGGAGCCGGTGGCGAGCAGCGGGACGGCGGCGCCGGCGGCGACGGCCGCCCTGAGCAGCGTCTTGCGGCTGATGCCGCGGTCGGCGGTGGTGCCGGTGTCGGTGTCCGGTCCGGGCCCGGTGCCGGGTTCGTCGGGGGTGGTGGGGGCGTCGGAGGTCATGGCGGTTCCTCGGTCTCGTCGGTGGGGTGGTCCCTGGGGAAGCTGGACGGGACGTGCGACATGCGGGACCTCGGGGACAGGGAGCGCGCTCGCCGCGCGGGGCAGGCTGCTGTCGTTGCTTCGGCGGGCGCGCTCCGTGGTGATCGCTGGAAACCGTATGCGGGCCGGTGGGGGCCCGGGCACCTCCTGTTTCGCCCCCTGCCCGGCGTTATGCGGGCGGCGGGACGGGGCGGGCGGGCCCGTGTACGGGCGGATCGCCCGGGGGTACGGTCGTGGCGCGTCGACGCCCGGGAGGGGCGGCGCGGACACGGGTACGGCACGGGTGCGCGTACGGGTACGAGTACGGGGAGGGCGGTCGCGATGACCGAGGCGACGGCGGGGACGACGGCGGGGGCGAGTGCGAGTGTGGGCGCGGTCGCGGACGCGGCGGAGGGCGTGCGGGTGCCGTTCGTGCCGGGGTTCGCGCGGTGGCCCGTCGGCGGCTCGCCGAAGGCGGAGGGCAAGGCGCTGCGCACGCGCGTTCCGCGGTCCGCGCACGCCGAGCTCGTCCTGGACGCCTCCCGGCCGGACGCGGTGAGCGCGGTCGAGGAGTCCAACCGCGGCCGGATACCCGGGCTCACCCCGATACGGGTGGGGCGGATGGCCGCCACACCGTTCGCCTTCCTGCGCGGGTCGGCGGGGCTGATGGCGTACGACCTGGCGCGTACGCCGACGACGGGGATCGGCGCCCAGATCTGCGGCGACGCGCACGCCGCCAACTTCGGTCTCTACGGTGACGCCCGCGGCGGCCTGGTCATCGACCTGAACGACTTCGACGAGACGGTCCACGGCCCCTGGGAGTGGGACCTCAAGCGCCTCGCCGCCTCGATCGTCCTCGCGGGCCGGGAGGCCGGCGCCGACGAGGACACCTGCCGCGAGGCCGCCCACGACACGGCGGGCGCCTACCGGCGCACCATGCGGCTGCTGGCGAAGCTCCCCACGCTGGACGCCTGGAACGCCATCGCGGACGAGGAACTCGTCTCCCACACCGACGCCCACGACCTGCTCGGCACGCTGGAACGGGTCTCCGAGAAGGCGCGGGCCAACACCAGCGGGCGCTTCGCCGCCAAGTCGACCGAGTCCACCGAGGACGGCGGGCGGCGCTTCGCCGACGCCCCGCCGGTGCTGCGGCGGGTCCCGGCCGGGGAGGCGGCGGCGGTCGCGGCCGCCCTGGAGCCCTATCTGGCCACCCTCTCCGAGGACCGGCTCCCGCTGCTGGCCCGGTACGCGGTGCACGACGTCGCCTTCCGGGTCGTCGGGACCGGCAGCGTGGGCACGCGGTCGTACGTCGTGCTGCTCCTGGACCACCGCGGTGAACCGCTCGTGCTCCAGGTGAAGGAGGCCAGGCCCTCCGCGCTGCTGCCCCATCTGGCGGCCGTCGGCTTCGACGCCCCCGAGGCCCCGCACGAGGGGCGCCGGGTGGTCATGGGGCAGAAGCGGATGCAGGTGGTCAGCGACATGCTGCTGGGCTGGACGGCGGTCGACGGGCGGCCGTTCCAGGTGCGGCAGTTCCGCAACCGCAAGGGCAGCGTCGACGCCACGGCCCTGGCCGCCGACCAGATGGACGACTACGGCCGCATGACCGGCGCCCTGCTGGCCCGCGCCCACGCGCACAGCGCCGACCCGCGGCTCATCGCCGGCTACTGCGGCAAGAACGACGAGCTGGACGAGGCGGTGTCCGCCTTCGCCGTGGCCTACGCCGACCGTACGGAGGCGGACCACGCGGAACTGGTGGGCGCGGTGCGGGCGGGGCGGGTCGCGGCGGAACTGGGGGTGTGACGCTCCCGCCGCCCGTGCCGGAGCGCCCCGGAGGCGGCGGGGCGTGGCCGCCTCGGACGGCGTACGTCGTGCGCGGGCGGCCAGGGCGCGCGCCGGGTACGGCGGGCCGGGCGGCGCCGGACGGGGTGTGGCCTACGCTGGTCGGGTGACGACCCCGGAAGCTGAGCAGGGTGGTGGCGGCGCCGGTGCGGAGCCGGCGGCGACGCCCGAGGACGGTGCGCCGCGTCCCGAGGAACGGCTGGAACAGGCCGTACGGGCCGCCGAGCAGGCACTCATCGAGTACGAGATCGCGCTGGAGACCTTCCGTGTGGAGGTCGAGAACTTCTCACGCCTGCACGAACAGCGGCTCGGCCCGGTGTACGCGCGGCTCGAGGAGCTGGAGGCGCAGATCCTGGAGGCCAGGGCGGCCGGCACCGGCGACGCCGAGGACCGCCGCCGGGCCGACGAGGCGCGGGCCCGGCTGATGCCGATCCCCGGGGTCGAGGAACTGCTGAACGGCTGGATGGACGGGGACGGACTGTTCCCGGAGGCCACGGCGATGCTCACGGACCAGGCGGTACGTCCCCCGCAGCGGGTCCGGCCCGGCGAGGAGGCCCGCAAGCTCTACCGCGAATTGGTCCGCAAGGCCCACCCCGACCTGGCGCAGGAGGACGAGGAGCGGACCCGGCGCGAGGAATTCATCACCCGGGTCAACGCCGCCTACGCCCGTGGTGACGCGGCTCAGCTGCGGGAGCTGGCAGAGGAGTGGGCCGCCGGTCCGGCGCCCGAGCGGCGTCCGAGCCGCGGCGAGGAGCTGTACGCCCGCCTCGAATGGCTCGACCGGCGCAAGGAGATGCTCACGCTGCTGGCCAAGGAGCTGGAGGAGAGCGCGATCGGCGGCATGCTCCGGCTGGCCCCGGACGACCCCGACCGGCTGCTGGAGGAGATCGCCGAGCAGCTGGCGACCCAGGTGCGGGAGCGCGAGGCCGAACTGGCGGCGGCGCTCGGGCGGGACTGAGCCGGGCGGGGGCTCCGGTAGCGTCTGGGGCATGAGTTTCGGAGCTGGTGTGCCCACGGTCGAGGTCACGGACCTCAAGGACGGCGACTTCCTGCTGGACGTCCGCGAGGACGACGAGTGGCAGGCGGGTCACGCCGCCGGGGCGCTGCACATTCCCATCAGCGAGTTCGTGGCCCGGTACGGTGAGCTGACCGAGGCCGCGCCGCAGGACGGCCGGATCCACGTGATCTGCCGTTCCGGCGGTCGCTCGGCCCAGGTCACCATGTATCTGGCCCAGCAGGGCATCGACGCCGTGAACGTCGACGGCGGCATGCAGGTGTGGGCCGCGGCCGGCCGCCCGGTGGTGGACGGGAAGGGCGAGCCGGGGCACGTTCTCTAGGGCCGCTCGGGTCGTCTCCGGGTCGTCTTCGGGCCGTCTCCCCGGGTTGCCTCCGGCTCGTCTCCGGGTCATCTCCGTGTCACCGTGCGCGCCGCCGCGCGGTGACGATGTGGTGACTGCCACTGCGCGGTCGGTCCGCCGGGGGCTGTGCGGGCGGACGGTCCTGAGTACCGTTCCCGTTCGGACGCTGCCGAGCAGCCGCACGAGTGGCGCGCGGGCGAGCCCCGCGGCGGGTGGGCGGTACGACGGATCGGGACCGGAACGGGGCGGAATGGACGCGTACGACACAGGCTCGGACGTCCCGCGGGGGCGGGACGAGCAGGGGGGACGGGGCGCACCGGATCGGCCGGATCGGCCGGATCGGCCGGATCGGCTGGATCGGCCGGAGGTCCCGGTCGGGACGGACGGCGGTCGTGCGGAAGCCGGCGGTGCCGGGACGGAGGGGGCCGACGGGCCCGATGAGTCCGACGGATCAGACGGGGCTGGGACCGGGACCGGGTCCGAGGCCGGCATGCGAGCCGGCACCCGTACGGCCACCGCGGTGCCCCGGCAGGCGACCGCGGCGCCCCGTACCGGTGTCTCCGCGCTCTCCACGCGCTATCAGGTCGGTGCCGTGGCCGCCCTCGCGGTCGTCGTCGTCGCCGTCTGCGCCCACCTCGGCCTGGTGTTCCTGCACGTGGCACCGTCGAACACCCTCACCAAGCAGCACGGCGAGGCGGTGGACGAGTGGGTCTTCCCGGAGTTCGAGCAGAACTGGAAGCTCTTCGCGCCCAACCCGCTCCAGCAGAACGTCTCCGTCCAGGTCCGCGCGGAGGTGAGCACGGCGGACGGCGCGATACGCACGACCGGCTGGTTCGACCTGTCCGCCGAGGACGGCCGGGGCATCGACGGCAATCCGCTGCCGAGCCACACCCAGCAGAACGAACTCCGCCGGGCCTGGGACTTCTTCGTCGCCACCCACGACTCCGACGACCGCCCGGTGGACCTGCGGGGCACGCTGTCCGAGGACTATCTGCGCCGCATCGCCGTCCTGCGCCTGGACCGGAACGACGCCGCCGGGCCGGGCGGTGTCGTCGAGCGCGTCCAGTACCGTTCCCGGACCACCAACGTGGAGCCGCCCTCGTGGAGCGGTGAGAAGGTCTCCGACCGGCCGACCTACCGTGAGCTGCCCTGGTGGCCGGTGGCTGCCCGTGAGAAGGAAGGGGACGCCGCGTGACCGGCATCGCCCCCTCGGTCTCCCGCGGCATCGCCCGCGTCACCGGCGCCGCGCTCGGCCCGTACCAGACCGCCGTGATCCGTATCGGCTTCAGCGCCACCTGGCTGCTCTTCCTGCTGCGCGAGCTGCCCCACCGCCACGAGCTGTACGGTCCCGAGAGCCCCTGGGGCCACGACCTCGCCGAGCAGCTGATCGCGGACAACGGCGCCTTCACGGTGCTGATGTGGTCCGACGGGCGGGTCTGGTTCGAGATCGTCTACGCGCTGGCCGTCCTGAGCAGTGTGCTGCTCCTGCTGGGCTGGCGCACCCGGACCATGTCCGTGATCTTCATGGTCGGCGTGCTCTCGCTGCAGAACCGCAGCGTCTTCATGGGGGACGGCGGCGACAACGTCCTGCACCTGATGAGCATCTACCTGGTGCTCACGCGCTGCGGCCAGGTGTGGTCGCTGGACGCGCGCCGGGCGCGGCGTGCGGGTGGGGCACGCGCGCGTGGGGACCGGGTCGGGCCGGCGCTGTGGTGGGTGTTCGGGTTCGTACTGCTCACCATGACGTCGGCGGGCGGGCTGGACGGCGACTGGTTCGTTCCGGCGCTGCTGTGGGCGGTGTGGGCCGCGCAGGGCCTGTGGTGGGCCGTGGGGCGCTGGGCCGGTGGCGGTGAGCCGAGGATCCTGCTCGACGTGGTCGCCAACATCGTGCACAACGGCGCGCTGGTCGTGATCATGGCCGAGGCCTGTCTGATCTACGCGACCGCGGGCTGGTACAAGATCCAGGGGTCGCGCTGGCAGGACGGCACCGCGGTTTACTACCCGCTCAACCTGGAGTACTTCTCGCCCTGGCCCGCGCTCTCCGACGCGCTGGCCGCCAACGGCACGATGGTCATGCTCATCACCTACGGCACGGTCGCCGTGCAGGTCGCGTTCCCGTTCACGCTGTTCAACCGGCGGGTCAAGAACGTGCTGCTGGCCGCCATGATGACCGAGCACGCGGTGATCGCCGTGGTGCTGGGGCTGCCGTTCTTCTCGCTGGCGATGATCGCCGCGGACGCGGTCTTCCTGCCGACCTCCTTCCTGCGCCGGCTGGGCGGCCGGGCGGCACGCGCGCGTGCCGGGCTGCTGGGCCGATGGCCGGGCCGATTGCCGGGTCGGCCGACGGCCGGGCGTGGTGACGGCGGTGGGGACGGCGGTGGTGACGGCGGTGGTGACGGCCGTACGGCGGCGGTGCCCGGGCCCCGCTCCCAGGAGGCCGCGGAGAACGACAAGGACCCCGGCCACACGCACGTAGGCTTCCGGGCATGACCGACCCAGACCTCGACCCGCCGGCCGTCTGGCGCCGGCACGCCGGACCGTGCGTGCTGCTCGACGGGTTCCACACCCTCAAGCACGCGCTGCGTTTCGGCGCCGAGGTTCCGGTGGCCGTCACCGCCGACCGCGCGGGTGCCCTGGCCCTCGCCGAGGAGCTGGCGCCCGACGTACGGGACGCCATGGGCGCTCTGCTGGCAGAGGTGTCGCAGGAGACGTACGCCTCCCTCGTTCCGCGTCCGCATCCCACCGCCGTGGCCGCCCTGGCCGTGCGGCCCTCGCGTGCGGCCAGCCTGCGGGCGCTGGCGCACACGCCCCGCCGTACGCCCGTGTTGGTCCTCGACCAGCCGCGCAACCTCGGCAACGCGGGGGCGGTGATCCGGCTGGCCGCCGGTTTCGGGGCGACCGGTGTGGTCACCACGGGCACGCTCGATCCGTGGCATCCCACAGTGGTGCGCGGTGGGGCGGGGCTGCACTTCGCGACCGCCGTGGAGCGGCTGGAGGTCGGGGAGCTGCCGCCGGGGCCGGTGTTCGCGCTGGACCCGGAGGGCGAGGACATCCGCGGGCTGAAGCTGCCGGACGACGCGTTGCTCGCGTTCGGCTCGGAGCGCAGCGGGCTGTCGCGGGAGCTGCGCGCGCGTGCCGACCATCTGGCGGCGCTGCCGATGCGCCCCCAGGTCTCCAGCTACAACCTCGCGACCAGTGTGGCCATGACGCTGTACCACTGGAGCGCCGGCGGGGGCGCACCGCGGGTGCCGTAGGTCTGCCGGTCTGCCGGTCGCCGGTCTGCCGTCTCAGGCCTGTCGGCGGACCTCCACCACCCGGAAGCGGTTGGCCACGAACGCCCCGTCGCACAGGGCGGCGTTGGCCGCCGGGTTGCCGCCCGAGCCGTGGAAGTCGGAGAAGGCGGCCGTCTGGTTGACGTACACCCCGCCGGTGAGGTTGAGGGACAGCTGGGCCGCCTCCTCCAGGCAGGCCTCCCGCACGGACTGCTCGACCTCCGCGTCGGTCGTGTAGGCGCCCACCGTCATCGCGCCCTTCTCCCGGATGCTGTGCCGCAGCAGGTCCACGGCGTGCTGTGCGGAGTCGACGGCGACGGCGAAGGAGACCGGGCCGAAGCACTCGCTGGTGTAGGCGGCCTCGTCGTCGGGCTTGGCGCCGTCCAGCTTGACGATCACCGGGGTGCGCACGACCGCGTCCGGGAAGTCAGGGTTGGTCACCTCGCGGGAGGCCAGGGCGACCTCGCCGAGGCCGGCGGCGGCCTCCAGGCGGGCCTTGACGTCCGGGTTGACGATCGCGCCGAGCAGGGCGTTCGCGCGGGCGTCGTCGCCGAGGAGTCCGTCGACGGCGCGCGCGAGGTCGGCGGTCACCTCGTCGTACGTCTTGGGGCCCTGGTCGGTGCGGATGCCGTCGCGGGGGATGAGCAGGTTCTGCGGGGTGGTGCACATCTGGCCGCTGTAGAGGGAGAGGGAGAAGGCCAGGTTGGCGAGCATCCCCTTGTAGTCGTCGGTGGAGTCGACGATCACCGTGTTGACGCCGGCCTTCTCGGTGAAGACCTGGGCCTGGCGGGCGTTGGCCTCCAGCCAGTCGCCGAAGGAGGTGGAGCCGGTGTAGTCGATGATCCGGATCTCGGGGCGGGTCGCCAGGGTCTTGGCGATGCCCTCGCCGGGGCGCTCGGCGGCCAGCGCGACCAGGTTCGGGTCGAAACCGGCCTCGGTGAGGACGTCGCGGGCGACCTGCACGGTGAGCGCGAGCGGCAGCACCGCGCGCGGGTGGGGCTTGACCAGGACCGCGTTGCCGGTGGCGAGGGAGGCGAACAGGCCCGGGTAGCCGTTCCAGGTCGGGAAGGTGTTGCAGCCGATGACCAGGCCGATGCCGCGCGGGACCGGCGTGAACTGCTTGGTGAGCGCGAGCGGGTCGCGCTTGCCCTGCGGCTTGGTCCACTCCGCCGTGTCGGGCGTGCGGACCTGCTCCACGTACGCGTAGGCCACGGCCTCCATGCCGCGGTCCTGCGCGTGCGGGCCGCCCGCCTGGAAGGCCATCATGAAGGCCTGCCCGGAGGTGTGCATGACCGCCTGCGCGAACTCCATCGTCCGGGCGGCGATCCGTCCGAGGATCTCCAGGCAGACCATCGCGCGCAGCTCCGCGCCCGCGTCCCGCCACGCCTTCTGGCCGGCCTTCATGGCGGGCAGCAGCACGTCGAGGTCGGCGTGCGGGTACTCCACGCCCAGCTCGACACCGTACGGGGAGATCTCGCCGCCGACCCAGCCGTCGGTGCCGGGCTGGTCGAGGTCGAGGCGGGTGCCGAGCAGGGCGTCGAAGGCGGCCTTGCCCGCGGGCATGTCCAGGCTGCCGTTCTCCCCGTAGGCCTTGGGGTGCTCGGGGTGGGGGGACCAGTACGCGCGCGTGCGGATCGTCTCCAGCGCCAGGTCCAGGGTCGGCCGGTGCTGGGCGATCAGCTGGTGTGCGGTGAGTTCGGCGGCCATGCGGGACCAACTCCTCGTCTCTCACGAACTCGCCGTCGACTCCTCGTCGACGCTTCGTCGAGTCCGTGGACCTGGGGGAAAACCTGGGCAGAAACAGGCGGACACGGCTAGAGTAACCGAACGATCGGTCGGGACAAGGGGGACCGCCGCATCTGTGGAAAACCCCGTGCGGGAGGATCGCGCACATGACAGCACTCGACCTCAGCAGCCCCGTGGCCGTCGTCGGCACCGGCACCATGGGCCAGGGCATCGCCCAGGTGGCGCTGGTCGCGGGCCATCCCGTGCGGCTGTACGACGCCGTCCCCGGGCGGGCCCGGGAAGCGGCGGACGCGATCGGCGCCCGGCTCGACCGGCTCGTCGAGAAGGAACGGCTCACCGGCGCCGGGCGGGACGCGGCCCGTGCCCGGCTCCGGCCCGCCGAGACCCTCGCCGACCTCGCCGACTGCGCGCTGGTCGTCGAGGCGGTCCTGGAACGGCTGGACGTCAAGCAGGAGCTGTTCCGGGCGCTGGAGGACGTCGTCGGCGACGACTGCCTGCTCGCCACCAACACCTCCTCCCTGTCCGTCACCGCCATCGGCGGCGCGCTGCGCGCCCCCGGCCGCTTCGTCGGCCTGCACTTCTTCAACCCCGCGCCGCTGCTGCCGCTGGTGGAGGTGGTCTCCGGGTTCGCCACCGACGCCGCGTCGGCCACGCGCGCGTACGAGACGGCCCGCGCCTGGGGGAAGACCCCGGTCGCCTGCGCCGACACCCCCGGCTTCGTCGTCAACCGTGTCGCCCGGCCCTTCTACGCCGAGGCCCTCGCGGTCCACGAGTTGCGGGCCGCCGACCCGGCCACCATCGACGCGGTGCTGCGCGAGTCCGGCGGCTTCAGGATGGGCGCCTTCGAGCTGACCGACCTGATCGGGCAGGACGTCAACGAGTCGGTCACGCACTCCGTGTGGCAGGCGTTCTTCCAGGACGCGCGCTTCACGCCGTCGCTGGCTCAGCGCCGCCTGGTCGAGTCCGGCCGGCTCGGCCGCAAGAGCGGGCAGGGCTGGTACGACTACCGGGACGGTGCCGAGCGGCCCGAGCCGCACACCGCCGAACCGGCCGACCGGCCCGCGTACGTGGTCGTCGAGGGGGACCTGGGACCGGCCGCCGAGCTGGTCACGCTGATCCGCGAGGCGGGCATCGAGGTCCGCGAGGAGGACCAGGGCACCGGGTCGCTCGTGCTGCCCAGCGGCGGGCGGCTGCGCCTCACCGACGGGCAGACCTCGGCCGAGCTGGGCGGCGTCGTCCACTTCGACCTCGCCCTCGACTACCGGCGGGCCACCCGCCTCGCCCTCGCGCCCTCCGAGGCCACCTCGCCCCGCGCCCTCGCCGAGGCCACCGGCCTGTTCCAGGCGCTCGGCAAGGAGGTCAGCGTCGTCGGCGACGTGCCCGGCATGATCGTGGCGCGGACGGTCGCGCGGATCGTCGACCTGGCGTACGACGCGGTCGCCCGGGGCGTGGCCTCGGCGGAGGACGTCGACACCGCGATGCGCCTCGGTGTGAACTACCCGCTCGGGCCCGTCGAGTGGGGCCGCCGACTGGGCCTGTGGTGGGTGTACGAGCTGCTGGGTGAGCTGCACGAACGCGAGCCCTCCGGGCGCCACGCCCCGTCCCTCGCGCTCCGCCGTCACGCGCACGCCTCCGACGCAGGGGAGGGCATCCCCTCATGAGCACCGCCAAGCGCGACACGTACACGCCCGAGACACTGCTGTCCGTCGCCGTGCAGGTCTTCATCGAGCGCGGCTACGACGGCACCTCCATGGAGCACCTCTCCAGGGCGGCCGGTATCTCCAAGTCGTCGATCTACCACCACGTCACGGGCAAGGAGGAGCTGTTGCGCCGGGCCGTGAGCCGGGCCCTGGACGAGCTGTTCGGGATCCTCGACGAGGACCACGCGCGCGTGGGGTCCGCCGCCGAGCGGCTGGAGTACGTCGTGCGGCGCATGGTCGAGGTGCTCATGGCCGAACTGCCGTACGTCACGCTGCTGCTGCGGGTGCGCGGCAACACCGGCACCGAGCGGTGGGCGCTGGAGCGGCGGCGCGAGTTCGACCACCGGGTCGCCGACCTGCTGAAGGCCGCGGCGGCCGAGGGGGACGTGCGCGCGGACGTGGAGGTGCGGCTCGCGACGCGTCTGGTCTTCGGCATGATCAACTCGATCGTCGAGTGGTACCGGCCCGACGGTCCCCACGGTTGCGGCGGCCGCGGCGGCGCGGGCGAGCGCGAAGTGGTCGACGCGGTGGCGCGGTTGGTCTTCGGGGGTCTGCGCAAGGCGTCCTGAGCGGCCACTCGTCTCCGGCCCGGCGGTCAGCTCTGCGGTTCCAGGTCCTCCGTCTCGAACACCAGCAGGGTGCGCGTGCTGAGCACCTCCGGGATGGCCTGGAGACGGCTGAGCACCAGTTCGCGCAGGGCGCGGTTGTCCGGGGTGTGCACCAGCAGCAGGACGTCGAAGTCGCCGCCCACCAGGGCGATGTGCGAGGCCCCGGGGAGCTGCCGGAGCTGCGCGCGGACCGTGCGCCAGGTGTTCTGCACGATCTTCAGGGTGATGTACGCCGAGGTGCCGTGCCCGGCGCGTTCGTGGTCGACGCGGGCGCCGAAGCCGCGGATGACGCCGTCCTCGACGAGCCGGTTGATGCGCGCGTAGGCGTTCGCGCGCGAGACGTGCACCCGCTCGGC
The DNA here is from genome assembly GCF_042744565.1 of Streptomyces sp. NPDC058812. Taxonomy (NCBI): domain Bacteria; kingdom Bacillati; phylum Actinomycetota; class Actinomycetes; order Kitasatosporales; family Streptomycetaceae; genus Streptomyces; species Streptomyces sp. NPDC058812. The sequence continues at coordinate 171,449 of NZ_JBHYOB010000006.1, forward strand.
GACCGAGCGTATCGAGGCGCGGCCGTCCGCCTGGAGCATGCGCAGGATGTCCTGATCGATGGCGTCCAGCGGGCGCGGGGGCGGCGGGGCGCCGGCGTCGTCCGGGCCGTCGGCTTCCTCCGGGCGTTCGGCCATTTGTTCAGATGCCATGTGCCCCCGCCTTCTTACGATGGACGTACTGCGTCCATCTCAGGCTGTGGAGAACCGTTTGTCCACAGCCTGGGGCCGCCTGTAGCCAAAATGCGCCGACGACCGAACAATCGGTAGGTGAGGCCCGTCACACCCGTGGCGAGTCCACAGCCGCTCCCACGAGGAGGTGCCGTCATGACGGTCATGGAGCAGCGGGGCGCTTACCGGCCCACACCGCCGCCCGCCTGGCAGCCCCGTACCGACCCCGCGCCGCTGCTGCCCGACGCGGAGCCGTACCGCGTCCTCGGCACGAAGGCCGCCGAACAGGCGGACCCGGAGCTGCTGCGCACGCTGTACGCCCGGCTGGTCGGCGGCCGGCGCTACAACGCGCAGGCCACGGCGCTGACCAAGCAGGGCCGGCTGGCCGTCTACCCCTCCAGCACCGGTCAGGAGGCCTGCGAGGTCGCCGCCGCGCTGGCTCTGGAGGAGCGGGACTGGCTCTTCCCCAGCTATCGCGACACGCTCGCCGTCGTCGCCCGCGGGGTCGACCCCGTCGAGGCCCTCACCCTGCTGCGCGGCGACTGGCACACCGGCTACGACCCCTACGAGCACCGGGTCGCGCCCCTGTCCACGCCGCTGGCCACCCAGCTGCCGCACGCCGTCGGCCTCGCGCACGCCGCCCGGCTCAAGGGCGACGACGTGGTCGCGCTCGCCATGGTCGGCGACGGCGGCACCAGCGAGGGCGACTTCCACGAGGCGCTGAACTTCGCGGCCGTCTGGCGGGCACCGGTCGTCTTCCTCGTGCAGAACAACGGCTTCGCGATCTCCGTCCCGCTCGCCAAGCAGACCGCGGCCCCGTCGCTGGCCCACAAGGCCGTCGGCTACGGCATTCCCGGCCGCCTGGTCGACGGCAACGACGCCGCCGCCGTGCACGAGGTCCTGACCGACGCCGTACGCCGCGCGCGCTCGGGCGGCGGTCCCACGCTGGTGGAGGCGGTGACGTACCGGGTCGAGGCGCACACCAACGCCGACGACGCGACGCGCTACCGGGGCGACGCCGAGGTCGAGGCCTGGCGCCGGCACGACCCGATCGAGCTGCTTCAGCGGGAGCTGACCGAGCGCGGCCTGCTCGACGAGGAGGGTGTCCGGGCCGCCCGCGAGGACGCCGAGACCATGGCCGCCGACCTGCGCGCCCGCATGAACCAGGACCCGGAACTCGACCCCATGGACCTGTTCGACCACGTCTACGCCGAGCCCACGCCGCAGCTGCGCGAGCAGCGTGACCTGCTGCGGGCGGAGCTGGCGGCGGCGGCCGAGGCGGAGACCGGGTCCGCGTCCGGGGCGCCCGAAGGGGGACACCGATGACCACCGTCGCCGTCAAGCCGGCCACCATGGCGCAGGCCCTCACCCGCGCGCTGCGCGACGCCATGGCCGCCGACCCGAGCGTGCACGTCATGGGCGAGGACGTGGGCGCCCTCGGCGGCGTCTTCCGGGTCACCGACGGACTCGCCGAGGAGTTCGGCGAGGACCGCTGCACGGACACCCCGCTCGCCGAGGCCGGCATCCTCGGCACGGCCGTGGGCATGGCGATGTACGGGCTGCGCCCGGTCGTGGAGATGCAGTTCGACGCCTTCGCCTACCCGGCGTTCGAGCAGGTCGTCAGCCACGTCACCAAGATGCGCAACCGCACCCGCGGCAGGATGCCCCTGCCGCTGACCATTCGCGTGCCCTACGGCGGCGGTATCGGCGGCGTCGAGCACCACAGCGACTCGTCCGAGGCGTACTACATGGCGACTCCGGGGCTCCATGTCGTCACGCCCGCGACCGTCGCCGACGCCTACGGGCTGCTGCGCCGGTCCATCGCCTCCGACGATCCGGTGGTCTTCCTCGAACCCAAGCGTCTGTACTGGTCGAAGGACGCCTGGAACCCCGAGGAGCCGACGCCCGTTGAACCGGCAGGCCGCGCGGTGGTGCGGCGCTCGGGCAGGAGCGCCACACTCATCACGTACGGACCGTCGCTGGTCGCCTGCATGGAGGCGGCCGAGGCGGCCCGGGCCGAGGGCTGGGACCTCGAAGTCGTCGATCTGCGCTCCCTGGTGCCGTTCGACGACGAGACGGTGTGCGCTTCGGTGCGGCGGACGGGACGCGCGGTCGTCGTCCACGAGTCGGGTTCCTTCGGGGGCCCGGGCGGGGAGATCGCGGCCCGGGTCACGGAGCGCTGCTTCCACCACCTGGAGGCACCGGTGCTGCGTGTGGCCGGGTTCGACATCCCGTACCCGCCGCCGATGCTGGAGCGTCACCACCTGCCCGGTGTGGACCGGATCCTGGACGCCGTGGGGCGCCTGCAGTGGGAGGCCGAAAGCTGATGGCACACGCTTCTGATGGGCGCAGCCTGGAGTTCAAGCTCCCCGACCTCGGTGAGGGGCTCACCGAGGCGGAGATCGTGCGCTGGATGGTCGAGGTCGGCGACGTCGTGGCCGTCGACCAGCCGGTCGTCGAGGTCGAGACGGCCAAGGCGATGGTCGAGGTGCCCTGCCCCTACGGGGGCGTGGTCACCGCCCGCTTCGGCGAGGAGGGCTCGGAGCTGCCCGTCGGAGCGCCGCTGCTGACGGTGGCGGTGGGCGAGGGCGCCGCCGGCCTCCCGGCGCGGGACTCGGACACCGGCGGCGAGGCGGCTGATCCGGCGCGAGCCGCGGATCCGGCGCGAGCCGCGGAGCCGGAAGCCGGGCAGGCGAAGGCCGGGGGCTCGGGCAACGTCCTCGTCGGATACGGCACCTCCGAGGCGCCCGCGCGCCGGCGCCGGGTCCGGCCGGACCGGCAGACGTCCACCGCGGCGGCGACCGGACGGGTGAACGGCCGGGTCCGTACCGCGGACCCGGTGGACGGCCCCGTCCCCGTCATCTCCCCGCTGGTGCGCAGGCTGGCCCGGCAGCACGACCTGGACCTGCGCGAGCTGACCGGCTCCGGCCCGGACGGGCTGATCCTGCGGGCGGACGTGGAGTACGCGCTGCGTGCCGCCGCCGCGCACGGCGGCCGTACGGCGGTCCGGGAGGGACAGGCCGACACCACCCGGGCACCGGCACCCGTGGCCCCCGCCGCGCGGTCCGGCGGTGTCCGCACCCCCCTCAAGGGCGTCCGCGGCGCCGTCGCCGACAAGCTCTCCCGCAGCCGGCGCGAGATCCCGGACGCGACCTGCTGGGTGGACGCCGACGCGACCGAGCTGATGGGGGCGCGCACGGCCATGAACGCGGCGGGCGGGCCGAAGATCTCCCTCGTCGCGCTGCTGGCCCGGATCTGCACGGCCGCCCTGGCCCGCTTCCCGGAGCTGAACTCCACGGTCGACACGGAGGCCCGCGAGGTCGTCCAGCTCGACCACGTCCACCTCGGCTTCGCGGCGCAGACCGACCGGGGACTGGTCGTGCCGGTCGTCCGGGACGCGCACGCGCGGGACGCCGAGGCGCTCACCGCCGAGTTCGCCCGGCTGACCGAGGCGGCCCGGGCCGGCCGGCTGACCCCCGGTGAACTGACCGGCGGCACCTTCACGTTGAACAACTACGGAGTCTTCGGCGTCGACGGCTCCACGCCGATCATCAACCACCCCGAGGCGGCCATGCTCGGCGTCGGCCGCATCGTCCCCAAACCGTGGGTGCACGAGGGCGAGTTGGCGGCGCGTCAGGTCGTCCAGCTGTCGCTCACCTTCGACCACCGGGTGTGTGACGGCGGTACGGCGGGCGGTTTCCTGCGGTACGTGGCGGACTGCGTGGAACAGCCGGCGGTGCTGCTGCGGACCCTGTGACGAGGGTCCGACGCCGAAGCCGGTCCGCGCACTCCGATCGCGCGGGCTCCCCCACGTTCCCTGTGATCGCCCGGCAACGCATACTCGGGGGGTGACCGCGTACGAGCCCTCCGGTGATCCCGGCGCCGGCACCGACCCCGCGCCGGGTCCGGCCTCCGCCGGGTACGACGCCGTCGTGCTCGCGGGCGGGGCCGCGCGGCGGCTCGGCGGCGCCGACAAACCCGGCCTCCGCGTGGGCGGTCGCGCGCTGCTGGACCGGGTGCTCGCCGCCTGCGCCGGAGCGCGGACGACCGTCGTGGTCGCCGCCCAGCGGCCCACCGCCCGCCCGGTGACCTGGGCGCGCGAGGACCCGCCCGGCGGCGGACCGCTCGCCGCCCTCGCCGCCGGTCTGCGGCACACCACTGCCGAGCACGTCGTGGTGGTCTCCGCCGACCTGCCGTTCCTCGCCGGCCCCACCGTCGGACGACTGCTGTCGGCCCTCGCCGCGAGCGACACCGACGGCGTGCTGCTCACCGACGCCGATGGCCGCGACCAGCCCCTCGTCGCCGCCTACCGTGCGCCCGCGCTGCGCCGCGAACTGGCCGCGCTCGCCCGGGTCCGGGCGAACCTCACCGGGCTGCCTCTGCGCCGGCTGACCGGCGCGCTCCGCCTCACCCGTGTCCCCGACGCCGTCGCTTCCTTCGACTGCGACACCTGGGACGACATCGCCACCGCAAGGGCACGCATCAGGGAGCATGGTCACGTGTTGGACGAATGGATTACCGCAGCCAAGGACGAGTTGGGCATCGACCTCGACGTCGACACCGGCGTTCTGCTCGACCTCGCCCGGGACGCCGCCCACGGGGTGGCCAGGCCCGCGGCGCCGCTGACCACCTTCCTCGTCGGCTACGCGGCCGGGCGGGCCCAAGGAGGCCCCGAAGCCGTCGCCGAGGCCGCCCGCAAGGCCGCCGCCCTCGCCCAGCGCTGGGCCGAGGAGGCCGCCGACGCCGAGTCCGCCCCCGCGGCGGGCAAGCCCGACGTGGCTCCGGACGCCACCCCCGACACCCGCCCGGACGCGCGATGACCTCCCACGGCACGCGGACCGACGAGGAAGCCGAAGACCTCGACGTCGAGGAGGCGCTCGCCCTCGTGAAGGAGAACCCCGGCCCGTCCGGCCCGCCCCACGGCGACCACGACCACGCGGAGACGCCCGCGCACGCCACGCACCACGGCGACCACCGTCACCACGGGCCCCACGGCGGCCCGCACCAGCAGGCCGACTCCCACCACCGCGCGACCTCCTGGCCCGAAGCCCGGGCGACCGCCGAGCGCGCCGCCCGTGCCGCCGTCCGTGCCGCCCGCCGCGCCCCGCTCGCCGCGCCCCTCGACGCGGCCCTGGGCCTCACCCTGGCCGCGCCGCTCACCGCCCTGACCGACCTGCCCTCCTTCGACACCTCCGCGATGGACGGCTGGGCCGTCGCCGGCCCGGGCCCCTGGACGGTGCGGGACAAGGGTGTCCTGGCCGGACACGCGGAACCCGCGCCCCTCACCGACGGCGAGGCCGTCCGTATCGCCACCGGCGCGCGCGTCCCCCTGGACACCACCGCCGTACTGCGCACCGAGCACGGCCGTACCGACGGCAGGGACCGGCTGCAGGCGACCCGGGAGGTCGTCCACGGCCAGGACATCCGCCCGCGCGGTCAGGAGTGCCGCAGCGGCGACCAGTTGCTGCCCATCGGCGCCCTGGTGACGCCGGCCGTGCTGGGCCTCGCGGCAGCCGCCGGCTACGACAGCGTCACCGCGGTCGCCCGCCCACGCGTCGACGTCCTCGTCCTCGGCGACGAACTGCTCACCGAGGGCCGGCCGCACGACGGCCTCATCCGGGACGCGCTCGGCCCGATGCTGCCGCCCTGGCTGCGGGCCCTGGGCGCCGAGGTCCGCGTGGTCCGCCGGATCGGCGACGACGCCAAGGCCCTGCACCGCGCCGTCACCACCTCCGACGCCGACCTGGTCGTCACGACCGGCGGTACCGCCGCGGGTCCCCTCGACCACGTCCACCCGGTCCTGAGCCGCATCGGCGCCGAACTCCTCGTGGACGGCGTCAAGGTGCGCCCCGGCCACCCCATGCTGCTGGCCCGGCTCAAGGACGACCAGCACCTCGTCGGCCTGCCCGGCAACCCGCTCGCCGCCGTCTCCGGACTGCTCACGCTCGCCGAACCGCTGCTGCGCACCCTCGCCGCCCGCCCGGCGCCCGAGCCGTACACGCTGCCGCTGCGGGACGCGGTGCACGGGCACCCGTACGACACCCGGCTCGTCCCCGTCGTGCTGCGCGGCGACGGTGCCGTGCCGCTGCACTACAACGGTCCGGCCATGCTGCGCGGCATCGCGGCCGCCGACGCCCTGGCCGTCGTACCCCCGGGCGGGGCGCGTCCGGGCCAGGAGGCCGAACTGCTCGATCTGCCCTGGGCCACCGGCGGAATCGGAGTGTGTTTCACGTGAAACTTCCGGGCCAGGACGCGATCGCCCGCCAGGCGGACGAACACCTCATGACCCATCGGGTGAAACTCCCGAGGAAGCTGGTGGAGCACCCGATCCGCCAGGTCGGCAAACGGCTGTCCATCGCCCTGCTGGTCCTTCTGGTGACCGTCCTGGTCGTCTATGTCGACCGTGACGGTTACACCGACAACTCCGACGACGTCGTCGATGTCCTCGACATCTTCTACTACGCCACCGTCACCCTCTCCACCACCGGATACGGCGACATCGTCCCGGTCAGCGATGCCGCCCGGCTGACCAACATCCTGGTCATCACCCCCCTGCGCGTGATGTTCCTGATCATCCTGGTCGGCACCACGCTGGAAGCCCTCACCGAGCGCACGCGGGACGAGTGGCGCCTGAACCGCTGGAGGTCCACCTTGCGCGATCACACCGTCGTCGTCGGCTTCGGCACCAAGGGACGGTCGGCGATCCAGACCGTCTGTGCGACCGGGCTGCGCAAGGAGCAGGTCGTCGTGGTCGATCCCAGCGGGAAGGCCATCGAGGCGGCGACGGCCTACGGCTACGCGGGCGTGGTGGGTGACGCGACGCGCAGCGACGTGCTGAACCGCGCCGAGGTGTACCGGGCGAGGCAGATCATCGTCGCCACCCAGCGCGACGACACGGCCGTACTGGTGACGCTGACGGCCCGGCAGCTCAACCGCGGGGCGAAGATCGTGGTCGCGGTCCGCGAGGAGGAGAACGCGCCGTTGCTGAAGCAGTCCGGCGCCGACGCCGTGATCACCAGCGCCAGCGCCGCGGGCCGCCTGCTCGGGCTCTCCGTGCTCAGCCCCGCCGCCGGCATGGTCATGGAGGATCTCATCAGCCAGGGCAGCGGGCTGGACCTCGTCGAGCGGCCGGTCATAAAGGCCGAGGTGGGCAGGAACCCGCGCGAGACGGACGACCTGGTGGTGAGCGTCCTGCGCGGACACCGGGTGCTCGGCTACGACGACCCGGCCGTCGGCGGACTGGAGCTGACGGACCGCCTGATCACGATCGTGCGGGCGACGCCGGCCACCCATGTGGCCCCCGACGCCCGCCCGCTGCCCCGCGACTGACGGGGCGCCGATCCCGTACCGCGGAGGCTACTTGCGGTTGTAGAGCCGCATCGTGACCGGGCCGAAGACCAGGAGGAGCAGACCCGCCCAGCCCAGTGTCCAGGCGATCTCGACGCCGGGCCAGTCGCCCGCCATCAGTCCGCGCACCGCGGACGCCAGATGCGTGATCGGGCTGTTGTTGACGAACACCTGCAGCCAGCCCGGCATCGTCTTGGGGTCGACGAAGACGTTGGACAGGAAGGTGAGCGGGAAGATCACCATCATGCTGACGCTCATCACCGACTTCTCGGTGCGCAGCATCAGCCCGAACATCGTCCAGATCCACGAGAAGGCGAACGAGAACACCAGCAGCAGCGCGATTCCGGCGATCACACCGCCGAGCCCCCCGTCCGGCCGGTAGCCGAGCAGCAGACCCACGGCGAGCATGACGACGGACGCGATCGTGTAGCGCAGCGCGTCGCCGAGCAGATAGCCGACCATCGCCGAGGGCCGCCAGATCGGCAGCGAGCGGAAGCGGTCGAAGACGCCCTTCTCGATGTCGATGTTCACCGAGACCCCGGTGTACATCGTGATCATCACGACCGACATCACGAGGATGCCCGGCAGCACGAACTGGATGTAGTCGCTCGGCGAACCCGCCAGCGCACCGCCGAAGAGGTACGTGAACATCAACAGGTTCATGATCGGGAAGGCGGTGACGTCGAAGAGCTGCTCCGGCACGTGCTTGATCTTGAGGATCGCGCGCCATCCGAACGTCAGGGACGTGGACAGGGCACTGGGCCGGGGCGGGCGCTCCTTGGTGACCAGCAGGGCCGCCAGCGACTCGGTGCTGACCGCGGCGAGTTCCTTGCTCTCGGTGCTCGTGGCCGTGCTCATGCCGCCACCTCGTCCTTCGTGTCAGGGCCGGCGCCGGTGCCGTTGCCGGTGCTCTGGCCGGTGTCGTGCCCGGTCAGCGCCAGGAAGACCTCGTCGAGGCTGGGCTGTCCCAGGGAGAAGTTGTCGACGGTGATGCCGGCCCTGGTCAGCTCGCCCAGCGCCTTGGCGGCCTGGTCGGCGGCCGTGTCGCTCGCCGCCACCCCGAGGCGCGCGGTCAGCGCCACCGGGTCGGGCTCCAGCTGCACCTCGGCGACCAGCAGGTCCCGCAGCAGCCGCTCGGCCTCGGGCCGCTGGTCGGCGTCCCGCAGCCGCAGATGGACGGAGCCCGCGCCGACGGACGCCTTCAGCTCGCCCTTGGTGCCCTCGGCGATCACCCTGCCCTTGTCGATGACGGCGATCCGGGACGCCAGTTGGTCGGCCTCGTCCAGGTACTGCGTGGTCAGCAGCACGGTCGTGCCCTGGGCGACGACCGCGCGCACGATGTCCCACACCTGGTTGCGGCTGCGCGGGTCGAGGCCGGTCGTCGGCTCGTCGAGGAAGAGCAGATCGGGGGTGTTCAGGATGGACGCGGCGATGTCGATGCGCCGCCGCATGCCGCCGGAGTAGTGCTTGACCTGCTTCGTCGCCGCGTCCGTCAGCCCGAAGGCCTCCAGCAGCTGGGCACCCCGCTCCCGCGCTGCCGTCTTGCCGTGCCCGAGGAGCCGGCCCAGCAGGATCAGGTTCTCGGTGCCGGTGAGGTCCTCGTCCACGGACGCGTACTGCCCGGTGAGGCTCACCCGGCTGCGCACCTCGTCGGCCTCGCGCACGATGTCGTGGCCGAAGACGTGGGCCTGGCCGCCGTCCGGCCGCAGGAGGGTGGCGAGCATCTTCACCGTGGTGGTCTTGCCGGCGCCGTTCGGGCCGAGGACGCCGTAGACCGTGCCGGCGGGTACCGCGAGGTCCACCCCGTCCACGGCCCTGGTCTCGCCGAACGTCTTCACCAGTCCCGCGGTCTCGATCGCGAGTCCGGACGTGTGCGTGCTCATTGGTGGTCCTTCCGCGTTCTTGGGCTACGCATGGGAAGACCTTTACCGTCGCGCAAACTCATCGGTCGCGCACAGGGATTTTCCGGTGGACGGTCCCGAAGTCGGAGGGCGCCGCGACCGGGAGACGGAGAGCGCTCCGACCGGGGACCCAGGCGGAGGGGCCCGAGCAGGGGTGGAGGAGTAGCGTCGCCCTCATGCATGCGATCACGATTTCCGAACCCGGAGGCCCCGAGGCGCTGGTCTGGGCCGAGGTCCCCGATCCGGTGCCCGGCGAGGGCGAGGTCCTGGTCGAGGTGGCGGCCAGCGCCGTCAACCGCGCCGACATCATGCAGCGCCAGGGCTTCTACGACCCCCCGCCCGGCGCCTCCCCCTACCCCGGCCTGGAGTGCTCCGGGCGCGTCGCCGCCCTCGGAACGGGCGTGACCGGCTGGTCCGTGGGCGACGAGGTGTGCGCGCTGCTCGGAGGCGGCGGCTACGCCGAGAAGGTCGCTGTTCCGGCCGGTCAGCTGCTGCCGGTTCCGGCGGGCATCGACGTCAAGCGGGCGGCGGCGCTGCCCGAGGTGGTCTGCACCGTCTGGTCGAACGTCTTCATGGTCGCCCACCTGCGCCCCGGCGAGACGCTGCTCGTGCACGGCGGTTCCAGCGGCATCGGCACCATGGCGATCCAGCTCGCCAAGGCCGTCGGCGCGAAGGTCGCCGTGACGGCGGGCACCAAGGAGAAGCTGGAGCGCTGCGCCGAACTGGGCGCCGACATCCTGATCAACTACCGCGAGCAGGACTTCGTCGCCGAGGTGAAGGAGGCGACGGGCGGCGCGGGCGCCGACGTCATCCTCGACAACATGGGCGCCAAGTACCTCGACCGCAACGTCCGGGCCCTCGCCGTCAACGGCCGGCTCGCGATCATCGGCATGCAGGGCGGCCGGAAGGGCGAGCTGGACATCGGCACGCTCCTGGCCAAGCGCGCCGCCGTCAGCGCGACCTCACTGCGCACCCGCCCACGGGAGGAGAAGGCGGCCATCGTGGCGGCCGTACGCGAGCACGTCTGGCCGTTGCTCGACGGCGGCAGTGGTGCTCGTGTACGCCCGATCGTCGACCGCGAACTCCCGATGAGCGACGCCCCCGCCGCCCACCGGGTCGTGGAGGAGAGCGGCCACATCGGCAAGGTGCTGCTGATCGCCTCGTAGCGGCTGTGCGTCAGCCGCGCCGCAGGCGGAGGCCGACGAAGGCCAGGGCCAGGCCGAGGCCGATGAGGACCAGTCCGCTGCCCAGGGGCAGGGCTCGCACCACGGGCTCGGTGGCGTCGTCGGCCTGCGTGCCGGTCTGCGGCTGGGAACGGGACGGGGACGGGGAGGGCACCAGGGCGGCCTCCCCGGGTGGCACGGCGGTCTCCGCATCGTCGGGCAGGCCCTCGTCACCGTCCGCCCGGTGGCGGGCGTTCTCGTCCGCGCCGCCCTCTTCCGGCTCGCGCTCCTCGGGCCGCCCGGGCCGCTGCCGCCCCTCGCCCGGCCGGCTCCCCGCCCGGGAGGGCTCCGGGTCGGCCGTCGATGCGCCCGACCCGGAGGCAGAGGCGGAGGGGGAGGCCGTCGCGGAGCCACGCGCCGCGCTGCCCGCCGGGCCGGATTCCTCGCTGGACGGGGCGGCGGTGCCGGCATCCGAGCTGTCGGGGCCGTCGTGACCGTCGTCGTGCTGGGGGCGCTCGTGACCGTTGTGCCCGTCGCGACCGCCGGAGCCATCCGAGTCGGCCGCCCCCGGAACCGAAGCCGGAGCCGACCCGGACGGAGCCGGGGACACGGCGGCCGGCCCGACAGCGGGGGCGACCGCCCCGGCCGCCCCGACCGTCGCGAACCCGGCGCCGTGCGCCACCCCCACCCCGCACGGCGACACCAGCGCGCTCGCCCCCAGGACCCCCACCAGTCCCGTCGCTCGAAGTGTGCGCAGCCATGGAGTCACGTCGGTGACCCCCTCCCGGTGATAACCAGTCGCAGAAATCGACGGAACAAGCCTCACACCGCCCCGCCATACCGGCATTCCGGACGCCGCCGAATGTGTGGAGCACGCTTCCGCGGGGGCGCCACCCCGTCGCGGTGCACCGGTGCGAGAGAATGGCGCCATGGAGATGCCGAGGAACGACAGGTCGCCGGAGAACCCCCAGATCCTGGTCGTCGGCCAGGACGGAATGGCGCTCAGCGGCGGTGCCGGCGGGGACGACGAGTCCCGCGAGATCCCGGTGACCGAGCAGGTGGAACAGCCTGCCAAGGTCATGCGGATCGGCAGCATGATCAAGCAGCTGCTGGAGGAGGTGCGCGTCGCGCCCCTGGACGAGGCGAGCCGGGCCCGGCTCAAGGAGATCCACGCCAGCTCGGTGAAGGAGCTGGAGGACGGCCTGGCGCCGGAGCTGGTCGAGGAGCTGGAGCGGCTCTCCCTGCCTTTCACGGACGACGTCACCCCGACCGACGCCGAACTGCGGATCGCGCAGGCGCAGCTGGTCGGCTGGCTGGAGGGCCTGTTCCACGGCATCCAGACCACGCTGTTCGCCCAGCAGATGGCCGCACGGGCCCAGCTGGAGCAGATGCGCCGCGCGCTGCCGCCGGGCGTCGGCCAGGACGGTGAGGAGCCGCCCCACCCCGGCGGCCGCTCGGGTGGCCCCTACCTGTAGGCCGCCGGCACCGGCAGGGACAACGACCCACCGACACCACGAAGGGCCCGGCAGCACCTGCTGCCGGGCCCTTCGCCGTACACCGGGCCCCGCGCCACGCGAGTCGCGCGATCAGGACGGCGGGTTGCCCGTCGAGACCTTGAGCTGGATCTCCGGCATGTCCTCGGGGTCGACGTCCGTACCGGGCGCGGGGAACTGGTCGCGGATCGAGCCCTCACCGTAGGTGTTCTCGTCGACGTCCACGACCTTCATCCGCCAGCCCGCGGCGTTGAAGCACTCCTTGACCGAACCGATGTACTTGAACGTGAAGTCCGGCACCTTGATCTTGTCGGGGTCGTTGTACGACTCCTCCGGCTCGGTGCACTCGTCCTTCTCGATCGTCTTCGTCTTGTCCGGCCCGCGGTAGCCCGCCGCCTTCGACGCCGACGCGCTGGCGCTGGTCTCTCCGCCGCCCTTGGGATCGTCACCGCCGCCGCTGTTCATCATCAGCGCGCCGACCAGACCGCCAACGGCCACGACGGCCACGACGATCGATCCCATGATCACCGTCTTGTTGTTCTTGCGACCGCCCGGGGAACCGGACGCCGGGGCCGACGGCGTGAGGTTGTACGGCGGCGGGGTCGACGGGCCCTGGGGGGAGTACGCGGCCGGCGTCGGGTAGCCGCCCTGCTGCGGATAGCCGTACGCGGGCGAGTGCGGGGCGGGCGCCGGGGTGCCGTACGGGTTCGGGCCCGGGGCCGGTGTCGGCTGGTACGGCGTCTGGACGGGGCCGGTGGGCACCGGTCCGCTCTGGTCGACCGGCGGGAAGACCGCGGAGCCGACGCCCGCGCCGCTCGACGCGTGCGCGCCGGGCACGATGCTCGGCGGGGCCGCCTGGAAGGAGGCGGCCACGCGCAGGCACTCGTCCCGCATCGCCTCGGCGCTGGGGAAACGCTCGTTGGGGTTCTTCTTCAGCGCGCGGGCCACCAGCGCGTCCACGGCCGGCGGCAGGGCGCGGTTGACGGACGAAGGAGCCACCGGCTCCTCCTGCACGTGCGCGTACGCGATGGCCAGCGGCGAGTCCGCGTCGAACGGCAGGCGGCCGGTGACCAGTTGGAAGAGCATGATGCCGACCGAGTACAGGTCGGAGCGGGCGTCCACGCCGCGGCCGAGGGCCTGTTCCGGCGAGAGGTACTGCGGGGTGCCGACGACCATGCCGGTCTGCGTCATCGAGGTCACGCCGGACTGCATGGCGCGGGCGATGCCGAAGTCCATCACCTTGACCACGCCGCGCTTGGTCATCATCACGTTGCCCGGCTTGATGTCCCGGTGGACCAGGCCCATCTCGTGGCTGATCTCCAGGGCCGCCAGCACGTCCGCGGTGATCTTCAGCGCCTTGTCGGCGGGCATCGCACCCTGCTGCCGGACGTCCTCGTCGAGCACCGAGCCGAGCGGCCGGCCCTCGACGTACTCCATGACGATGTACGGAGTCGTCATGCCGCCAAGGTCGTCCTCGCCGGTGTCGAAGACGGAGACGATGTTGGTGTGCGTGAGCTTGGCCACTGCCTGGGCCTCGCGGCGGAAGCGCTCGCGGAAGGCCTGCTCCCGGCCCAGCTCGGTGTGCAGCGTCTTGATCGCGACCTGGCGGTCCAGCACGGAGTCGTACGCCAGGTGCACGGAGGCCATGCCGCCCTCGCCGAGCAAGTCGCGCAGCTGGTAGCGGCCGCCGGCGAGCGCCCGCCCCGCGTACCGGCCCTGTCCGGCGTCCTGGCTCATGTCTCTGCGTCCCCCATAGGCGCCGCGACGCCGGTGGCAGCGGCACGCGCGCTCGCGTTCGTGATCGTGATCGAAAGTGCGATTCCCGGCCAAGTCTGCCCCAGGGCACTGACACGTCAAGCGCGGTGCCCGTTCCGTGACCGTACGCGAAAGAAGCGTCGCGGAAGCGTTACAGCCGACGTACCGCCGGTACACAGAATTTGCACGACAGTACGGATTCAGGGTTTCATGACCGGTCCGTCTCGATGCCGGTCGCGGCGCCCATCTCGGACCGGAGGCCCCCGCGAAGGCTGTAGCGTGGCCGACGGAGACCGTAACAACACCGCGCGCACCGCGGGCAGAAACGACGGCGAGGACTGATGGCACAGCAGCAGCGCGCCCAGGGCCCGTCCGAACCCGAGGCGACTGGCGGCGGTATGGCTGACGCGCCGGAGACCTGGGGCAACGGCGGGTTGGTCGGCGACGGCCGGTACCGGCTGACCCGCAGGCTCGGGCGGGGCGGCATGGCCGAGGTGTTCGCCGCCGAGGACGTGCGCCTCGGACGCACCGTGGCGGTCAAGCTGCTGCGCGCCGACCTCGCCGAGGACCCGGTCTCCAAGGCCCGCTTCACGCGCGAGGCCCAGTCGGTGGCCGGCCTCAACCACCACGCGATCGTCGCCGTGTACGACTCCGGCGAGGACTTCGTCGGCGGCCAGTCCGTGCCGTACATCGTGATGGAGATCGTCGAGGGCCGCACCATCCGCGACCTCCTCCTCAACGCCGAGGCGCCCGGCCCCGAGCAGGCGCTGATCATCGTCTCCGGTGTCCTGGAGGCGCTCGCCTACTCCCACCAGCACGGCATCGTGCACCGCGACATCAAGCCCGCCAACGTCATCATCACGCACAACGGCGCGGTGAAGGTGATGGACTTCGGCATCGCCCGCGCCCTGCACGGCGCGTCCACGACGATGACGCAGACCGGCATGGTCATGGGCACCCCGCAGTACCTCTCCCCGGAGCAGGCCCTCGGCAAGGCCGTCGACCACCGCTCCGACCTGTACGCGACGGGCTGCCTGCTCTACGAACTGCTCGCGCTGCGTCCGCCGTTCACCGGCGAGACCCCGCTGTCGGTGGTCTACCAGCACGTCCAGGACATCCCGACGCCGCCCTCCGAGGTCTCCGACGCCACTCCGCCGGAGCTCGACGGCCTGGTGATGCGCTCGCTCGCCAAGGAGCCCGACGACCGTTTCCAGACCGCCGAGGAGATGCGCGGCCTGGTCCAGTACGGGCTCCAGATGCTCTACGAGCAGGGCGGCCACACCGGCACCTGGAACACCGGCCCGGTCGCCGCGCACGACGGCCGGCACACCCCGGCGGCCGGCCTCGGCCTCGCGGGCACCTCGGTGCTGCCGCACCCCGGCCACGGCGCGTCGGGCACCCAGCAGATCCCCCAGCCGATCCTGCCGAACGGCGGCTACGGCGGGGGCGACGACGGTGGCTTCGAGGGCCGCGGCAACAAGGGCAGCGGCCGCGGCAAGCTGTGGATCCTGGCCGTCCTCGCGGTGATCGCCATCGCGGCGGGCGTCGCGCTGGCCCTGAACAACGGCGACGGCGGCAAGGGCGGCACCGAGACCGACAAGAGCCCGTCGGCGTCCACCTCGCAGAGCTCCGACGAGGAGTCGCCCAGCCCGTCGCCCAGCGACGAGGAGACGCAGGAGACCACCGACCCGGGCACGGAGCAGGGCAACGGCGGCGGAGGCACGGGCGGCGGGGACTACACGCCGTCGTACACACCGTCGTACACGCCGTCGCAGAGTGTCACGGAGGACCCGACGGGCGATCCCACGGGTGACCCGACGGGTGACCCGACGACGCCCACGGGTGACCCGACGACGGATCCGACGACGGATCCGACGGGTGACCCGACCGGCGGCCCCCCGACGGGCGGCACCGGTGGCGGCGAGACCGGTGCCCCGGGCGACGAAGAGGGCGAGGGCTGAGCCGAACCGCTCCCCACGCGCGCGTGCGGCCCGGAAACGGGCTTCACGCGCGCGTCGCGTTTCGGGGAGGTCACAGAGAGCCGGCGGCGCCGTCCGTGAAGTGCACGGAGCCGAACTGCGGCTCGATCCGCAGGTAGACCGGCTCGAAGGGCTCGCCGTCCACCTGGCGGGGCGCGGGGCCGAAGCGTTCGATCTCGTCGGCGCTCGGTTCGTGGACGTCGCACCGGCCCACGACCTGCACGGTCCACAGGCTCTCGCCGGGCCCGGCGGAGCTCAGGTTGTCGGCGCCGTACGCGACGACGCTCCCGGCGCACACCTGGTGGTACCCGCAGCTCCTGGGCATGCGCAGCAGGACCCGGCCGTCGGCCACGATGTGCCGCGCGAAGGCGAGGAAGGGCAGGGCACGCAGGCTGGTGGCGGCACGGCCGTGGGCGGTGCGGCCGAGCAGGCCGACGGCGAGCTGTTCGTCGGAGGGCATGGCATTACCGTGCGGGAGCGGGAGGCGACGGGAACAGAGTCGCCCGCCCCGGCGTGAGGGGACATAGGTCCCGAATAAGTCCGGCTCGCGTTTCTCAGCGGTTCTCGGCCTGCAGCCGGGCCACGAACGCGGCCGCCTGTGAACGCCGCTGCATTCCGAGTTTGGCCAGCAGACTCGACACGTAATTCTTGATCGTTTTCTCGGCCAGGTGCAGCTGCTCGCCGATCGCGCGATTGGTCAGCCCCTCGCCGATCAGCTCCAGGATGCGCCGCTCCTGCTCGGTGAGACGGGCGAGCCGGTCGTCGGCCCGGGTACCGCCGTCGCGCAGCCGCTCCAGTACGCGCGCCGTGGCCGCCGGATCGAGCAGGGGCTTCCCCCGTGCCACCTCCCGTACGGCGCTCAGCAGCTCGGCGCCGCGGATGTCCTTGAGGACGTAGCCGGAGGCGCCCGCCATGATCGCGTCGAAGAGGGCCTCGTCGTCGGCGAAGGAGGTCAGCATGAGGCACCGGACGGACTCGTCCCGGGAGCGGATCTCGCGGCACACCTCCACGCCGCTGCCGTCCGGCAGCCGGACGTCCAGCACCGCCACGTCCGGGCGGGTGGCCGCCACCCGGGCCGGGGCGTCGGCCGCCGTGCCGGCCTCGCCGACCACCTCGATATCGGCCTCGCCCGCGAGCAGATCGTGCACCCCCCGGCGGACGACCTCGTGGTCGTCGAGGAGGAATACCCGGATTTTTCCGTCTTCGCGCACGGGCTCAGTCTCACACACCAACTCTTCCCGTGCCCGGGGTGGCCGGGATAACGTGCCGTTGTTCCGGCCCCCTGCGAGGCTGTGACCAGTAAAACTTCCGTACTTCGCCGATTTACTTGGAAATCCGAGTAAAAACGCAGGTCAGGTGGGGTTTCACAGAAATGTGGAGCACTGGGTAACGTGCTGTTCGCAGGGCGCTCGCCGGGGCACCTGTCACGCCTGTTCCCGATCGGGCCGCACCCACCCTTGTGCGACCGCCGGGCCGCAGGTGAGCCGCACTGGCTTCCGGCGAACCCGGGGGCCGGACCGACGGAGGAGCACACGTGACCGAGAGCACTGCCGCGCGCAAGCCGCGACGCAGCGCCGGAAGCAAGGCGACCGGTACCACCGGCACCAAGGCCGGCGCCGCGGCTGCCAAGACCGGCGCCAAGACCGGCACCACCGGCACCAAGCGCACCACCCGCACCGCTGTCGCCAAGAAGGGCTCCGAGACGGAGCTGGTGCAGCTGCTGACGCCCGAGGGCGAACGCGTCGAGGATCCCGCCTACGCCGAGTACGCCGGGTTCGTCGCCGACATCACCCCCGACGAGCTGCGCGGCCTGTACCGCGACATGGTGCTCACCCGGCGCTTCGACGCCGAGGCCACCGCCCTGCAGCGCCAGGGCGAGCTGGGCCTGTGGGCCTCGCTGCTGGGCCAGGAGGCCGCCCAGATCGGCTCCGGCCGGGCCACCCGCGAGGACGACTACGTCTTCCCGACCTACCGCGAGCACGGCGTCGCCTGGTGCCGCGGGGTGGACCCGACCAACCTGCTCGGCATGTTCCGCGGCGTGAACAACGGCGGCTGGGACCCCAACAGCAACAACTTCCACCTCTACACCATCGTCATCGGCTCGCAGACGCTGCACGCCACGGGCTACGCGATGGGCATCACCAAGGACGGCGCGGACTCCGCGGTGATCGCCTACTTCGGCGACGGCGCCTCCAGCCAGGGCGACGTCAGCGAGGCGTTCAACTTCGCCGCCGTCTACAACGCCCCGGTCGTCTTCTTCTGCCAGAACAACCAGTGGGCGATCTCCGAGTCCAACGAGAAGCAGACCCGGGTGCCGCTCTACCAGCGCGCCCAGGGCTTCGGCTTCCCCGGCGTCCGCGTCGACGGGAACGACGCGCTGGCCTGCCTCGCGGTCACCCGGTGGGCGCTGGAGCGGGCGCGGCGCGGTGAGGGCCCGGCGCTGATCGAGGCGTACACGTACCGCATGGGCGCCCACACCACCTCGGACGACCCCTCCCGCTACCGGCACGACGACGAGCGCGCCGCCTGGGAGGCGAAGGACCCGATCCTGCGCCTTCGCCGCTACCTGGAGTCCGCAAACCACGCGGACGAGGGATTCTTCGGGGAACTGGAGGCGGAGAGCGAGACGTTGGGCAAACGAGTGCGCGAAGTGGTCCGTGCCATGCCGGACCCGGATCGGTTCGCCATCTTCGAGAACGCGTACGCGGACGGGCACGCGCTCGTCGACGAGGAGCGAGCCCAGTTCGCCGCCTACCAGGCGTCGTTCGCAGAGGCAGAGGGGGTCTGACATGGCAGCCGAAAAGATGGCGCTGGCCAAGGCGATCAACGAGTCGCTGCGCCGCGCGCTGGACTCCGACCCCAAGGTCCTGATCATGGGAGAGGACGTCGGCAAGCTCGGCGGCGTCTTCCGGGTCACCGACGGTCTCCAGAAGGACTTCGGCGAGGACCGGGTCATCGACACCCCGCTGGCCGAGTCCGGCATCGTGGGCACCGCCATCGGTCTCGCCCTGCGCGGGTACCGGCCGGTGGTCGAGATCCAGTTCGACGGTTTCGTCTTCCCGGCCTACGACCAGATCGTCACCCAGCTGGCGAAGATGCACGCCCGCTCGCTGGGCAAGGTCAAGATGCCCGTCGTCATCCGCATCCCCTACGGAGGCGGCATCGGCGCGGTCGAGCACCACTCCGAGTCCCCCGAGGCGCTGTTCGCGCACGTGGCGGGCCTGAAGGTGGTCTCCCCGTCGAATTCGGCGGACGCGTACTGGATGATGCAGCAGGCCATCCAGAGTGACGACCCGGTGATCTACTTCGAGCCCAAGCGGCGCTACTGGGACAAGGGCGAGGTCGACAGCGAGGCCATCCCGGGCCCGCTGCACACCGCGCGGGTGGTGCGCGAGGGCAGCGACCTCACGCTCGCCGCGTACGGCCCGATGGTGAAGCTCTGCCAGGAGGCCGCCGACGCGGCGGCCGAGGAGGGCCGCTCGCTGGAGGTGGTGGACCTGCGGTCCATCTCCCCGGTCGACTTCGACACCATCCAGGCGTCGGTGGAGAAGACCCGCCGCCTGGTCGTGGTCCACGAGGCACCGGTGTTCCTGGGCTCGGGCGCGGAGATCGCGGCCCGGATCACGGAGCGCTGCTTCTACCACCTGGAGGCCCCGGTGCTCCGGGTCGGCGGCTACCACGCCCCGTACCCGCCGGCCCGCCTGGAGGAGGAGTACCTGCCCGATCTGGACCGGGTGCTGGATGCCGTCGACCGCTCGCTGGCGTACTGAGGAGAGGGTCGTGACGACAATGACCGAAGGGTCCGTACGCGAGTTCAAGATGCCCGACGTGGGCGAGGGACTCACCGAGGCCGAGATCCTCAAGTGGTACGTCCAGCCCGGTGACACGGTCACCGACGGCCAGGTGGTGTGCGAGGTCGAGACGGCGAAGGCCGCCGTCGAACTGCCCATCCCCTACGACGGAGTGGTCCGCGAGCTGCACTTCCCCGAGGGCACCACGGTCGACGTGGGTACGTCGATCATCGCGGTGGCCGTCGGCGACGCGGCGGCGGCGCCCGTGCCGGAACCGGGGCAGGATCCCGTAGAGGGCGCGGCGGGCACGGCGGCCGAGTCGGCCGCGCCGACCGCGCCGGCCGCGACCGAGGCCGAGGAGAAGAAGCCGGAGGGCCGCCAGCCGGTCCTGGTCGGCTACGGGGTGTCCACCTCCGCGACCCGCCGCCGCCCCCGCAAGGGCGCGGAGATCCCGGCCCAGGAGGCCTCGGCCGCCTCCGCCGCGATCCAGGCCGAGATGAACGGCCACGGATCCGCACCGGCCGTCACCCGAGGGCGCCCGCTCGCCAAGCCCCCGGTGCGCAAGCTGGCCAAGGACCTCGGCGTCGACCTGGCCACGGTCGCGCCGACCGGCCCGGACGGCATCATCACGCGCGAGGACGTGCACGCGGCGGTGGCCCCGGCACAGGCCCCGGAGCCCGAGGCGGCACCGGCGGCAGCCGCCGCGGCCACCCCCGCGGCCCCCTCCCCGGCGACCGCGGTGTCGTACGACACGGCGCGCGAGACCCGTATCCCGGTCAAGGGCGTCCGCAAGGCGACGGCGGCGGCGATGGTCGGCTCGGCGTTCACGGCGCCGCACGTCACCGAGTTCGTGACGGTCGACGTGACGCGCACGATGAAGCTGGTCGAGGAGCTGAAGCAGGACAAGGAGTTCACGGGCCTGCGGGTGAACCCGCTCCTGCTGATCGCCAAGGCCCTGCTGGTCGCCATCAAGCGCAACCCGGACGTCAACGCGTCCTGGGACGAGGCGGCGCAGGAGATCGTGGTCAAGCACTACGTCAACCTGGGCATCGCCGCGGCGACCCCGCGCGGCCTGATCGTCCCGAACATCAAGGACGCCCACGCCAAGACGCTGCCGCAGCTGGCGGGGTCCCTGGGCGAGCTGGTGACGACGGCCCGGGACGGCAAGACCTCCCCGGCCGCCATGCAGGGCGGCACGGTGACCATCACCAACGTCGGCGTCTTCGGCGTCGACACCGGCACACCGATCCTCAACCCGGGCGAGTCCGCGATCCTCGCGGTCGGCGCGATCAAGCTCCAGCCGTGGGTGCACAAGGGCAAGGTGAAGCCGCGTCAGGTGACCACCCTGGCGCTGAGCTTCGACCACCGTCTGGTCGACGGCGAGCTGGGCTCCAAGGTCCTCGCCGACGTGGCGGCGATCCTGGAGCAGCCGAAGCGGTTGATCAGCTGGGCGTGAAGCCACGAATCGACTAGGTTCATGTTGGGAGGGGCGCCGCAAGTTCCAGTTGCGACGCCCCTCTTGTCGTGCCGGGCTCAGCTCCGGTTCAGCACGTACACCGGAGCCCCGTTCTCGGCCCCGCCCCGCGAGCGGATGCAGGCGTGGGTGCGCAGCAGCCGCAGGCACTCGTTGACCCGCCGCACGGAGAGCCCAGTACGGGCGGCGATCGACTCCAGCGGCTCCCGCAGCTCACCCTTCTCGACGAGCACCGGTGCGATGACCAGGGCGACCGTCCACACGTCCTCCGTCACGGCCAACCGCTGCCGCCAGTCGGCCAGTACGGACTCCGTGGTGGGTGCCGGGGCGAGGTGGCCGAGGGTTCCCCCTTGGTGGAGGACCAGGGTGTCGAACCGGTCCGCGATGCGCTCCAAGGCGTGCACCATGGCCTGCTGCACGGCGAGGGTGGCCTGTTGGGCGGCGAGGGTGGCCTGCTGCGTGGACAGCATCTCCTTCTGCAACGCGATCGACGTACGTTGGCCCTCGGCCAGCTCCTCGTCCAGCTGCAGATTGTGCGCCTCCAGCCGGACGATCGCCTCGGCCACCTGGTCCGGCATGGCGTAGGCGATGGGCGCGCCGGGTGTGGCGGGCTGCACTTCGGCCTCGTCCAGAGAGTACGAACCCTCGCGCTGCACGGTCTCGATGACTTCGGCGACCCACTGCTTGAAGGGGGCGCAGGCCGGTTTGGTGCAGGCGTTGACGAGGAGGATGAGGCCTTGGAGATCAATGAGTTGCAGGTCTCGTCGCCAACTCCTACCTGCGGGAACGCTGAGACTGTGACTTCCAGTCACAGTCTCGAGATTGTCTCGATGCTCCTCCGGAACGTGATCGAGAAGCGCCTTTCGGGTCGTGGTGTATCCCAACTCCCTGCACACGTCCGCCGCCGGGAACCAGTGGCTTCCGTCCGGCATGGTCAGCCTCCGTACTCGGGCGCCGGTGGCCGCGTACACGAAATCGTTGACGTCGATCGCCTCGTGCCGCTCGGCGGAGTTCCGCCGCTTACTGGGTTCGTTCACGTGAACCACCTCCGTCGCGGAACGTAGGACCGGACCGATGGCATATGCCAGCGGTCTCCGGGACGTTCACGACTGCGAGCGAAAATGATCGAGTACCGCTGCGTCGGCCGGTGGGTCGGGTGTATGGCGAAGGGGCCCACCGGCACAGGCGAGCCCCTTCGGACGGCTTCGTGCGTGTCAGACCCTGCCGAACCCGTAGTTCATGAGCTTCGTCGCGTCCTTGGCGCGCTGGGACGAGGACGAGGAGGTCAGGACCGTGCCGATGACGGTCTTGCCCTTCCGGGTCGCGGCGAAGACCAGGCAGTACTTGGCCTCCGGGCCCGACCCGGTCTTCACACCGATCGCGCCGCTGTAACTGCCCAACAGCGTGTTGGTGTTGGTCCAGGGCGCCATCGTGCGGGTGCCGCCCTTCTTGGTGACCGTCTTCGCCGTGTACTTCTTCGTCCTGACGACGGTGCGGAAGGTGGAGCTCTTCATCGCACTGCTCGCGAGCTTCGTCAGATCGCGCGGCGTGGAGTAGTTCTTGCCGTTGCCGATGCCGTCGAACGAGTCGAAGTGCGTGTTCTTCAGGCCGAGGCTCTTGGCGGTGGAGTTCATCTTGCCGATGAACGACTTCACCCGGGCCGCCCGCGTCTTGCCCGAGCCGAACTTGTCGGCCAGCGCGTACGCGGCGTCGCAGCCGGACGGCAGCATCAGCCCGTACAGCAGCTGCCGGACCGTCACCTTGTCGCCGACGATCAGGCGGGCGGAGGAGGCGTTCTTCGACACGATGTAGTCGCTGTACGCCATCTGGATCGTGACCTTGGCGTCCAGGTTCAGCTTCGGCTGCGAGAGCACGACCTTGGCGGTCATGATCTTGGTCGTGGAGCCGGTGGAGCGCCGGGTGTCCGCGGCCTTGGTGTAGAGCGCCTTGCCGTTCGCGTTGTTCATCACGAAGCCGCCCTTGGCGACGATCGAGGGCGCGGCGGCGGCCCGTGCGGGCGCGGCCTGTGCGGATGACGCGGCCTGCGCGGGCACGGCTTGGGCGGGCGCGGCCTGCGCGGGCGCGGTGGAGAGGGCTCCGGTCGCGAGTACGGCGCCGCTGGTCAGGGCGACGGCGACGGCTTTGCGGAGCCGGATGCCGTGAATGCTGTTTATCAAGTCGATTACCCCGATTGTGGTGAATTCCCCTGGAGCGCGGCCGAGTTGTGGTCGGTCGGGCTTCGGCCGCGTCTGTGCGACACGTGAATAGCACGGATGGTTGTGCGGTGGCCGGGGCGGGGCGCGGGGTCCTCCTGATGGGTGGCCGTGGGTCCGCATGCTGGACGGGCCCCGTATTGCGTCCCTGTTGTATCTATCCTGTCGGCATGACCACGGCAGTGAGGCAACCACCGGCGGCGGACCGCGTCTACACCCACGTCAAGCAGGGCGTCCTCGAACGCCGCTACGAGGGCGGGACCCTGCTCACCGAGGGCGAGCTCGCCGAGGCCGTGGGCGTCTCCCGCACGCCGGTGCGCGAGGCGCTGCTCCGGCTGGAGGCCGAGGGCCTGATCCGGCTCTACCCGAAGAAGGGCGCGCTGGTCCTGCCCGTCTCCGCGCAGGAGATCGCGGACGTGGTGGAGACCCGGCTGCTGGTCGAGGAACACGCGGCCAGGAAGGCCGTACCCGCACCGCACGGCCTCGTCGAACGGCTGGAGGAACTGCTCGCCCGGCAGAAGGAGCAGGCCGCCGCCGGCGACCTCGCCGCCGCCTCCGTCACCGACCGCTGCTTCCACGCCGAGATCGTCCGCAGCGGCGGCAACGAGATCCTCTCCCGCCTCTACGACCAGCTCCGCGACCGCCAGCTGCGCATGGGCGTCGCCGTCATGCACTCCCACCCCGACCGGATCGCCAAGACCCTCGCCGAGCACGAGGAGATCCTCGACGCGCTGCGCGCCGGGGACGCGGAGGCGGCCGTCGGAGTGGTCCACCGGCACGTGGGCTGGTTCTCGCACCTGGCCCGTGGGGAGGCGCGATGAGTTCGGCCACGTCGGCCGGGAAGACCCTGCCCGGGGATCCGCCGGGCGGACGGCGCGCGATCGCCGTGTGGGGCATCGGCGTCGCCGTCTACTTCGTCGCCGTCATCTTCCGTACGTCCCTCGGGGTGGCCGGCCTCGACGCCGCCGACCGCTTCCACGTCAACGCCTCCGCCCTGTCCACCTTCTCCATCCTCCAGCTGCTGGTCTACGCCGGGATGCAGATACCCGTCGGCCTGCTGGTCGACCGGCTCGGCACGAAGAAGGTGCTGGGCATCGGTGTCGTGCTCTTCACGGCCGGGCAACTGGGCTTCGCGTTCTCCCCGTCGTACGGCATGGCGCTCGCCTCGCGAGCGCTGCTCGGCTGCGGGGACGCGATGACGTTCATCAGCGTGCTGCGGCTGGGCACCCGCTGGTTCCCGGCCCGGCGCGGGCCGATGGTCGCCCAGCTCGCCGGACTGGTCGGCATGGCGGGCAACCTGGTCTCCACCCTCGTCCTGGCCCGGCTGCTGCACGGCATCGGCTGGACGGCGGCGTTCGCGGGCAGCGCGCTGGCGGGCGTGGTCGTCTTCGTCCTGCTGCTGCTCTTCCTGAAGGACCACCCCGAGGGGCACGAGCCGGAGCCGCTGCCGCACCAGGGGGCCGCGTACGTACGGCGGCAGATCGCCACGTCGTGGCGGGAGCCGGGGACACGGCTCGGGCTGTGGGTGCACTTCACGACCCAGTTCCCGGCGATGGTGTTCCTGCTGCTGTGGGGGATGCCGTTCCTGGTCGAGGCGCAGGGGCTGTCCCGGGCCACGGCCGGCGGCCTGCTCACCCTCGTCGTGCTGTCCAACATGACGGTCGGCCTGGTCTACGGCCAGATCATCGCCCGGCACCACGCTGCGCGGCTGCCGCTGGCGCTCGGCACGGTCGGCGCGACGGCGCTCCTGTGGGCGGCGACGCTCGCCTACCCGGCCGACCACGCGCCGATGTGGCTGCTCGTGGTGCTGTGCACGGTGCTGGGCGCGTGCGGGCCGGCGTCGATGATCGGCTTCGACTTCGCACGGCCGGCGAATCCGCCGGAGCGGCAGGGGACGGCGTCCGGGATCACGAACATGGGTGGTTTCGTGGCGTCGATGACCACGCTGTTCGCGGTGGGGGTGCTGCTGGACGCGACCGGGGACGACTACGCCGTCGCGTTCTCGTCCGTGTTCGTGCTCCAGGCGGTCGGGGTGTCGCAGATTCTGCGGTTGCGGAAGCGGGCGGCGCGAAGGGAGCGGGAGCGGCTGGTCGCGAGCCGGGTGGAGACGGTGCACGTACCTGTGTAGGTGCCCGGCGTGGGTGCGGGCCTTGCTGGGGGCTGCCGCCCCCAGACCCCCGCTTCGGCCTGAACGGCCTCGTCCTCGAACGCCGGACAGGCTGGTTTCACTACCGGCGCTACTGCGTCACCGTGAAGTTCCGCAGGATCGCCGCCGTCAGGTCCTGGTCGCCCTCCGTCTTGATGCGGTCCGCCGCGGCTTCCGGGGTCACGCGGCCGCAGGCCAGGCGGACGTAGGTCTCCCAGTCGAGGGTGAGGGTGGCGGCGGGGCCGAGGGCGGGGGCCGTTTCCAGGGTGCCGCGGCCCTGGATGTCGACGCGGATGGTGCGCAGGAACTCGACCGGGCCGTGGACGTCGAAGACGACGGCGGAGCTGCGAGGGGCGTCCGCGCGCTCGGCGACGACCCCCGGCAGCTCGTCGAGCAGCACGTCACGGGCGACGTGCGCGCCGGGGGAGTCGAGGTTGCCGGGGCGGCCGAGGGCCGTGCGCAGGTCCTGTTCGTGCGCCCAGACGTCGAAGGCGTGCCGGCGCATCGCCTCTCCGAGGGTCAGCTCGGTGCCGAGCGGGCCGCGCACCTTCGTGCCGGGGTCGCGCGACTCGTTCCGCAGCTGGCGGTTGCGCCGAATGATCATGTACTCCAGCTCGGACGTCATCTCCGGTGCCGTGTGGTGGCGGCGGACGTCGACCTGCATCTCCATGTAGCGCTGGTGGTCATTGGTGACGTGGAAGAGGTCGCGCGGGAGCGTGTGGATGGGCCGCGGGTCGCCCAGCATCTCGGAGTCCAGCCCCAGCACGTGGGAGACGATGTCGCGCACCGACCAGCCCGGACAGGGGGTGCGGCGGTTCCACTCTGCCTCCACAAGCGGCTGAACCAGCTCGGATATCGCCTCGATGGAGTGAGTCCAGGCGTCGGCGTAGGGCTGGAGGGTGGGATGCAGACTCACGGAACGGGACCCCTCGGCGGTCGGTACACGGGCGGGTTGTGGCGGCGGTGCCAGTGGGAGGTGGCTGCGGTCGGCGTCGGCTTGGGACTCCCCCGGCTCTCGGCTGCGCTCGATCCGGGAGGACCCCCAAGTTACGCTGCTGTGCGGCACCCCGGCAGTGCTTTCGTGTGACGATCGTAGGCCCGTGTGGACGGCTCGAATGCCAGGACGGTGGTAGTGTGCGCGCCTCTTTGCTCCAAATCGCTGTGAATGAGGACGAGTCGGCGGAAGTACGCCGTGTGCGAGCGGCGGCGCTCGTACGGGAACAGGCGGGTGCCGACCTCGTCGTACTGCCGGAACTGTGGACCACGGGCGCGTTCGCCTTCGAGGAGTTCGGCTCGCAGGCCGAGCCGCTCGAGGGCCCGACGTACGAGGCGATGGCGAAGGCGGCGAGCGACGCGGGCGTGTGGCTGCACGCGGGGTCGATCCCCGAGCGTGGCCCCGACGGACAGCTGTACAACACCTCTCTCGTCTTCTCCCCCTCCGGTGACCTGGCCGCCTCCTACCGCAAGATCCACCGGTTCGGCTTCGACAAGGGCGAGGCCGTGCTGATGGGCGCGGGGCGCGAGCCGGTGACGGTCCGTCTGCCGGATACGACCCTCGGCGTGGCGACCTGTTACGACCTCCGCTTCCCCGAACTCTTCCGCTCACTCGTCGACGCGGGGGCCGAGACCCTCGTCGTCCCGGCGGGCTGGCCGGAGCGCCGCCGGTCCCACTGGACGCTCCTGGCGCGGGCACGGGCGGTGGAGAACCAGGCGTTCGTCCTCGCGTGTGGAACGGCCGGGACGCACGCCGGAGTTCCGCAGGCCGGTCACTCGATCGTGGTCGATCCGTGGGGCGAGGTGCTGGCGGAGGCCGGCGCGGACGAGGAGGTCCTCACGGTGGAGTTCGACCCGGCGAAGGTGGCGCGGACCAGGGAACAGTTCCCCGCGCTGAAGGACCGGGTGCTGGGCCTCGCGGCGCCGCGGCGCTAGCGAGCGCACCCCCGGACACACGGTGTGCGGCCCGGCTCCCGCCCTAGACTCCCGCGCATGGCACCAACCGGTACCCCTGCCATTCGTCGCGTCCGGGTGGACCCCGCCGACACCCACTTCGCGTCGGCGTTCGAGCTCCCGGCCGCCGGGCTGCCCCGGCTGACGCCCGAGCAATGGGCGCGCGCCGCCTACGAGGACACCCCGGCGCTGCTGCGTGAGCTGTTCCGGACGGGCTGGGCCGGCGTGCTCGGTCTGCGGCTGGGACCGCGGTCCTCGGCGCGGCACGTGGTGGGGTGGCGCATGGTGGAGTCGGGGCCGGACCGGCTCGCCCTGGAGGCCCGTGCCCCGTCGCTGACCGTCCGCAACGTGCTGACCCTCGATGGCTCACGGCTGCTCTGGGCGACGTACGTGCGCTACGAGCGTCCGGCCGGCCGGGCGCTGTGGTCCCTGGCCGCACCGGTGCACCACCTGGCCGTGCCCCTGCTCCTCGGCCGCGCCGTCCGTCGCGCGGGGTGAGGAGCAGCCGGGGGCCCGCCTGCCACGCGTCACGCGTTACTCGTCCTCCCGCTCCTTCTCCGCCAGGTGGATCACGCACACCGTCAGCGCGATCAGCAGCGCCGGGTCCGCGTCGTCCCGGACGACGTCCACGCCGTAGGTGTCCCGGAGGGTCAGCCACCGGCGCGAGACGACGGCCAGCAGCTCACCGTCGTACTCGATGGCGAACTCCCGGTCGAGGATCTTGCCGCTGACGTCCAGTTCGGTGCCGTCGGCCAGCGAGACCCGGTAGTGGTTGCGCAGCAGGGAGAGACGTTTCCGCTTGATCCGGGCCAGCGGCTCGTCGCCCCGCTCGATCACCATCGTGTCGCGCAGGGCGAACATCTTCTGGTGGATGTCGATGAGCACGCGCCCCTGGACGTCCTTCAGCTCCCAGGTGTCCCGCAGCCGCATCGCCTTGCCGTCGACGAGGTACACCTTGTTGCCGTTGTCGTCCTCGATCCAGTAGTCGTCGCCGAAGCCGAGGAGCCGGTCGTACACGAGGAATCTCATGGCGTGATCGCTTCCCCGGCGCCCGCTCCGAAACGCCGTCGGTAGGCCGACGGGCTGAGCCCGGTCTCGCGCCGCAGCAGCGCCCGCAGGTTCGCGGCGGTCCCCAGCCCGCTGCGGGCCGCCACCACGTCCAGCCGCTCCTCACCGCGCTCGATCAGGCGCCGTGCGAGGGTCACGCGCTCGGCCGTCAGCCAGGCGAGCGGCGTCGTCCCCAGCTGCGCCCGGAAACGCCGGTGCAAGGTCGCCGGTGACATCGCCGCGCGCTCCGCGAGGTCCGTCACCGTCAGCGGCTCGTCGAGGCGCTCCTGCGCCCACTCCAGCAGGGGCGCCAGCGACGCGTCGGGGACGTGGGGCACCGGCCGCTCCACGAACTGCCGCTGCCCGCCGTCCCGGTGCGTGGCGAACACCAGCCGCCGGGAAACGGCGTTGGCGATCTCGGCGCCGTGGTCCTTGCGCCAGATGTGCAGCCCGAGGTCGAGTGCCGCCGCGCTGCCCGCGGCGGTGAGCACGTCGCCCTCGTCCACGAACAGCACGTCCGGCTCCAGCAGCACCCGCGGATGCAGCCGGCGGAAGGAGGCGGCCCACAACCAGTGGGTGGCGGCCCGCCGTCCGTCCAGCAGCCCCGCCTCGGCGAGTGCGAAGCTGCCGGTGCACAGGCTCATGACGCGGGCGCCGCGCGCATGCGCGCGCCGGATGGCGTCCAGGACGGCCGGGCCGCGCGGTACGACGTTGTCCGGCCGGCCGGGTACGACGACCGTGTCGGCCCCGTCCGCGGCCTCCAGGCCGGGTACGTCGGTGAGCGTGAAGAACCCGTGGTTCATCCGGATCCCGGAGGCCGGCCCGCACACCACCACCTCGTACAGCGGGCTGCTCAGCCCCAGCTCGGGCCGCGGGAGTCCGAACAGTTCGGTGGCACAGCCGACCTCGAACGGGTTGGTGCCCTCGTCGACGATCACGGCGACGCGGTGGGGACGCGGGCGCTGAGAGGATCCTTGCGGCATGTGCGATTTCTAGCACTCGTCCGGCGGACACGACACCCCGCACGATGACGTCATGTCACAGGAACCCGTGTCCCTCGCCTCCGCCCTCGCGTCCTTCACCGAGCAGTGGAGCCCCCGCATCGTCACCGCCGTCAACGACTACGACGTCCGCATCGCCAAGGTCGAGGGCGAGCACGTCTGGCACGTGCACGACCACACCGACGAGTTCTTCCTGGTCCTCGACGGCGAACTCCACATCGCCCTGCGCGAACCCGGCGGCGAACGCACGGTCGTCCTGCCCAGGGGCTCGGTCTTCACCGTCCCGCGCGGCACGGAACACAAGCCCTACGCCCCCGCCCCCACGGCGATCCTGCTCCTCGAACCGACGGGGACCCTGACCGTGGGCGACCGGCACGACGAGGTGCCCGACCACGTGGACGCGACGACGGGGCACGCCTTGACGTGATGCCGGCGGGGCTCAGGCGCCGTAGCCGTTGTGGTACCCGTCCCGGGTGTGGTGGTGGGGCCGGTCCTCGACGACCGGGGTCGTCGGCGGCATCACGACGCGACGGCGCCGGGCGATGCTGCTGAACGTCGCGACACCGATCAGACCGACGATCATGAAGATGACGCCGACCAGGTCGAGGTTCACGCCCTGCATGTCCCAGTCGGTCGCGAACGTGAGGATGGCTCCCACGGCGATGAGGATGATGCACCCGCCGAGGCCCATGAGTGTCGCCTCCCTGTCAGATCCGGTCGGTTCCGGGTTTCCGGTCGATCCGGTTCCGTGCGAGTACCCCGGGCCGGAACACACATGCGAGGCAGGGGTGTTCCGGCCCGGGCACGCTCGGGGCTCAGCCCTCCAGGAACGCCACCAGCGCGTTCGCCAGCAGGTGCGGGTCGTCGGCGCCGCACAACTCCCGGGCGCTGTGCATCGAGAGGATGGCCGCGCCGATGTCGACGGTGCTGATGCCGTGCCGGGCCGCGGTGATCGGGCCGATGGTCGTGCCGCACGGCATGGAGTTGTTGGAGACGAACGTCTGGAAGGGGACGTTCGCCTTCTCGCAGGCGGCGGCGAACACCGCGCGGCCGGAACCGTCCGTGGCGTAGCGGTTGTTGACGTTGACCTTGAGGATGGGGCCGCCGTTCACCCGCGGCTGGTGCGTCGGGTCGTGCCGCTCCGCGTAGTTGGGGTGCACGGCGTGGCCGGTGTCGGAGGACAGGCAGACCGTGCCGGCGAAGGCGCGCGCCCGGTCCTCGAACGAGCCGCCCCGCGCGAACACCGAGCGCTCCAGCACGCTGCCGAGGAGCGGGCCGTCGGCGCCCGTGTCCGACTGGGAGCCGGTCTCCTCGTGGTCGAAGGCGGCCAGGACCGGGATGTACGGGAGGTCCGCGCCGGAGGCCGCGACCGCGGCCAGGGCGGCCACGCCGGCGTGCACGGACAGGAGGTTGTCCATGCGGGGCCCGGCCACCAGGTCCCGGTCGCGGCCCAGGTACGCCGGGGGCTCCACCGAGTGCGTCATCAGGTCCCAGCCGGTGACCTCGCCGCGGGCGAGACCCGCCTCCTCCTCCAGGAAGGCGATCAGGTCGCCGTCGCGGACGGTGTCGCCCAGGCCCCAGACCGGCTGGAGGTGGCGCTGCTTGTCGAGTTTGAGGCCCTCCGCGGACACGTTGCGGTCCATGTGGATGGCGAGTTGCGGGACGCGGAGCAGCGGGCGGTCGATGTTGACCAGGCGGGTGGAGCCGTCGCGCAGCGTGAGCCGGCCGGCCAGGCCCAGGTCGCGGTCGAGCCAGGAGTTCATCAGCGGCCCGCCGTAGATCTCCACGGCGACCTGGCGCCAGCCGTGCGCCCCGGTGTCCGGGCGGGGCTTCACGCGCAGGTTGGGGGAGTCGGTGTGCGCGCCGACGATGCGGAAGGGGGTGTGCGGGTCGGCGCCCTCGGGGACGTACCAGGCCACGATCGCGCCGCCGCGCAGCACGTACTTGCCGCCGGTCGTACCTTCCCAGGCGTCCGTCTCCGCGACCTGCCGGAAACCGGCCTTCTCCAGCCGCTCGGCGGCGGTGGCCACGGCGTGGTACGGCGTGGGGCCGGCCGCGAGGAAGGACATGAGGTCGTCGGTGTGGCCGCGGTCGAAGCGGGAGGGTGCGCTCATGGGGTTCACCTTAACGACGTGCGAGGGCCCGCTTCCCGTGGCGCGGGAGCGGACCCTCGTCAGGCTGTGTGGAATTGGTGGAGGGGGCGGACGGGTCCTAGAAGGCCGCCTCGTCCAGCTCCATCAGGTCCAGCTCGACACCCTGGGCGACCTTGCGGGCCATCGTGACGCCGGGCAGGACGTTCGCGGCGAAGAACTTCGCGGCGGCGATCTTGCCGGTGTAGAACGTCTTGTCCTTGGCGCTCGCCGTCGGCAGCTTCTCGGCGGCGATCGCGGCGCCCTTGAGGAGCAGGTAGCCGACGATCACGTCACCGGAGGCCATCAGCAGGCGGGTGGTGTTGAGCCCCACCTTGTAGATGTTCTTGACGTCCTGCTCGGTGGCCGCGAGGTCGGTGAGCATCAGGCCGACGATGGCCTCCAGCTCGACGGCGGCCTTGGCCAGGTGCTCGCGGGCGCCGGACAGCTCCTCGCCGCCGGTGCCGAGGGCGAGGAACTTCTTGATGTCCTCGGCGAGCGAGTTCAGCGCGGCGCCCTGGTTGCGGACGATCTTCCGGAAGAAGTAGTCCTGGCCCTGGATCGCCGTGGTGCCCTCGTACAGGGTGTCGATCTTGGCGTCGCGGATGTACTGCTCGATCGGGTACTCCTGGAGGAACCCTGAGCCGCCGAAGGTCTGGAGCGACTGGGCGAGCTGCTCGTAGGCCTTCTCCGAGCCGTAGCCCTTGACGATCGGCAGGAGCAGGTCGTTGAGGGCGTGCTCGGTGGCGGCGTCCTCGCCGTTCGCCTCCTTGACCTGGATCTCGTCCTGGACGGAGGCGGTGTACATCACCAGCGCGCGCATGCCCTCGGCGTACGCCTTCTGCGTCATGAGGGAGCGGCGGACGTCCGGGTGGTGCGTGATGGTGACCTTGGGGGCCGACTTGTCCATGAAGTTGGCCAGGTCGGGGCCCTGGACGCGCTCCTTGGCGTACTCGAGCGCGTTGAGGTAGCCGGTCGACAGGGTCGAGATGGCCTTCGTGCCGACCATCATCCGCGCGAACTCGATGATGCGGAACATCTGGCGGATGCCGTCGTGCTTGTCGCCGATCAGCCAGCCCTTGGCGGGGTGGCGGTCGCCGAAGGTCATCTCGCAGGTGTTGGAGGCCTTCAGGCCCATCTTGTGCTCGACGTTGGTGGCGTAGACGCCGTTGCGCTCGCCCAGCTCGCCGGTCTCGAAGTCGAACTCGTACTTCGGGACGAGGAAGAGGGACAGGCCCTTGGTGCCGGGTCCGGCGCCCTCGGGACGGGCGAGGACGTAGTGGAGGATGTTCTCCGACATGTCGTGCTCGCCGGACGTGATGAAGCGCTTGACGCCCTCGATGTGCCAGGAGCCGTCCTCCTGCTGGACCGCCTTGGTGCGGCCGGCGCCGACGTCCGAGCCCGCGTCCGGCTCGGTGAGCACCATGGTGGAGCCCCACTGCTTCTCGACGGCGAAGGACGCGATGTGCTTCTGCGCCTCGTTGCCCTCCTCGAAGAGGATGCCCGCGAACGCCGGGCCGGAGGAGTACATCCACACGGCCGGGTTGGCGCCGAGGATCAGCTCCGCGTAGGCCCAGATCAGGGAGCGCGGCGAGGTGGTGCCGCCGATCTCCTCGGGCAGGCCCAGGCGCCAGTACTCGGAGTCCATGAAGGCCTGGTAGCTCTTCTTGAAGGACGCCGGGACCGGCGCGGTGTTGGTCTCCGGGTCGAAGACCGGCGGGTTGCGGTCGGCGTCGGCGAAGGACTCGGCCAGCTCGTTCTCCGAGAGGCGGGTCAGCTCCTCCAGGACGCTCTTGGCGGTGTCCGTGTCCATCTCCGCGAACGGGCCGGTGCCGTACACCTTGTCACGGCCGAGCACCTCGAAGAGGTTGAACTCGATGTCCCGGAGATTCGGCTTGTAGTGCCCCATGGCGACGGCTCCGTTGAGAGATCGGCGAGGCACTGAATCCTCGCATCTGTACACATACCGACTGCGCGTACCAAGCAGTAGCTACGATGATGCTACCCGTCGGTAATAAGAAGCAACCCCGAGCCGGTCATCTGTGACCCGTCACTCGCTACTCTTTGCGGCATGTACGGCTACGACCAGACCGCGGGCCAACAGCAGCAGCAGTACGCCCCGCCGCAGCAGCCGATGTCCGGCGGATACGGGCAGCAGCCGCCGCTGTACCCCGAGCCGTCCCCGCCCTCGCTCGCGGACGCGGTGCGCGCCTTCACCACCGGCCAGATGTCCGCCGAGGACTTCCAGCAGATCTTCGCGACCTCGAAGGTCTACTGCCCGCGCGGCGACAACCCGGGCTTCCTCGCGCTGCACAACACCCAGCAGCCGGTGATCCCCATGTTCACCGGGCTCAAGGAGCTGCGCCGGTACGCGGGCAAGGAGTCCAAGTACTTCGTGATCACCGGCGCGGAGGTGATCGACCTGCTGCCGACCGGCTACGGCTTCGTACTGGACATGGAGGGCGAGCACCGGATGGTGTTCGACGCGAAGGCCGTCGAACAGATGGTCGATTTTGCGATGCGTCGCATGTACGGCTAGACGCGCTGTGGCTGGATGTCACCGCTTCGCGAGCCCGGAGGGAATGCCCTCCGGGCTTTCTCGGTTCCAGGTGGCAAGAAGTTCAACGCTCAACTAAAGTGGGCGTACCCGAGGAGGTACCGACATGCCTGCAGTGACCGTCGAGAACCCGTTGACGCTGCCCCGCGTATCCGCACCCGCCGACGCCGTCGCACGTCCCGTACTCACCGTCACGACCGCGCCCAGCGGCTTCGAGGGCGAGGGCTTCCCGGTTCGCCGCGCGTTCGCCGGGATCAACTACCGCCATCTCGACCCGTTCATCATGATGGACCAGATGGGCGAGGTGGAGTACGCGCCCGGTGAGCCCAAGGGCACGCCCTGGCACCCGCACCGCGGCTTCGAGACCGTCACCTACATCGTCGACGGGATCTTCGACCACCAGGACTCCAACGGTGGCGGCGGCACCATCACCAACGGCGACACCCAGTGGATGACGGCGGGCTCCGGTCTGCTGCACATCGAGGCGCCGCCGGAGCAGCTGGTCATGTCGGGCGGGCTCTTCCACGGGCTCCAGTTGTGGGTGAACCTCCCGGCCAGGGACAAGATGATGGCCCCCAGGTACCAGGACATCCGCAGCGGCTCCGTCCAGCTGCTCACCTCCCCGGACGGCGGCGCGCTGATGCGCGTCATCGCCGGTGAGCTGGACGGTCACGAGGGTCCCGGCATCACGCACACGCCGATCACGATGGTCCACGCGACGCTCGCGCCCGGCGCCGAGGTCACCCTGCCGTGGCGGGAGGACTTCAACGGCCTGGCGTACGTGATGGCCGGGCGCGGGTCGGTGGGCGCCGAGCGGCGGCCGGTCCACCTGGGGCAGACGGCCGTCTTCGGGGCCGGTGGCTCGCTGACCGTCCGCGCGGACGAGAAGCAGGACTCGCACACCCCCGACCTGGAGGTCGTGCTGCTCGGCGGGCAGCCGATCCGGGAGCCGATGGCGCACTACGGGCCCTTCGTCATGAACACCCGGGAAGAGCTCCAGCAGGCGTTCGAGGACTTCCAGAAGGGGCGGCTGGGGACGGTCCCGGCCGTGCACGGGATGTCGGCGGTGGGGCCGGAGGCCTGATGCCGGCCGCGCGCTGACAGGACGTCACGCTGACGCCGTGTCACCCGGGCGGGCCGTCCGCGCAGGACAGCCCGCCCGGTGCGTGATCGGCTGGGAGCGTGCAGCTGCTTCCCGGTCCGGTCCGTCGGTTCGCCGCCTGGTGTGCCGTCATCCTGCTCGCCAGCGGTGTCGTCTACGTCGCGATCCGGCTCTGCGTCGAGTTCCGCACCGCGGTGACGCCGGCGCTGCTCGCGCTGCTCGGCACCGCCCTGCTCAGGCCGCTGCACCGGTGGCTGGTGAAGGCGCACGTGCAGCGGTCGCTGGCCGCCGGGCTCACCTGTGTCGCGGTCGTGGCCGTGGTCGGCGGGGCCGTGTACATCGTGGTGTCCGCGCTCATCGAGACCGGCGACCAGATCATCGCCTCGCTCCGGGACGCGGCCAAGGGGATCACCGACCACTTCGGGGCGGCCGGGACCTCGCTGGACGACATCGCGTCCAACGCGCGCGAACTGCTGGGCAAGTTCGGCGGTACGGCCGCCTCGGGGGTGGTCACCGGGATCAGCGTCGTCGGCGAGATGCTCGCCATGGCCGTGCTCGCCCTGCTGCTCGTCTTCTTCTTCCTGCGCGACTCCGACCGGGCCGTCGGCACGGTGCGGGCCATCGCCCCGCCCGGCGGCGCCGACATGGTCGAGGCGATGTCCCGGCGGGCCTTCGGGGCCGTCGAGGGCTTCATGCGGGGCACCACCCTCATTGCCCTCATCGACGCGGTCTGCATCACCGTCGGGCTGCTCGTCCTGCGGGTCCCCGGCGCCGTCGGGCTCGGCGCGCTGGTCTTCGTCGGCGCCTACATCCCCTACCTCGGCGCGTTCATCTCCGGAGCCGTCGCCGTGCTGGTCGCGCTGGCCGACCGGGGGTTCGTCATCGCGCTGTGGGCCCTCGGGGTGGTCCTGGCCGTGCAGGTGCTGGAGGGGCACGTGCTCCAGCCGATGATCCAGAGCCGGACCGTGCAGATGCACCCGGCGATCGTGCTGCTGGCGCTCACCGCGGGGGCGTCGGTGGCGGGCATCCTGGGGATGCTCCTCGCCGTTCCCCTCACCGCGGCGGCGTTCGGGGTCGTCCACGAGTTGCAGGGGCGTTACGCCGCTTCGGGGTCGCCGGTGGGACCGCGGCCGGCTTCGGGGCCGTCTCCGGGTCCGCCTTCCGGTCCCGCGGTCTCGTAGACCTCGTACCAGATGCTCTTGCCCTCGCCGCGCGGGGCGACTCCCCACGCGTCCGCGAGCAGCTCGATCAGCATCAGGCCGCGTCCGGAGGACGCCATCTCCCCCGGCCGGCGCTTGTGCGGCAGGTCGTCGCCGCTGTCGGTGACCTCCACCCGGATCAGCCGCTCGCCCGGCTCGCCGACGACCTCGGCGACCAGCAGGGCGTCGGCGTCGGTGTGCACCAGGACGTTGGTCAGCATCTCGGAGAGCAGGAGCACCGCGGCGTCCCGCTGCTCCTCGTTCGGCCAGTCGTGCAGCAGGTCGCGCAGGTGCTGCCGGGCGGTGGCGATCCGGGCGGGCTCGGCCTGCGCGACCGTCAGCATCGTGCGGCGCACCGAGGGCCTGGCCACGGTGCTGTCGCCGCAGCCGCAGCCCTCGCCCTGCCGGCACAGCAGCAACAGGGCGATGTCGTCCTCCCGCCGGTCGGCGAGCGGGCCGGTGGTGTGGTGCGAGGAGGGCCCGTGCACGGCCTGGACGAGTGCGTCGGCCAGCTCCTCCAAGCCGCCGTCGTGCTCCTCCAGGATGACGCGGAGGCGGTGCCAGCCGGTCTGCAGGTCGTGGCCGCCGGTCTCCACCAGGCCGTCCGTGCACAGCATCAGGGTGTCCCCGGGTTCCAGGGCGAGCCGCGTGGTCGGGTAGTCGGAGTCCGGGTCGATGCCGAGGGGCAGCCCGCCCGCCGTGGCGAGGATCAGCGCCGTCCCGTCGGCCATGCGCACGACCGGGTCCAGATGCCCGGCGCGGGCGCTCTCCACGGTGCCGGTCGCGGGGTCGACCTCGGCGTAGTAGCAGGTCGCGAAGCGCATGTCCGCGGGGTCGTCGTCGGACTGGGCGAGGTCGTGGAAGAAGTGGGAGGCGCGGGAGAGCACCGCGTCGGGGCGGTGGCCCTCGGCGGCGTAGGCGCGCAGGGCGATGCGCAGCTGGCCCATCAGCCCGGCCGCGCGTACGTCGTGTCCCTGGACGTCGCCGATGACCAGGGCGAAGCGTCCCCCGGGCAACTGGATCATGTCGTACCAGTCGCCGCCGACCTGGAGGCCGCCGCCGGTGGGGACGTAGCGGGCGGCGACGCCCATGCCGGGGATCTCCGGGCCGAGCACGGGCAGCATGGTGCGCTGCAGCCCGTCGGTCAGCTCCCGCTGGGTCTCGGCGGCGCCCGCCCGGGACAGGGCCTGCGCCAGCATCCGCGCCACGGTGGTCAGCACCGACCGCTCGTCCGGCGTGAACGCGACCGGGTAGGCGAAGGCCGCCATCCAGGCGCCCATCGGGCGGCCGGCCACGGTCAGCGGCAGGAAGGCCCAGGAGCGGCGGCCGAAGCGCTCGGCGAGCGGCCAGGTGAGGGGGTAGCGGGACCGGTACTGCCCGGGGGAGGAGAGATAGACGGCCCGGCCGGTGCGGACCGCCTCGGCGGCCGGGTAGTCCGTGTCCAGCGGCATGTTCACGAACGGGTTCATGTCGTTCTGCGGCTGTCCGTGGTGGCCGATGACCGTCAGGCGGTCGCCGGAAACCCCGAACACCGCGAGCCCGTCCGGGGAGAACCCCGGCATCGACAGCCCCGCCGCGACCCGCAGCACCTCCTCGGTGGACCGCGCCTCGGCCAGTGCCCGGCCCGCGTCCAGGAGGAACGCCTCCCGGGAGCGGCGCCAGTCGCCGGTGACCGCGCTGCGCCCGGCGGGCGTGCCCGGCGTCGGCTCGGCGACCTCCTGGAGGGTGCCGATCAGCTCGTAGCCCTTGCGCACGGGGTCGAACGACGGCTTGGAGCGGCTGCGTACGATCCGGACGATGTGGCCCTGCTCGTCCATGATCCGGATCCGGACCTCGGCGAGGGTGCCCTCGGCGACGGCCAGCTGGACCACCCCGGTGATCTCGTTCCAGTCCACCGGATGCAGCCGGGCCCGCACCTGGGCCTCGGTGAGCCTCGCCCCTTCGGCGGGCAGCCCGAGCAGGCGGGCCGCCTCCGCGTCGACCGTGACCTCCCCCGCGGCGGTGTCCCAGTGCCACAGACCGGTCGCGAGAGCGGCAAGGACGTCCCCCACCTCGGGCAGGGGCTCACCAGTGCGCATTTCCCCACTGTAAGAAGAGGTGATCGAACGCTGCCACCGCTCGCCCTCGCGTCCGCCGTCACGCCCGCCCTCGCCTCCGCCCCTCGTGTCAATGGGGAGGAAGACAGCTGTGGGTGCCCGGTACGCTGGGGTTGTTTCACGTGAAACGCGAAACACCATCCCCGATCCACGAAGGCTGGATGAACGACGATGCATCGGTACAGGTCCCACACCTGCGGCGAGCTCCGCTCCTCTGACGTCGGCACCGACGTCCGACTGAGTGGCTGGCTGCACAATCGGCGCGACCTGGGCGGCATCCTCTTCATCGATCTGCGCGATCACTACGGCATCACGCAGCTCGTCGCCCGTCCGGGCACCGAGGCCTACGAGGCGCTGGACAAACTGACCAAGGAGTCGACCGTCCGTGTCGACGGCAAGGTCGTCTCCCGGGGGGCCGACAACATCAACCCCGACCTGCCCACCGGTGAGGTCGAGGTCGAGGTGGGCGAGGTCGAGCTGCTCGGCGCCGCCCAGCCGCTGCCCTTCACCATCAACGCCGAGGACGGGGTCAACGAGGAGCGGCGCCTGGAGTACCGCTTCCTGGACCTGCGCCGCGAGCGCATGCACCGCAACATCATGCTGCGTACGGCGGTCATCTCGGCGATCCGGCACAAGATGGTGGCCCTCGGCTTCAACGAGATGGCGACGCCCATCCTCACCGCCACCTCCCCCGAGGGCGCCCGCGACTTCGTCGTGCCCTCCCGTCTGCACGCGGGCCGCTTCTACGCCCTGCCGCAGGCGCCGCAGCAGTTCAAGCAGCTGCTGATGATCTCCGGCTTCGACCGGTACTTCCAGATCGCGCCCTGCTTCCGCGACGAGGACGCCCGCGCCGACCGTTCGCCGGGCGAGTTCTACCAGCTCGACGTCGAGATGAGCTTCGTCGAGCAGGAGGACGTCTTCCAGCCGGTCGAGCGGCTGATGACGGAGCTGTTCACCGAGTTCGGCGGCGGCCGCGAGGTCACCTCCCCCTTCCCGCGGATCCCGTTCCGCGAGGCGATGCTGAAGTACGGCTCCGACAAGCCGGACCTGCGCGCCCAGCTGGAGCTCGTCGACATCACCGACATCTTCGCGGGCTCGGAGTTCAAGGCCTTCGCCGGCAAGCACGTCCGCGCGCTGCCGGTGCCGGACGTCTCGGGCCAGCCCCGCAAGTTCTTCGACCAGCTCGGCGACTACGCCGTCTCGCAGGGCGCCAAGGGCCTGGCCTGGGTCCGCGTCGGCGAGGACGGCACCCTGAGTGGTCCGATCGCGAAGTTCCTCACCGAGGAGAACGTCGCCGAGCTGACCAAGCGGCTCTCGCTGGCCTCCGGCCACGCGGTGTTCTTCGGTGCGGGCGAGTTCGACGAGGTCTCGAAGATCATGGGCGCGGTGCGGGTCGAGGCCGCCAAGCGCGCCGGGCACTTCGAGGAGAACGTCTTCCGGTTCTGCTGGATCGTCGACTTCCCGATGTACGAGAAGGACGAGGACACGGGGAAGATCGACTTCTCCCACAACCCCTTCTCGATGCCGCAGGGCGGCATGGACGCCCTGGAGAACCAGGACCCGCTGGACATCCTGGCGTGGCAGTACGACATCGTCTGCAACGGTGTCGAGCTGTCCTCCGGCGCGATCCGGAACCACGAGCCGGACATCATGCTCAAGGCCTTCGCGATCGCCGGCTACGACGCGGAGACCGTCGAGCGCGAGTTCGCCGGCATGCTGCGC
Organism: Streptomyces sp. NPDC058812; assembly: GCF_042744565.1. Lineage (NCBI taxonomy): Bacteria > Bacillati > Actinomycetota > Actinomycetes > Kitasatosporales > Streptomycetaceae > Streptomyces > Streptomyces sp. NPDC058812. The sequence goes on from NZ_JBHYOB010000006.1 coordinate 211,679, forward strand.
GCGCTCCGCTTCGGCGCCCCGCCGCACGGTGGCATCGCCCCGGGCGTCGACCGCATCGTCATGCTGCTCGCCGACGAGCCCAACATCCGCGAGACGATCGCCTTCCCGCTCAACGGCAACGCCCAGGACCTGATGATGGGCGCGCCGACCGAGCTGGACGAGACCCGGCTGAGGGAGCTGCACCTGACGGTGCGCAAGCCGCAGCCGAAGTAGGCGGTACGTACACAGGGGCCCGGCATCGTCACCGATGCCGGGCCCCTGTGTGTTCCGTGACGGACCTACCGCGCCACGAACTGGGTCAGGATCGCCTGGACCTCGTAGATGTCGACGCCCTTGGTGAAGGTCTTCTGGATGGGGGCCTGGGAGCCGGAGAGCCAGATCTTCAGCTCGGCGTCGAGGTCGAAGTGGCCGGCCGTCTCGACCGCGAAGTGCGTGATGCTGCGGTACGGGATCGAGTGGTACTCCGTCTTCTTGCCGGTGATGCCCTGCTTGTCGACCAGGATCAGCCGCCGGTCGGTGAAGAGGATGGTGTCGCGGATCAGCAGGTAGGCCGCGTGGATCTGCTCACCGTGGCCGAGCAGGCGCGCGTACTCCTGCTGCGCCTGGGCCGGGTCGATGCTGTGTGCGTTGCCGAACAGTGCCATGGATCATCCCCCACGTGGACTCGCGATGGGTCCGATCTTCGCAAAGCGCGGGGCCCGGGAGAAGGTCTGCTTCTCCCGGGCCCCATGCTGTAGCGAGCGCGTTACGCGGCCGGCTTCTCCTCGAGACGCGGGAAGAGCACCGCGCCCTTGGTGACCGTGGAACCGGCGGGCAGCCGGCCCCAGTCGGCCGCTTCCTGGACCTTCTGGTCAGCGAGGCCGCCGAGGGACGCCTCGGCGCCCAGGGAGTCCCAGAGCTTCTGGGAGGTGTCCGGCATGATCGGGTTGAGCAGGACGGCCACGGCACGCAGCGACTCGGCGGCCGTGTAGAGGATGGTCGCCAGGCGGGCCTTGCCCTCCGGGGAATCGTCCTTCGCGACCTTCCAGGGCTCCTGCTCGGTGATGTAGCCGTTGACCTGCTTGACGAAGTCGAAGACGGCCAGGATGCCGCCCTGGAAGTCCAGCTCCTCGCCGATCTTCCGGTCGGCCTCCGTGACGGCCTTGGCCAGACCGTCGTGGATCGCCTTCTCCGCGTCCCCGTCGGCCGCGGAGGCCGGCAGCTCGCCGCCGAAGTACTTGCCGACCATGGCCGCGACGCGGGAGGCGAGGTTGCCGTAGTCGTTGGCCAGCTCGCTGGTGTAGCGGGCGGAGAAGTCCTCCCAGGAGAACGAGCCGTCCTGGCCGAACGCGATCGCGCGCAGGAAGTACCAGCGGTACGCGTCCACGCCGAAGTGCGAGGTCAGGTCCTGCGGCTTGATGCCGGTCAGGTTGGACTTGCTCATCTTCTCGCCGCCGACCATCAGCCAGCCGTTCGCGGCGATCTTCCCGGGCAGCGGGAGGCCCTGCGCCATCAGCATCGCCGGCCAGATGATCGCGTGGAAGCGGAGGATGTCCTTGCCGACCAGATGGACGTCGGCCGGGAAGGTGGCCTCGAACTTCTCCGGGTTCTCGTTGTAACCGACCGCCGTGGCGTAGTTCAGCAGGGCGTCGATCCACACGTAGATGACGTGCTTGTCGTCCCAGGGGACCGGCACGCCCCAGTCGAAGGTCGAGCGGGAGATGGAGAGGTCCTGGAGGCCCTGGCGGACGAAGTTCACGACCTCGTTGCGCGCGGACTCGGGCTGGATGAAGCCCGGGTTCGCCTCGTAGTGGGCGAGCAGCTTCTCGCTGTACTCGCTCAGCTTGAAGAAGTAGTTCTCCTCGCTGAGGAGCTCCACCGGCTTCTTGTGGATCGGGCACAGCTTCTGGCCCGCGTACTCGCCCTCGCCCTCAAGCAGCTCACCGGGGAGCTTGTACTCCTCGCAGCCCACGCAGTACGGGCCCTCGTAGCCGCCCTTGTAGATCTCGTCCTTGTCGTACAGGTCCTGCACGAACTCCTGGACGCGGTCGGTGTGCCGCTTCTGCGTGGTGCGGATGAAGTCGTCGTTCGCGATGTCGAGGTGCTCCCACAGGGGCTTCCAGGCCTCGGTGACGAGCTTGTCGGCCCAGGCCTGCGGGGTGACCCCGTTCGCCTCGGCCGTGCGCATGATCTTCTGACCGTGCTCGTCCGTGCCGGTGAGGTACCACACCTTCTCGCCGCGCTGGCGGTGCCAGCGGGTGAGCACGTCGCCTGCGACGGTCGTATAGGCGTGGCCCAGGTGAGGAGCGTCGTTGACGTAGTAGATGGGGGTCGAGACGTAGAACGCCTTCGCCCCCTGCTTCTCGTTTCCAGTGGCCGCCATGGTCGAAATCCTACTGGTCGGATGGAGATCGACTCACACGCGTTTCGGGGGGCGGACAGAGGGTCTCCTCCCTGCCCGCCCTCGTGGCTCCCTACGGGCGCCAGGTGGCCAGTACGCCCTCGTACAGCTCCTTGTCGGTGAGTTCCTTGGGGGTCTCGCCGGCGAGGAAGTGGGACGCGTTGCCCGTCTTGAGCTTGCGGAGGTAGTCGAAGGCCTTGTTCTCCGGGTCACCGAAGGCCACGAAGGAGAAGTGGACGTTCGGGTGGTCGGCCGCCGCCTTGGTGAGGGACTGGGTGGCCGGGGTCTTCGCGTCGGGGGCGCCGTCGGTCTGGAAGACCACCAGGGCGGGGGTGCCGGGGGCCGCTTCCTCGGCGTGGTGGGCGAGGACGGCTTCCACGGCGGCGTGGTAGCTGGTGCGGCCCATGCGGCCGAGGGCTCCGTGCAGCTCGTCGATCTTGTTCTCGTGATCGGTGAGGGTCAGCTCGCCGGTGCCGTCCACCTCCGTGGAGAAGAACGTGACGTGGACCGTCGCCTCGGTGTCCAGGTGGGCGGCGAGGGCCAGGGTCTGCTCGGCGAGGGCCTGGGCGGAGCCGTCCTTGTAGTACGGGCGCATGGAGGCGGAGCGGTCGAGCACGAGGTGGACCTTGGCGCGGGTGCCGGTGAGGTCGTGCTGCTTGAGGGCGGTGCCGGCGGCCTTGTAGGCGGTGGCGAGGCCGGGGGCGCGGGAGCGGAGGCGGGCGGCGGTGGTCGCCGGCTTCGCGGCCTCGGCGGGTGCGTCTGCCTCCGGCTGGGGGGTTGGTTCGGCCTCGGCTTCGCCTTCGGCCCCTGTGTTCCCACCCGCACCGCCCGTGCTGCTTTCGTCGTCGGGTGCGGGTGGCCCCTGTGGGGCTTCCACGCCGTCGGCGGCTGCGGGTTCCGGCTTCGGCTGCGGTCCGGAGGCCGGTGCCGGCTCCGCCTCGGGTCCGGGGGCCGGTTCCGGGGTTGCCGCCTCGGGCTTCGCTTCCGCCTCGGGCTTCGCCTGCGGCGTCGGGGCTGCCTCGGGCTTCGCTTCCGGCTCCGGCTTCGCTTCCGGCTCCGGCTTCGCTTCCGCCTCCGGCTTTGCTTCCGGCTCCGGATTCGCCACCGGGGCCGGATCCGTGTCCGGGGAATCCGTCGGTTTCGGGACCGTGATGTTGGCGAAAGCGGCCTTGACGAGTTCGTGCTCGTCGGAGGAGGTCGAGGTCGAGGTCGCCGTGCGGGGCTCGGGGACCTGGGCCGCCGGCTTCGGGGCGGGGGCGGGGGCCTCCGTCTGCTCCGGAGCCGCCGTCTGCTCCGGTGCCTCGGTCGGCTCCGGGGGTGCGGTGGGCTGGGACGGGAGCTTCGGCTCCGGCGTGGTGGCCGGCGGTGCCGTCTCCTGCGTCACACCCTCCGCCTGGGCGGCCCGTTCTTTGCGTGACCGGCCGAACACGTTCCGCAGAGAGGTGAGAATGCCCATGTGCGCAACCCTTCGCGTGAGTTGATGCCCGTCAATCCCTGGCCAGGACGGACACGTAAGGTTAGCGGCCCTGGATTGTGATCTTGTGCAGGGTCTGCCATGAAACCCCGGGCGCGTCAAGGCGGGATCGAGCCGCCGCGGTAATTCCCTTACCGCTTCCGCGGGTTCACCCGCCGTTCACCGCGGCGCCCGTCTCCCGCACGTATGTGCACCTACGGTCGCGCTGATACCAAGGGCGTCCAGGGATTCTCAAGGGGAGAACACAGTGCGCAAGCTGCTGCCGTTGATCGGAACACCGTCCGGTTCGCATCCCGGCGGCCGGTCCGCCATGACCTGCCGTTTCCGGTGTGGTGACGCCTGCTTCCACGAGGTGCCCAACACCAGCTCCAACGAGTACGTCGGCGACGTGATCGCCGGTGCGCTCAGCCGCCGTTCCATGATGCGTGCCGCGGCCGTCGTCACCGTGGCCGCGGCGGGTGCCGGGGCCGTGGGTGTGGCGGGGGCGCCGTCGGCGCAGGCCGCGCCGGTGGCCGGGAGGGGAGACGGGGCCGGGCACGGGAAGCCGTCGAAAACCGGGGGTGCGCGCGGGCTGCGGTTCACGCCCGTCGCGCCCAACACCGACGACGCCGTCACCGTCCCGGAGGGTTACCGGCAGGACGTCGTGATCCGTTGGGGTGAACCCATTCTGCGCGGGGCGCCCGCCTTCGACCCGGAGAAGCAGACCGCCGAGGCCCAGGCCGGGCAGTTCGGGTACAACAACGACTTCCTCGCGCTGCTGCCGCTGCGCGGTGAGCACGGCCGGCAGGTCCTCGTCGCCAACCACGAGTACACCGACGAGCTGCTCATGTTCCGCGGCTACGACCCCGACAACCCGACCCGTGAGCAGGTCGAGATCGCCTGGGCCGCGCACGGGCTGTCCGCCGTGGTGGTGGAGGAGGAGCGCCGGAGCGGGAAGCTGACGCCCGTCACGCGGCACCGCCTGAACCGGCGCGTCACCGCGACGACCGAGTTCCGGCTCACCGGCCCGGCCGCCGGGTCCGACCTGGTCAAGACCTCCGCCGACCGGTCCGGCCGGAAGGTGCTGGGCACCCTCAACAACTGCTCCGGCGGCACCACCCCGTGGGGCACGACGCTGCACGGCGAGGAGAACTTCAACCAGTACTTCGCCAACAGCGGCCGGGCGACGGACAAGCGGTACGGGATCGGCACCGGCGCCACCGAGCGCAAGTGGGAGCGGTTCGACAAGCGCTTCGACGTCGCCCAGGAGCCGAACGAGGTGCACCGCTTCGGGTACGTCGTCGAACTCGACCCGTACGACCCGGAGTCCACCCCGCGCAAGCACACGCTGCTCGGCCGCTTCAAGCACGAGGCGGCGACCGTGCGGCTGACCCACGACGGGCGCCCGGTCGTCTACACCGGCGACGACGAGCGGTTCGACTACTTCTACAAGTTCGTCGGCAGCAAGCGGATGCGGCACGGCAACAGCCGCTGGGCGCGCGAGCACAACCTGTCGCTGCTCGACGAGGGCACCCTCTACGTCGCCAAGCTCAGCGGCGACTCCCCGGCGATCGAGATCGACGGCACGGGCAAGCTGCCGCGCGACGGCGAGTTCGACGGCAGCGGTCGCTGGATCCCGCTGGTCACCGCCACCGAGGACGGCGCCGTCTCGCACGTCGAGGGCATGAGCGCCGAGGAAGTGTGCGTCTTCACGCGGCTCGCCGGTGACAAGGTCGGCGCGACGAAGATGGACCGCCCCGAGGACATCGAGCCCTCGCCGACGACCGGCAAGGTGTACGTCGCCCTCACCAACAACTCCAACCGCGGCAAGGCCGGTTACGCCGGTCCCGACGAGGCCAACCCGCGGGGCAGCAACAAGCACGGCCACGTCCTGGAGCTGACCGAGCGCTGGAACCGGGCCGACGCCACCTCCTTCGCTTGGTCGCTGTTCCTCGTCGCCGGTGACCCGGAGGACCCGGCGACCTACTTCGCGGGCTTCCCGAAGGACCGGGTCAGCCCGATCTCCTGCCCCGACAACGTCGCCTTCGACGACCACGGCAACCTGTGGCTGTCCACCGACGGCAACGCGCTCGGCACCCACGACGGCCTCTTCGGCGTCGCGACCAAGGGCGACCGGCGCGGTGAGCTGAAGCAGTTCCTGACCGTGCCGAACGGCGCGGAGACCTGCGGCCCGCTCATCCAGGACCGGCGCGTGCTGGTCGCCGTGCAGCACCCGGGCGAGGTCGACGGCGCCTCCGTGGAGGAGCCGGCCAGCACCTGGCCCGACGGGCCCGGGACGCTCGTGCGTCCGGCGGTCGTCGCCGTGTGGCGCGCGGACGGCCGCGACATCGGCGTCTGAGCGCCCACCGCGTCGTCCGGGGCCGGTGTCAGCCGGCCCTGTGCAGCGTGAGGTCGACGACCAGTGCGCGGTGGTCGGTGTCGGCCAGGTCCAGGAACCGGGCGCGGTGCGCGGTGAAGTCCTCCGACACCAGGACGTGGTCGATCTGCACGCCGAACGCCGGGGCGGTCCGGGCCGGCCAGGTGGCCGTCCGGTCGGCCCCGGCCAGCCGGGCCGCGTCGCGCAGCCCCGTGTCGAGGATGCGGCGGAAGGCGGCGTGGTCCTGGGAGGCGTTGAAGTCGCCGGCGAGGATGCTGGGGGCCCCGCTGCCCTCGGCCTCGGCGGCGGCGTCGCGCAGTGCGTCCAGCTCCTCGCGCCACAGGCCGACCTGGTCCGGCAGCGGCGGCATCGGATGGGCGAGCTGGAGCCGTACGGCGTTGCCGCGCACGTCGGCGACGGCGCCGGGCATGCCCATGGTGCCGGGGACGCCGGGGGTGGCCTTGAGCGGGAACGCGCTCAGGAGGACGGACCCCTCGGAGCCGCCGCCCTCGACGGCCTGTCGGTGGGGGTAGTCGGCGGCGAGGTCGCGCCGCAGCGCCGCGTCGCACGTGTACTCGCACTCCTGTACGAACACGATGTCGGGCTTCTCGCGCCGCACGGCGGAGATCAGCTCGCCGGTGCCCTGCCCGAACTCGACGTTCGAGGTCAGCACCCGCAGCTCGGCGACGGGCAGCCCGACGGGGTCGCCCGTCTTGCCGTACGGCTCGATGAACCACGCCAGCAGCCCGAGCAGCGCCACCCCCCACACCGCGCCGGTCCACCACCGGGCGAGCAGTGTCAGCAGCAGCCCGGCGCCCGTCGGCACGAGCAGCCAGGGCAGGAAGGCGAGCAGCTGCGGTACGGGTGTGACGCCGTCGCTGTCGGCGAGGCGGTAGCCGACGACCACGCTCACCACGGCGAACAGCAGCCCCGCGCACCAGGCACCGAACCGCCGTCCGGCCCGGCGGGCAGTCGGCCGCTCGCGCGAGTCCGTCCACGCACCGGTCGCCGTGTCGGTGTCCGTGTTCAAGTCCCGGCCCTTCGCTCGCGGGTACGGCGCCTCCCTGTGCGGTGCCCGAATCCTCCGTCTAAGACGGACGCCGGGAGCCGAAAGTTGCGTACCGGGCGGCCTACGCCTCCGCGTGGAACTCCCGGACCACCTCGATGCGCCCCACGATGTGCCGGTTGAACTCCTCCAGCTCCTCCGCCGGAACCCACAGCTCCAGGATCGTCTCGCCGCCGGCCCGGCGTACCGGGTAGCGCTCCAGGAACCCGGCGTCGACCTCGAAGCGCGTGACGTAGCCCGAGCCGGACGCGGGGACGTTCCAGTCGCGGGCGATACGGACGGCGTAGTCCTCGTTGAGCACGGGGTAGAAGATGGGCTGCTCGGGCAGGCGGGGCGGCCAGGTGGTCCAGTCGGAGGCCTCGACCAGCGCCAGTTCCTCGGGGCCGGTGGGGCGCCACAGGGTCGTCGTCTTGGACATGGTCGCCGACCCTAGCCGCCCGGTCGGGAGCCCGGCCAAGCAATTACCCGGCGCCGGGCGGCTCAGAGCCGGGCCCGCGTCCGCCGGGGCGGTGCCGGGTCGGCGGCGGTCCCCGCGGGTGCCCGGCGCCGGCGCAGCAGATGTCCGTACCGGCCCGTGAGCCAGGAGGCCAGGGCGACCGTGAGGCCGAGCGCGACCAGGAGCCAGGAGGCCGTGCGCAGGGTGTCGGTGAGGGCGTCGTAGACGGCGCCCGCGGCCGGCCCGTCCACCGCGCCGTCCACCGCGCCGGGGAGTTCGGCGACGGTGAACCGGCGGCCGACCACGACGGCGAGGGCGAGCAGCGCCCCGCCGAGGGCGGTGCCGATCCCGGCGGCCGTGACCGCGCGCCGGCGGCAGGCGGCGACGGCGATGCCGGTGACCGCGAAGGCGACGGCCGCGAGCGGCAGCCACAAGGCGGCGACGTCGAGCACGTGGTAGCCCTTCCTGAGCCGGTCCACCTCGTGGGCCGGGAGCACGGTGACCGCGGTGTGCCGGACCGGGATGCGCCGCGCGAACGGCACGTTGTCGTGGGCGAGCCGGTCCTTGACGCGGGCGGTGACGGGGGCCAGGTCGACGGTGACCGCGCGTCCGCGCGACCGTTCGTCCCGCAGGGCGCGCAGTACGGCGTCGTGGACGGTGCGGTTGGCCGCGTCCCAGCCCTCGCGGAAGGCCTCGGTCCGGGCGAAGGACCGTGCCGCGTCCTGCACGAAGAGCCGTACGGTGCCGCTCGCGGGGCCGGCCGCGACCTCGTCCACGACCCCGTCGCCCACCGTGTCGCCCACCGCGTCGGCGACCGCGTCCCGTACGTCCGGATCGTCGGCGAGCGGCGACATGGCGGCGACATACCGTCCGGTGTCGGCCGGCCCGTGCACCGCCCAGCCCGCCAGCGTGCCGCACGGTGCGAGCAGGCAGGCGAGGGCGATCAGGACGGCCGACAGGGCGTTCCGGTGACGTGGGGACACCCTTCCAGGCAAGGCCCCGGGAGCGGTGCGGGCGACCGGCGTGACTGCATATGGCCCCCCACGACGAGCCGAACGGGCGCCCCGCCCGGACCGGGGGGCCGCGGACGAGTGGCCGCCCGGCCCGGCGCTCCGGCCTCCCGGTCGTGCGGTCCGTCAGGTGACCTGGTGCCCCTTCGCGTCCTCGTGGGTGTAGTAGCGGTAGAACAACGTGGCGGACACCGCCGCCGCGAGCAGCAGGGACACGACGACGCAGGTGAACACGGCCACGCCGCTCTGCGCGTACAGGAACCCCAGGGCACTGCCCGCGAACGCGCCCCACAGGACCGCGTGGCCCTCGCGCGGCAGCCGTCCGGCCACTGCCCGGACCACGGCGTAGAGCACGACGAACGCGAGCACGGTCATGAAGCCGAACAGCAGGTTCCAGCCGGTGATGGGGCCGCCGTGGCGGTTGATGGACGCGGCCCAGTAGCCGTAGACCAGCCCGATACCGACGGGCACCGCCCACTTCGCCACCTTGTGGGCCCGCTCGCCGAAGACGTCGGGCGTCGTCGTACGGCCGCGCGTGCCCGTCCCGGGGGGCGTTCCGGGAGACGTTCCGGTGGATGTTCCGCGTGCCGGTACCGCGTGAGCCATAGCGCACTCCTCTCGCCTCGCCCCCCGTCTACCAGGGCACACCGGGGCGGGCCGACCGGCAAGTCAGGATGCGGGCCGCGGGGGCACGTGTTTCGCTGAGCCCCGTGTTCAGTCGCGACCGCAGGCCGGTGCGCGGCCGGTGGCGGCCGCTCGGCCGACTCGTCCAGGCCGCCGGCCGGGGCGACGCCGTGTCCCGTCACGAACTGCTCAGTGTCCGCGGGCACAGTGTGGCCTGGCTGTTCCCGCTGCTGCTGCTCGTCGGTATCGTGGCGGCCGACATCACCACCGGCGCGTTCCACATCATCTCCTGGACGGTGCTCGTGCCCGGTGTCGCCGCGGCGATCTGCGGGGTGCGGTCCACGGCCGTGTACGCGGTGGCCGCCGTCGTCGTCTACGTCCTCGCCGACACCACCTGGCAGCACCGCGAGCAGACCGGGCTGCCCGGCCTGATCCTCGTCGCCCTCGGCGGATCGATCGCCGTGGTGGCCGCCGCGCTCCGGGTCGGCGGCGAGCAGCGCATGCTGCACATGAGGGACATCGCCGAGACCACCCGGCGCACCGTGCTGCGCCCGCTCCCGGTGGGCTTCGGCGGCCTCGACCACGCCGCCGTCTACCTCTCCTCGGACACCGAGGCCCGCGTCGGCGGCGACTTCTACGACATCCAGCCCGGCCCGCACGGCACCCGCGTCCTCGTCGGCGACGTGCAGGGCAAGGGCCTGGGCGCCGTGGACACGGCCGCCGCGCTGCTCGGCACCTTCCGCGAGGCCGCCTACCACGAGCCGGACCTCGCGACGGTCGCCGAGCGTCTGGAGACCCGCATGCGGCGCCACCGCGCGCACGCCGCGGCCGTCGGCGGCTCCGACGGCGACCGCTTCGCCACCGCCGTCCTGATCGGCTTCTCGGAGGACCTGCCCGACGCCGTGGACGCCGTCTTCTTCGGCCACGAACCCCCGCTGGCGGCCGGCCCCGGGGGCGTGCGGCCCCTGGCGGACGCCGGCGGGCTGCCGCTGGGCATGGGCGAGCTGGCGTCCGGCCCGTCGGTGTTGGTGCGCCGGCTGGCCCTCGCCGCGGACGAGACGCTCCTCGTGGTCACCGACGGGGTGACCGAGGCCCGCGATGCCCAGGGGTGCTTCTACCGGCACGCCGAGAACGTCGCCCGCGCGGTCGCCGCCGACCCGTCGAACGCGGCGCCGATGAAGCTGGTGGCGCTCGTCCGGGACGGCACGCTGCGGCACTGCCGGGGACGGCTGGCCGACGACACCACGGTCTTCGCGGTACGGCGGACCGGACGGCCGCCGGAGTGGCCGTAAGCAGGAGCTGTCCGGCGAACTCTGCCGCGGCCGCGGGGGAGCCCCATCGCGTCGACGCCCTCCTCCGCCTTGCGGCCGCACGCACCACGCCCCGCTCGGGCGGGCTGAAAGGCGCACTCTCCCTCAGCCGCCCTGATCCGAACGACCGGCCCTAGGTGCCCCGCTTTGCAGCCGCAGCGGTTACGGTGCTGCCGTACGTGATCGACAGGGGGAGGGGACATGCCCGGAACCGTGCTGCTGCTCGCGGCGTCGCCCGTGGGCAGGGGGTGCCTGGTGGACGCCGCCTCCGTGCTTCCCGTGCTCGCGGCCGTGCCGCCCGCCGTGCTCTCCGGCACCGACACCGCGAACGTCGTCGAGCTGGCCGACCCGCTGGAGCCGCAGGCCGTCCTCACCCGGCTGCGCGCCGCCGCGGCGGCCCCCGGGCCGCTCACCGTCTACGTCGCCGGCCAGCTCCAGCTGGACCGGCGCCAGCGCCTGCCGCATCTGGCGCTGGCCCGTACGACACCGGCGACCGTCCGCTACACCGCCCTGCCCTGGCACTGGATCCGCGAGGAACTGCGGCTGCGGCCGAGCGGCGCGACGACGCTGCTGCTCGACCTGCACGCCGACCAGGAGACCTGGCAGTGGCTGCGGGCCAGCCCGCTGGACTCCGGGCGCAACAACGCCGTTTACGGTCGCATCGCGCCGCCGCCGTCGAGACGGACGGTGGCGGCCCCGTCGTACATGCGGGCCGTCGCGACGATCCTGCGCAGCGGGCACCGGCCGCCGCCGGACCAGCTGCACCAGCAGGCGCTGGCCCGCGCCGCGGCCGAGGGCGCGAGCAGTGGCGCGGCGGCCGGCGCGGACCTGGTGCTGGCCGCGCCGGGGCCGGAGGCGGGCGACCCGCACGCCGTCATCGCCGCCGCCGTGCGGTCCGGGAGGCACGCGGACGCCGACGAACTCGCCGCCCGGCACGAGCGGGCCGCCGCCCACGCGCACGGGCCCGCTTCCGAGGACGCGCTGCACTGGACGGAGGTCCGCGCCGACCTGGCGATGTTCGCGGGGGACCCGGTGCGCAGCTGCCGGACCTGGCTGACGGTGGCCGAGGCCCGGCTGGGCGCCGGCCAGCCGCCGCAGGCACCGGCGGTGGAGGCGGCCGTCGACCGGGCCCACCACCAGTGGGGGCAGGTCCGTGACGCCGGGCGGGCCCGGGAGCTGGGTGGGGCGCTCGCCGCGTTGCGGGGGCGGGTGCCGGGACGGCGCGAGGGCGCGCTGGACCATGTGCGGCGGGAGCTGAGCCGGTTGCAGGTCCAGGGCTGAGGCCTCCGGGGGCCTCGGGCCCGGTGCGCGTGCCCGCGTGCGCGTCACGACAGCGGCGTACGGACCCTCCCCTGTACGCAACAGCGGTGTCATGATGGTGAGTCATGGCTGAGGGGGACGGAGTGGTGACGCGCGGTATCCGCGTCCGGCTGGACGGGACCGCGAGCGAGAGTGACATCGGCGCCCTGCACAAATGGCTCGAACGGGAGAAACCGCTCGCCGATCTGGCCCGGACCGACCAACTGCGCATCGACGAACGGATCCGGACCGACGAGGCGGGCGCCCCGATGGGCGTCGGCATGGACATCGTGGTGGCGGTGATCGGGGGCGCCGCGGGCGCGCTCTTCCAGGGAGTGGTGGACCAGGTCAGGCGGTCCGTGGAGGCCTGGCGGGCCAACCGCCGTGAGGTGGAGGACGGCGAGCCGCCCCAGGCGCGCGTCGAGCCGGTGCGACCCGACGACAGGTAGGCGGCCGGTGACCGGTTACGACCCGCGGGGGAAGGCGAACCGGGCGCTGCTGGTCGGAGTGTCCGAGTACGACAACACGGCGCCGCCGGACGGCGTGCCCGGCGATCTCCCCGCGGTCAAGCACAACCTGAACCGGCTGGGGGAGGCGCTGCGGCACGGCGGGGTCTTCGGTGAGCGGGAGATCGCGGTGTGCCGCTCCCCCGACCAGGTCACCTTCGGCCGGGAGCTGTGGACGGCCGCCAAGGAGGCCGAGGGCGTCCTGCTGCTGTACTTCGCCGGGCACGGGGCGATACCGAACGCGGGCGACGAGCTGTTCCTGCAGATGCGCAACGCGCGCGTGGTCGCGGGCGGACACGCGGTCTTCCCCGGCGCGGAGATGTTCAGCACCGTGCAGGCGGTGCTCGCCGCCGGCCCGGCGCGGCGGATCGTGGTCGTCCTCGACTGCTGCTTCGCGGGCAACGCCGCCTGGATCCGTCCGGAGCCCCGCGACAAGCGGCGGGTGCTGCTGCTGATGAGCGTGCAGGCCAATCACCGCATCGACGCGGGCGGGCCCGGCACCCCGACGCCGTTCACCGCCGAGCTCGCAGCGCTGCTGGAGGCGGGCGGCGACGTGTCGTTCCGCGCTCTCGCGGACGACCTGCGGGCCCGGATGTCCGCCGCCGGCCACCGGACGGTACGCGGGGACGCCTGGGAGCCGGAGAGCCGCGTCGAGCCTGGGGAGGACCTGCTCCTCGCCGCCCGGCCGAGGGCCGCTCGTCCGCCCGTACCGCCGCCGCCCCCGCCGCCCGGGCCGCCCGGGCCGCCCGGGCCGGGCATCGTCCGCCGCGTCCGGGCCGGTCTGGCCGTGCTGCTGGGCGGGGTGGGCGCGGCGGGGCGTGCGCTGATCCGTCGCATCCGTGACTCCGAGACGCTCCGGGCGGTGGGGGAGGCGGTGAGACGTTGGTTCGAGCGGTGGCGGTGGCCGGTCACCTGGGCGGCGGTGTTGCTGGTTCTGGCCGCCGCCGCGGGCATCGGCGTCCACCAGCTCGCCGGCCGGACCGGCGGCCCGGCCTCCTGCGCCCCGCCCCTGGAGCTGCGCGTGCTCACCGACCCCGACCTGGAGCCGACCGTCCGGGCCGCCGCCGACGCGTATCTGACGTCCGGGGAGAACACCACCGGCGAGGGCTGCCGGCGCAGCGGCATCACCGTGTACAGCGCGGGCGCCGCCGACGCGGTCACCGCCCTGCGCAGGCAGACCGGCGCCTGGCAGGAGCCCCGCGACGACGACACCAACCCGCAGCGCGACGTCGGCCCGCAGCCCGACGTGTGGATACCCGGCTCCCCCGCCGACGCCGCCCGGGTCACCGCCGGGCAGGACACCGACGCCGTGGCCGAACTCGACCCCGACGAGGAGCCCTTCGCGTACTCCCCGATCGTGCTCGCCGTCCCCCAGGACATCGCCGCCGAGGACCGCGACGAGCGCACCGGCCCCCCGCTCACCCGGATGATCGACGACCTGCGCGACCGGCACGCGGACACCGAGGTGCGCCGACCCGACCCGGAGTACGCCGACACCGGGCTGCTCGCCACGATCGGTCTGTACCGCGGCACCGGCGACGCCGCCCCGGACCCCCGCCGCGCCGAGGACCGGGTCGCCCGGCCCGGCCCGCCCTCGCCGACCGCCGCCGAGCTGCTGTGCGCGCTGCCCGACGACGACGCCGTCGACAACCGCACCGCGGCCCTGGTCCCCGAGTTCCTGCTGAAGAGCGGCGTCGGCTGCGACAGCGCCCGCCGCACCCCGCGCATGGCGCAGTACCCGGGCGACGTACCCGGCCTGGAGCCCCTCTTCGTCCGCGTCCGCTGGCAGGGCGCCGACCGCGACACGGCCGACCGCGACAGCGCGGCGGACGGTTTCCGGACGTGGCTCACCGGCGAGGGGGGCCGCGCCGCGTTCGCCCGGGACGGCTTCCGCGCGAGCACCGGCGACCGCGCCCTGCTGGACACCGGCGAGGTCGGCGACGGGGTGCTGCGGGCGCCGTCCCCGCTGACCGAGTCCGCCGGACGGGACGCGATGGAGGCGGCCCTGGAGGGCTACCGGGGTGCCAACGGTCCCGGGCGGGTGCTGTTCCTGCTGGACAGCTCCGGTTCGATGGCCGGCCAGTGGGAGGGGCCCAGCGGCGGTCCGGGCCTGCTGAAACAGTCGCTGGGCGGGCTCGGCGACCGGGACGAGTACGGCGTGTGGGCGGTGTCGGGCACCGACGGGGACACGTACGACACCCTGCTGCCCTTCGGCCGGCACACCCGTAAGGACGCCGAGCGCACCGTCGACCGCGAGGCCGAGGTCCGGGACGCCGAGGCCGACCCGCGCGGAGCCCTGCGGGACGCGCTCGACAGCATGGCGCAACGCGGCGCCGGTGACGAGCGCCCCGGGCTGATCGTCTTCGTCACCGACGACGAGGACGCGGGCCGGCTCACCGGCGACGGCTTCGGCGACCTGCTGGCCCTCGCCCGCGCGGGGGAGACGCCCGTCGCGATGGTCTCCCTCAAGAGCGGCGCCTGCGACGAGGGGAAGCCGGACGCCCTGGTCTCCGAGGCGAGCGGCGGCCGCTGCGTGGACGCCGACGACGACCTCGGTGCCGCCCTGCACGACGAGGTCGCGCGCACCGGTACGGGGGAAGCCTGATGCTCCGAGGACGACAACGACAACGACAACGGCAACGACGATGGCAATGGCAATGGCAATGGCAATGGCAATGGCAACGGCAACGACGGCGACAACGGCACCGGCGGTCCGCCGTCCTGCTGGCCCCGCTGCTCCTGATCCTGCCGACCGCCTGCAGTGGCGACGGTGACGGCGGCGGGACCGCGGCGACGCCCTCCGGCGACGTGCCCGGCGACATCGTGGTCGCCAGCGGCCGGGACGTCACCGGCAAGAACGGCATCCGCCAGCGGCTCATCGACGCCTGGAACACCGAGCAGGAGAAGGCCGGCACCGGCTACCGCGCCCGGCTCGTCGAACTCCCCGGCAACGCGGACGAACAGCGCAGCCAGCTGCTCGGCGCGCTCCAGTCCGGCAGCGCCGCCTACGACGTGGTCAACCTCGACGTCACCTGGGTCCCGGAGTTCGCCGCCGCGGACCTGATCAGCCCGCTGCCGAGGACGCTGCTCGACGACGACGTCATCGCGCCCGTGGCGAGCACGGCCCGCTGGAACGGCGAGGTGTACGCCGCGCCCTTCAACAGCGACGTCGGCCTGCTCTACTACCGGCGCGACCACCTGCGGCAGGCGGGTGTCGAGCGCCCCGACCTGACGGGCGGCCTGGACTGGCCGGAGCTGAAGAAGCTGATCACCACCATCGACGAGCACAAGCCCGCCGGTTACGAGAAGGGCTGGACGACCCAGCTCGCCGCGTACGAGGGGCGCACGGTCAACGCGGTGGAGGCGTTCGCGTCGGCCGTACCGGACTTCGCGCTCACCGACGAGGACGGGGACTACGACGCCACCGTCGAGGAGCTGACGAAGGGCATCGACGAGCTGCGCCGCCGCACCGAGGCGTCCTACGTGCTCCCGGACGCGTTCCGCTCCGACGAGGCGGCCTCCCTGGGCGACTTCGCCGCCGGCCGCACCACCTTCCTGCGGCACTGGCCGTACGTGTACCCCGCCCTGCACCAGTCGTTCCCCGACGACGACCGGCTCGGGGTGGCCGCGTTGCCGGGGCGGGCCGTGCTCGGCGGCCAGAACCTCGCCGTGACCGCGGCGTCCCAGCGGAGGGCCAAGGCGACCGACCTGATCAGGTACCTGACCGGCAAGGAGAGCGAGCGCTGCCTGCTGGACGCCGGTTTCGCGGCGACGCGCACCTCCGCGTACACGGACGACGCCGTGACGTGCGCGGCGGGCGCCGCGACGCCTTCGGCGGCCCCGACCGGTGAGGGCGCCGACACCGTGCCCCGCGACGCCGCCGGCCGGCCGGAGTACGCCCGCGACATCCTGCTGCCCGCCCTTCGGGAGGCGGTCCACCGCCCGCGCACGCCGCTGTACGGCGCCTTCACCCAGACCTTCACCACCGTGCTGGGTGCCCTGTTCGCCGACGATCCACCGGGCGACGCTGAACTGGCGCGGCGACTGGACGAGGCCCTCGGACGCGCCCTGCCGGACTGACCAGCCGACCCGGCCGCCTCAGCGGCTCACGGTGACCAGTGAGTCCGTGACCGAGTCCGTGACCGGCGTGGTGTCCCGTTCCGTGGCGGGCGCCGGCGGGTGTGCCGTGTCCGTCGGTCCCGCGTTCGCGGCCAGCAGCAGGCAGGCCACGGCGGCGACGGCCGCGGCGAGGGCTCTGGCGTAGCGTTCGGCGGTGCGTGTGCGTTCGGGCACGGTGTCCTCTGCGGGATCGTACGGATTGTGCCAAGCGCTGTTAAGCGCGCTTAATCCGCGGTTTAACCTAGAGTCGCCGGAGTCGAACGGCAAGAGCCGCAGAGGGAGTTGGCAGTGGGGGACCGTGACGACCGGGTGGCCATCGGCCGCCGGGTGCAGCGACTGCGGGCCGAGCGCGGGATGACCCAGCGCCAGCTCGCGGAACCGGCCTACACCCCCGCCTACATCTCCACCCTGGAGGCCGGCCGCGTCCGCCCCTCCGACGAGGCGCTGCGGCATCTCGCCGAACGGCTCGGCGTCGGCTACGAGGAGCTGGCCACCGGACGCCCGGCCAGGCTCGCCACCGATCTGCGGCTCAGGCTCACCGAGGCGCGGCGCACGCTCGCCACCGACGGCGCCGAACAGGCGGCCGGGCAGTACACCGAACTGCTCGCCGAGGCCGAGACCCACGAGCTGCCCGAGGAACGGGCCGCCGCGCTGCTCGGACTCGGGGAGTGCGCCGTGGAGACCGGCGAACTGGCCTCCGGGCGCCAGTACTTCGAGCGGGCCGAACAGTGCCTCGCCGACGCCGGTGCCCCGCTGCCCGCCCGCGTCCCGGCCCTGCGCGGACGCGCCCTCGCCCACTACCTCGCCGGTGAACTGCGGTACGCCGTCTACCTCCTGGAGACCACCCTCGACGAGCTGAACCGCGGCGGCCTGCACGACCCCGACGCGCTGCTCCTGCTCTACGCCAGCGCCATCGGCCCGTACATGGACATGGGCGCCCACGCGCGCGCCGCCCAGGCCGCCGAACTCGCCCTCTCCCTCGCCCCCAGCGCCGGCGACCCCGCGCTGGTGGCCCGCATGCACCGCTCCGTCGCCCGCACCCTGCTCGCCGAGGGCCGCCTCACCGAGGCCGACGCCTCGCTCGCCAAGGCGGCCGAGCTGTACCGCACGCTGCAACTCCGCACCGAGTTGGCCAACTGCCACTGGATGCGCGGCTACGTCTGCGCCCAGAACGGCGAACTCCCGCGCGCCGAGGAGGAGATGCGGGAGGCCCTCGGCATGCTCTCCGCCACCCGCGCCGCCCTCTACAGCAGCCAGGTCGCCGTCGAGCTGGCCGACGTACTGCACCGGCGCGGCAAGTCCGAGGAGGCCGCGGAACTGCTGCACGGGGTACTGGACGACCTCTCCTCCGAACGCGGCGCCGTGCACTCCGCGGGCGCGCACCGGCTGCTCGGCATCATTGCCGAGGACGCCCGGGACACCGAGGCCGCCGAGGAGCACTACGTCCGCGCCCTCAGCCTGCTCGAACGGGCCGGCGCCGCCGGCGACCTGGCCGACCTGTGCCGGCTCCTCGGCGACCTGCTGCGCCGCACCGGCCGGGTGGAGGCGGCCCTCGACGCCTACCGCACCGGCCTCGGACACCGCACGGCACCCGGCACGACGACCCTGGGCCCGGCGCCCGCACAGCCGCCGCTGTAGGGAATCCTGGGCTGCGCACAGCGGCGCCGGTCAGAGTGCCCGCGGGGGCAGGGACGAGCGGGGTGCGAGGAACGTGGACGACCGACGGACCGTGGCCGACGGTGTGCGGCTCGCCGTGCGCGCGCTGGTGTACGCCGTGCTCGGCGGCACCGCGCTGCTCGCCATCGCCACCGTGGTCTCGGTACTGGGCCCGGCCCTGGCGCTCGACCTCTACACGCCCCCGGTGGCGGCCTGGTGGACGGTGTTCACCGCCGTCGTCGTCCAGGGCGTGCCCTTCCTGCTGCTCGGCACGGTCGTCTCGGCGGCGATCGGGGCGTTCGTGCCGGAGCGCGCCTTCAGCCGCCTCCTGCCCCGCAACCAGGCCCTCGCCGTGCCCGTCGCGGGGGCGGCGGGGGTGGTGCTGCCCGGCTGCGAGTGCGCGTCGGTGCCGGTGGCCGGGAGCCTGATGCGGCGCGGGGTCGCCCCGGCGGCGGCCCTCGCGTTCCTCCTGTCGGCGCCCGCGATCAACCCGGTGGTGCTGGTGGCCACGTCGATCGCGTTCCCCGGGCAGCCCGCCATGGTCGCCGCCCGCCTGCTCGCCTCGCTCACGGCCGCGGTGGTGATGGGCTGGCTGTGGGTCCGGTTCGGGAAGGACGAGTGGCTGCGCCTGCCGAAGAGCCGTACGGCGCCCGGAGCGGCGTCGTACGGCTGGACCGGCTTCGTCTCCGGGCTGCGGCACGACTTCCTGCACGCGGGCGGCTTCCTCGTCGTCGGCGCGGGTGCGGCCGCCGCCTTCAACGTCGCCGTCCCCCAGTCCGTGCTGGACGTCTTCACCGCCTCCGCCTGGCTGTCCGTGCTGCTGCTCGCGGTCCTCGCGGTGGTGCTGTGCGTGTGCAGCGAGGCGGACGCGTTCGTCGCCGCCTCGCTGAGCGGGTTCTCGCCGACCGCGCGGCTGGCGTTCATGGTGGTGGGGCCGATGGTCGACCTGAAGCTGATCGCGCTGCAGACCGGGACCTTCGGCCGGGCCTTCGCGGTGCGGTTCGCGTCGGTGACCTGGGTGGTGGCCGTGGCGAGCAGCGTGCTGGTGGGGTGGTGGCTGCTGTGAGGCGGTACGGACCGGCGGTCCTGCTCGCGCTGACCGGCGCGGCGGTGCTGCGCGTCTCGCTCTTCGGCGACCTCTACCTGCGGTACGTACAGCCGGGCCTGCGGCCGTACCTGATCGTGTCCGGGGCGGTGCTGGTGCTGCTCGCGGCGGCGACGGCCCTCGCCCGGCACGGCCGTGGGGAGGCGGACGAGGAGACGGACGCCCACGGCCACAGCCACGGCCCCGCCGGCCCCCGCGTCGCCTGGCTGCTCACCCTGCCCGCCCTCGCCCTGCTGCTGTTCCCGCCGCCCGCGCTCGGCTCCTACAGCGCGGGCCGCGAGGCGGCGCAGCGTGCGGCGCGGGGGGTCGGCACCTTCCCGGCGCTGCCGTCCGGGGACCCGGTGGAGCTGACCCTCGCCGAGTTCGGCTCCCGCGCGCTCTACGACAGCGAACGGTCGCTGACCGGCCGTACCGTCCGCCTCACCGGCTTCGTCACCCACGGCGAGGACGGCACCTGGTACGTCACCAGGCTCCTCGTCTCCTGCTGCGCCGCCGACGCCACCACCGGCAAGGCCGAGATCCGCGGGGCCGGCGCCCCGCCCGTCGACACGTGGGTCACGGTCACCGGCGGCTGGCACCCGGAGGGCGAACTCGGCTCGGACGCGGCCTGGCCGCCGGTCCTCGACGCGACGGACGTACGTCGGGTGGAGCAGCCCGCGAACCCGTACGAGAAGCGCTGAGCACCCGTCCACGACCTGCGGCCCGCCCTGGTTTCCCCCGGTCGGGCACGGGTAGTCGAGCCTGCGGCCGCGTGAGTGAAGGAGGCGGTGCGCGTGCGGCCCAGCGACGAACCCGGGTGGTCCTCGGACGGGGCACGCGCCGCCGAGGTGATCGCCGCCCAAGTACGGGGCGCTCCGCCGGACGAGGTGCCGGGACGACTGTGCCGGGCGGCCGTACGGCTCCTGCCGGTGACCGGGGCGAGCGCGTCGCTGCGCGGCGAGGGCGTGCCGGTACGGCTGTGTGCCAGCGGTGACCGGGCGACGTACCTGGCCGAGCTCCAGGCCACGCTGGGGGACGGCCCCTGTGTGAGCGCCGCCGAGTCGGGCGCCCCGGTGCTCGCCTGCGATCTGACGGCCGGTGCCGACGCCGGCCGGTGGCCCGTCTTCGCCCAGCAGGCGACGGCCGTCGGCGTACGGGCGGTCTACGCGCTGCCGCTGGGCAGCGCCGCCGGTTGCCTGGGCACCCTCGACCTCTACCGGGACACCCCCGGCCCGCTGGCCGGGCCGCAGCTGAGCCTGGCGCGGCGCGTGGCCGGGGTCATGACGACGGCGCTGATGGCGCTGCCGCGCGGGGAGGAGGCCTGGTTGGACCAGCTGGCCGGTGACCACGACGAGGTCTACCAGGCCGTCGGCATGATCATGGCCCAGCTGGGGGTCGGCGCCGACGAGGCCCTGGCCCGGCTGCGCGCCGACGCGTTCGTGTGCGGCCGCACCGCCCACGACGTGGCCCGCGCCGTGCTCACCCACCGCCGGCGCTTCGACCGCGACGACTAGCTAGCTAGGGGCCTGTCCGGCGGATCATGCCGCGGACGCGGGGGCCGGCACGCCCATCTGCGGCGTTGTCGTCGGTTGCCGGGGCTCCGCCCTGTCGCCCTCCTCCGCCCTGCAGCTGGACGCACCAGCCCCCGCTCACCCGCGCTGATGAGGCGCCGTCGCTTTCCTGCGACCTGATCCGCCGGACAGCACACCTAGTAGGCGGTGCCCCAGGGGCATTGCCGACGGCCGTCGGCGGGCGGGTCCCCGGCGATGTTCGTCGCGGTCTCGCCTCGCACGTGTCGCGCCGCGTACCCGGGGGCCGGCGCCGCGCGACGTACGGCGAGGCTCGGCCCGGCCGACAGGTCCCGACCCGGTCCGTCCGTTCGCTAGACCTGCGCCCGCCCCTGCCGCCGGGCCTCCGTCAGCCGCCGCGTCCCCACCTCGACGGCCGTACGGGTGGCGGCTTCGGCCGGTTCGCCGGGGACGCCGTTGGTGAGGCTGATCGCGTCGTCGCCCACGCGTACGGCGACGAGGTCCACGGTGAGGACGGCGCCCTCGGCGTTCACCGTCACCCGCAGGCCCTGCCGGGCGTCCCCCGCCTTCGGCGGTGCCAGGTCGGCGACCCGGACGTCCAGGGCGGTGCCGCGGGCGGCCCGGGCCGTGAACCGCCCGCACGTGTCCGGCAGCGTCCCGAGCCAGGTCAGCGCCCGGTCGATGTCGGCCGCGCGGTACGAGGTGATCCGGTAGTGCAGCTGGGCCCCGCCGGCCGCGTCGTCCAGGGCGGCCGTGGCCCTGGGGGCGGTGGCGGCGCCGAACAGCTCCTCGGTGTAGAGGACGTCCAGCAGCCGCCCGCAGTCGGGCCGCTCGGCGGTGGCCTTGAGTACCTGGTCCCGCCAGGTCGCGGCACCTCGCGTCGGCTCCCACGCCTCCCCCAGGTCGGCCGCCGTGATCAGGGCCGCCCGCGCCTGCCCCCGGGTGAGTACGGGCGGCACGGCGGGCGAGGGAAGCGTGGCCGGGGACTGCGCGGTCGCGGGCGCGGTGCCGACGGGCGGGTCCGCCGCCCGGCCGCCCGCGGAGCAGGCGGCCACCGTCAGCGTCAGCGCCGCCGAGAGCGCGGAGACGAGCAGGGGACGGGCGGCGGGGGCATGCTGCACAGGTGCCTCCTGGCGGGCCGGGGCGACCGGCGCCGTTCAGGATCGGTCGGTCGCACCCTCCACGGCACCACCGCCCCCGCCCCACCACCAGCGTGCGGGGCCGTCCGGGTGAGGCGCCCGGCGGAAAACGGCTCGCGGCGGCGTCCGCCCGCGGGTACCGTCCCGTTCCATGAAGCGCGCGCGCCATTTCCTGATGACGACGCCGGGGAGTGTCCCGGCGCGCTGACTGCTGAGCAGAGTCCGAAGCCCCGGGGCGAGCGCCCCGGGGCTTCTTCGCGTGGTGCTCGTCCTCCGTCCAGAGGAGACCACCGTGCACGACCAGGAGCAGGACCGAATCCCCGGCCCGGACCACGACCACCGGCGGCTCGGCCGCGAACTCGGGCTGTTCGACACCGATCCCCTGATGGGCGCGGGCCTGCCGTACTGGCTGCCCGACGGGGCGATCGTCCGCCACACCCTGGAGGAGTACGTCCGCGAGGCGGAGCGCCGGGCCGGCTACCGGCACGTGTACTCGCCCGTCCTCGGCAAACGCGAGCTGTACGAGATCTCGGGTCACTGGGAGCACTACCGGGACGACATGTTCCCGCCGATGGAGCTGGGCGCGGAGGAGGTCGTGCTCCGCCCGAGCCTGTGCCCCCACCACGCCCTGGTCTACCGCTCCCGCTCCCACAGCTACCGGGAACTGCCCCTGCGGATCGCCGAGCTGGGCGCCATGTACCGCTCCGAACCTTCCGGCGTGCTGGGCGGCCTGACCCGCGTGCGGGCCATCCACCTCAACGACGCGCACATCTTCTGCACCCCGGACCAGGCCGCCGCCGAGGCCCGCGCCGCCCTCGGCCTCATCCGCCGCGCCCACGCCGACCTCGGCGTCCGGGCCGCCCGCTACCGCCTCTCGCTGCCCGGCCCGGGCGGCAAGTACGTGGCCGACCCGGAGCTGTGGCGGCGGGCCACCGCACTGCTGGAGGAGGCCCTGGACGGGCTGCCGTACGAGGCGGTGGAGGGTGAGGCCGCCTTCTACGGACCGAAGATCGACGTGCAGGTCGCGGACGCCGCCGGGCGCGAGTCCACCCTCTCCACCGTCCAGATCGACTTCCACCAGCCCGAGCGCTTCGGCCTGCGCTACACCGGCCCCGACGGCGCCCGGCACCGCCCGGTCATGGTGCACCGCAGCGTCATCGGCAGCGTGGAGCGGGTGGTCGCGCACCTGATCGAGGCGCACGGCGGGGCGTTCCCGGCGTGGCTGGCGCCGGTGCAGCTGGTGGTGCTGCCGGTCGGTGAGGCGCAGCAGGACCCGGCGTACGACCTCGTACGGCGCGCCGGTGACCTGGGGCTGCGCGCCGAGGTCGCCGGGCCGGAGCGGGGGAGCCTCGGCGCCCGCGTCCGGGCGGCGCGGAAGGTGCCGTACCAGGCGGTGATCGGCGCGCGGGAGGCGGCGGGCGCCGACCTGGCGGACGTGCGGCTGCGGGACGGGCGCCGGCCCGGGCGGGTGTCCGGCGCGGAGCTGCTGCGGCGGATCGCCGGCCGGGTGCGGGCGCGCGGCCCCGAGCTGTGGGAGCCCGCGTGAGCCCGCGTAGGGTCACCGGGACCCGATCCCTCCGCTGAGCCCGAGGAGCCCCCGCAGTGACGACCGCCTCCGACGACCGGCAGCCCATCCCGGTGATCATCGACTGCGACACCGGCATCGACGACGCGCTGGCCCTGCTGCTGGCGGTCCGCCACCCGGGGCTCGACCTGCGCGCTGTCACCTGCGTGGCCGGGAACACCGACGTGGAGGGCGTCGTACGGAACACGCTGACCGTGCTGGAGCAGGCCGGCGCCCCGGACGTCCCCGTCGCCCGGGGCGCCGAGCGCCCGCTGATCGAGGGCGTGCGCACCGCCCGGCACGTGCACGGCCACGACGGCATGGGCGACCTCGGCCTGCCCGCCCCCACCCGCGCCCCCGTCGACGTCGACGCGGTGACCCTGCTGCGCCGCGAGATCCTCGCCTCCCCGCGCCCGGTCACCCTGGTCCCCACCGCTCCGGCGACCAACATCGCGCTGCTGCTGCGCACCCACCCGGAGGTCACCGCCCACATCGAGCGGATCGTGTTCATGGGCGGCGCGGTGGCCACCGGGAACGCGACGCCGGTCGCCGAGTTCAACGTGTGGCACGACCCGGAGGCCGCCGCGATCCTGCTCACCGCCGGGGTACCGATCACCATGTACGGGCTGGACGTGTTCCAGCGGGTGATCGTCCCGGGGCCGGACGTGCGCCGTCTGCGGGCGAGCGCCGAGCCCGGCACCCGGCTCGCCGGTGAGCTGCTCGCCCACCGCGGCCCCGCCACCGACGAGGCGGACCCCGGCGGCGGCCTCGGCGACGCGGGCGCGGTCTGCGCGGTGCTCGACCCGGAGGGCCTGAGCACGCACCGGCTGCCCGTCGAGGTGTCCCTGGCACCGGGACCGGCTCGCGGCCAGACCCTCGTCGACCGCCGGGTCCGCCCCGGGGAGTCCGAGCTGCACGAGGGAACCCGCGAACAGCCGCTGGTGGACGTCGCGTTGGACGTGGACGTGGCGCGGTACGTGAGGCTGTACCTGGGGGCGGTCGAGCGCACCGGGGCGTAGCGCACCGGCGCGTCGCGGGCGCGCGGGTTCGCTTTTCGGGTGATGTGGACAGATCTATTCGTGTCGCCCGCACGCATCGCGAAGGAGACCGCGTGACCGTACGCAGCACCACCCGCACGCCCGACCTGTCGTCCAAGGACCCCAACTGGTGGCGGCAGGCCGTCATCTACCAGGTCTACCCCCGCAGCTTCGCCGACGCCGACGGCGACGGGCTCGGTGACCTGCGCGGCATCACCCAGCGCCTGACCCATCTGGCGACCCTGGGCGTCGACGCCCTGTGGCTCAGCCCGTTCTACCCGTCCGAACTCGCCGACGGCGGCTACGACGTCGACGACTACCGCGACGTCGACCCGCGCCTGGGCTCCCTGGACGACTTCGACGCGATGGCCGCCGAAGCCCACCGGCTGGGCCTGAAGGTGATCGTCGACCTGGTCCCCAACCACACCTCGCACCGCCACGCGTGGTTCCGGGAGGCCCTGGCCGCGGGCCCGGGTTCCGCGGCCCGCGACCGCTACGTCTTCCGGGACGGCCGCGGCGAGCGGGGAGAACTCCCGCCCACCGACTGGCAGTCCGTCTTCGGCGGCAGCGCCTGGAAGCGGGTGCCCGACGGGCAGTGGTACCTCCACCTCTTCACACCCGAGCAGCCGGACCTGAACTGGGAGAACGAGCAGGTCCGCGCCGACTTCCGCACCACGCTGAAGTTCTGGTGTGACCGGGGCGTCGACGGCTTCCGCGTCGACGTGGCGCACGCGCTGGTCAAGGACCTGACCGAGCCGCTGCGCGACCTCGGCTCCCCCGAGCTGAGCAGCGAGGCGGCGCTCACGGAGTTCGCTCCCGGCACCCACCCGTTCTACGACCGCGACGACGTCCACGAGGTCTACCGCGACTGGCGCAAGATCCTCGACGCCTACTCCCCGCCCCGCATGGCGGTGGCCGAGGCGTGGGTGCCGGGCGCCCGGCGCGCGCTGTACGCCCGCCCGGACGAGCTGGGGCAGGCGTTCAACTTCGAATACCTCCAGGGCGGCTGGGACGCGGCGGAGCTGCGCGAGATCATCACCGGTTCCCTGGCCGACGCGCACGCCGCCGGTGCCTCGGCGACCTGGGTGCTGTCCAACCACGACGTGGTCCGCCACGCCACCCGGCTGGTCCTGCCGCCGGGCACCGACACCGACGCCTGGCTGCTGTCCGGCGGCCGCGCCCCGGCCGTCGACGAGCGGGCGGGTCTGCGCCGGGCCCGCGCGGCGACGCTGCTGATGCTGGCGCTGCCCGGCTCGGCGTACGTCTACCAGGGCGAGGAGCTGGGCCTGCCCGAGGTGGCCGACCTGCCCACCGAGGTGCTCCAGGACCCGATCTGGGAGCAGACCGGGCACGTCCGCAAGGGCCGCGACGGATGCCGGGTGCCGCTGCCGTGGACGACGGGCGGGCCGTCGTACGGCTTCGGCGCGGGCGCGGCGTGGCTGCCGCAGCCGCCGGACTTCGCGTCGTACTCCGTCCAGGCACAGGACGGAGTGGAGGGCTCGACCCTGGAGCTGTACCGCACGGCCCTGCGCCTGCGCCGCAAGCTGCTCGACGGCGAGTCGCTGACCTGGGCGGACGACGTCCCGGCCGGGGTCCTCCGGTTCGACCGCTCGGACAGGTGGCGCTGCGTCACCAATCTCTCCGGCACGACGGTCGACCTGCCGGCCGGGGAGGTGCTGCTGAGCAGCGCACCGCTGGACGACGGCCGCCTGGGCCCCGACACGACGGTGTGGCTGGCGCTGTAGGCGGTCCGCGGGGATGTCCGGGGCCGGCGGCGGTCAGTCCACGATCGCCATTTCGTGCGAGGTGGTGTTGAGCCGGCGGCCCCCGTCCTCCGTGCAGGTCACGACGTCCTCGATGCGGACGCCGTAGCGGTCGGGGAGGTAGATGCCGGGCGCGATGGAGAAGCACATGCCCGGTACGAGCGGCTGCTCCTCGCCCTCCACCAGGTAGGGCGGCTCGTGGTTGGTGACGCCGACACCGTGGCCGGTGCGGTGCGGGAAGTGCTCGGCGTGGCCGGCCTCCTCCATCACCGCGCGGGCCGCCCGGTCGATCTCCTGGCAGGACACCCCGGGCCGCACCGCCTCGAAGGCCGCCTGCTGGGCCCTGCGGACGGTCTCGTGGACCCGGCGCTCCTCGCTGGTCGGCGCGCCGACGTGGACGGTGCGGGTGGTGTCGGAGCCGTAGCCGTTCTTGAGGCCGCCGAAGTCCAGGACCACCATGTCGCCGTCCGCGATGACCCGGTCGCCGGCCCGGTGGTGCGGGTCGGCGCCGCGGGGTCCGGAGCCGACGGCCGTGAAGCCGACGTGGCTGTGGCCGTGCTCGCGCAGCAGCCGGGCCAGGTCGGCGGCCAGGTCGCGTTCGCGGCGGCCGCCGAAGCGCAGCCCGAGGGCCTCCTCGTACACGCCGTCCGCCGCCGCGGCCGCGGCCGCCAGCCGGGCCACCTCGTGCTCGTCCTTCACCGCGCGCAGCATCGGCAGCACGGCGGACAGGGGCTGGTAGGTGGCGAGCGGCATCGCCTGCTGGAGGCAGAGCAGGTGCAGCGCCCAGGTTCCGTCGGAGACGCCGTACCGGCCGTGCGGGCGCAGCAGCCCGGCCGCCGCGGTGTGCGGGTTCTGGCCGTCCCACCACTCGAAGACCCGCAGCGCGCCCGCGCCGGGTGCCGCCTCCGCGTCCGGGCGTTCCAGCCCGGGGACCAGCAGCCGGGGCTGGGCGTCGGCGGTGAGGACGAGGAGGGTGAGGCGCTCGGCGGGGTTGGCGGGCCGGTAGCCGCACAGCCACTCCAGGTCGGGACCCGGGGTGACCAGCACACCGGCGAGCCCGAGGGCGGCGGCCTCGTACGCGGCCCGTTCCATGCGGGCCGCGTAGTCCTGGTCCGTGAAGGCGCCGAGGGTGCCGGCGTCGGCGCCCGGGTCGCTCATGGGCGTCAGTAGCGCACCGCCCGGGCCACCGCCGCGCGCACGTCCCCGGACAGGTCGTGGCTGCTGCGTGCGGTGGCACGGGCGGTCTTTCCGGCGGGGACGTCGGGGACGGTGACGACGGCCGTGTCGAGCAGGGCGCCGCCGGGGTCCGTGTAGTTCACCTGCACCGCGAAGGACTTCGTCGAGTCGGCGGTGTTGCGGACGGTGACCTCGACGGTGGTGCGTCCGTCGGCGTCGGTCTTCGGACCGCCCAGTTCCACGTCGCCCTCGACGTCGGCGCCCTCCCGGATGTCCTCCAGCCAGCGTCCGGCCTCCGCGGTGGCCGACGCCACGGCGTCCGCGCCCTGGGAGGCCAGCGAGGAGGCGGCCGACGCGGCCCGGCTGGCCGCCGCGCTGCCGGCGTCCGAGGGTGCGTCACCGTCGCCGCCGCCGTCGGAGCAACCGGTCAGCACGGCGCCCGCCAGCACCACCACGCCGACTGCCCCGCGTACCCGGTGACCGGCCATGTCGCCTCCAGGGACCTGGTGAGTACACGTCCCGCGTGAGCACGCGGGACCTCTCCAGTGAAGGTCCGCGGAGGCCTGCGCGCACACCGGCGTTCGGCCGAACGGGGGGCTCCCGTCGGCCCGCGGGCTACCCGCTCCGGGGCGGGAGCCCGTCGGGTGGCCGGGTCACACGTGTCCCGGACCGCCGCTGCCGAAGGATCCGCTCGATCCCGGCAGCCAGCGGTGGCGGCTCTGGTCCTCGCCCCGGCGGCTGCCCGAGTGGTGGAGCTGGTACGGCATGAGCCGTGGGCTTCCGTCCGCCGCGAGCGGGATCTCGTCGGGTTCCCGCGCCTCCCGTTCCTCGTGGACGGCGCCGGTCGCGGGGAGTTTGCCGTGCTCGTCGGCGTGCGGGCGTTCGGATTCGCGTTCCATGACCCCCATGCCCATGCGTACGGCCCAGATCAGCGCGCCGGCGATCACCAGCCCGCCGATGAAGGCGATCGTCAGGTTGAGCGCGTGCGAGGACGCGGCCAGCAGTTCATACGTTGCCGTACTCATGTTCTGATTATGTACCCCCAAATGAGATAAAGCGCCAGGAATGTCCGGAGTGGTCTCCCGGGGGCTCCAGGAGCGCCCGCCGTGATTGAGAGCGGCCGGTGGCTGGTACCCGGCACACCGCGGCGGCGCCGTCCCCGAGCCCGCCGCTCCCGCGCCGCCGGTGGAAGGAGCGCCCCATGACCGCGCCGTTGACGGCCGACGCCCATGACCACGGCCTGGCCGGGGACGGCACCGCCGACGACCGGCCGGCCCTGCAGAAGCTGGTGGACGCGCTGGGCGACGCCACCGCCGCCGACGGGCGGCCGCGCACCGTGCGCGTGCCCGCCGGGCGGTACCTGATCCGGGACCGGCCCGTGCTCTGGCGCAGCGGCGTCTCGCTGATCGGCGCCGGACGCGGTGCCACCTGCTTCGCGCTCGCCAACCCGGGCGCCCCGGCGCAGCCGGTCCCGCTGGCCTGGTTCACCACCGCCCAGCACGGCGCCGGGCGGGACAACCACATCGCCGACGTCACCTTCGCCCACTTCGAGATCGACGGCTCCGGGGTGGAGACCGAGGAGTACGAGGTGCTGGCCAAGGGGCTGGGCCTCCAGTACGTGCTGCGCGGGCGCTTCAGCGACCTGTACATCCACGACACCGCCGCCACCGGCTTCGGGTGCGACTTCCTCCAGGAC
This sequence comes from Streptomyces sp. NPDC058812, assembly GCF_042744565.1. Classification (NCBI taxonomy): domain Bacteria; kingdom Bacillati; phylum Actinomycetota; class Actinomycetes; order Kitasatosporales; family Streptomycetaceae; genus Streptomyces; species Streptomyces sp. NPDC058812. The sequence goes on from NZ_JBHYOB010000006.1 coordinate 240,903, forward strand.
ACCGTCGTCGAGGGCGTGCTCGCCGAACGGTGCGGGCGGCAGGACCCCGGCGAGAAGATGGGCGGCGCGGGCATCGGGATCGGGGTCGGCGGCTGGGGGCCGGTCGAACGGCTGGCGGTGACCGACTGCACGGCCACCGGGAACGGCACCAACGGCATCTTCCTCGAACTCCAGCAGGACGACTGGGTCCCGCCCCGCGGCATCCGCGTCACCGCCTGCCACACCGAGGGCAACCGCTACGGCATCTCCGACTGGGGCGCCGACGGTCTGCTGGTCACCGGCTGCACGATGCTCGGCAACCACGTCGCCGGGTTCGACGTGTCGGCGCAGGGCACCACCAGCGTCGGCGGGCGCGGCGGCATCGTCACCGGGTGCGTGATCGACGGCAACGCGGGGGACGGGATAGCGCTCGGCAACACGCCGGGGCCGTACGCCTTCCGCGGCAACCGGATCGGCAACAACGGGCGGTACGGCTACTGGCAGCACAACCTGGCCGGCGGCGACCAGGAGCCCGCCACCGACATCGTCCTGGAGTCGAACGACATCCACGACAACGCCCTGGACGGCATCCGCGTCGACGCCCCGCTGCACGAACCGGCGATCTTCGGCAACCGGGTCCGGAACAACGGCCGCCGCGCCGCGCCCCAGACGCACGGGGGCGGCGAGGGCGTCCACTGCGGGCCGCTGTCCCTGACCGACGAGAACGCCGACTGGCTGCCGGGCGGCCACCGCGGCAAGCGGCTGACGGTCGGCGCCCGAAACGCCGAGGCCGGCGCCGAAGTCACCGCCGAGGCCGACGCCCAGGTCACCGCCGTGGTCACCGACAACACCGCCACCCAACTCACCCTCGCCCCCGAACGACCCGGCGCGGAGACGGCCTGGCCGGGCGGCACCCCCGGGCCCGGCGCCGCCTACCGCCTCCCGGACTCCCCGGCCCCGCGCACCGGCCTCACCGCCGCCGCCGCCGCCGTGACCCACCCGTACGTGCACGGCAACCGCGTCCGGGACGACGGGCGCCCGCGCACCCAGACGCACGCCGTGTGGATCGCGCACGAGGCCACCTGGACCGGCGGCCGGGTCTCCGGCAACGATTTCAGCGGCAACGCGTCGGCGGCGACCCGCTTCGACTCGGCGCCGAGCGGCGGTCGCTGGCGGGACAACGACGGCTGACGCGGTCGGCCGGGGCCGAGAGCCTCACCGGCCGCCTACGGTGCCCGCAGCGCGTCCACCGCGATCCGGGCCGCCCTGCCGATCACCGCGTCCGCCGCCGGGAGGACGGCCGCCGTGTGGGCGGTGCGGGTGAAGACGGCCACCGCGTAGCGGCCGCCGTCGGGGTATTCGACGACGCCGACCTCGTTGCGCAGGGTCGGCAGGCTGCCGGTCTTGCCGGCCACGTGGACGTCGTCGAAGGGGAACCCCGAGGCCAGGCGGTGCGGCCAGACCTGGAGGCCCATGACGCGGCGCGCGGCGGCGCCGTACTCGGGCGGGCAGGCCTCGTCCCGCCAGAGGGCGGTGAGCAGGCGGGTCATGTCGCGGGGGGTGCTGCGGTTGGTGCGGGCCGGGTCCAGGGCGCGGAGCCGGGTGATGACGTGCGGGTCGGTCAGCGCCCGGGTACCGGCCGGCCCGGCGTCCTCGCGCATGGTGGCGAGCATCTCGCCGAAGCCGTGCACCGCCCGCGTGCGGGTGAGGCCCAGCCGGTCCGTGGTGCGGTTGACGGCGTCCAGACCGACCCGGCGCAGCAGCAGGTCGGCGGCGGTGTTGTCGCTGACGGACATCATCAGGAACGCCGCGTCGCGCAGCGACAGCCGGACCGGGTCCAGCATGGCCGCCAGCCCCGTGGGCCCCGGGGTGCGTCCGGCCGGCGGGCACTCGACCTGCTCGGTGAGGTCCAGCGCCCCGGCCGCCGCCAGCTCGTGCAGCGTCACCAGCACACACACCTTGTGGACACTGGCCGTGCACACCGGCTGGTCCGCCCCGGTCTCGACCTGTGCGCCGGAGTCGATGTCGACGGCGTGCAGCCACCCGGTGACCCCGGCGTCGGCGAAGGCGGCCTGGAGGCGTCCGGTCACGATGTCGGTCACAGCCAGAACTCCGATGCCGGGCGAAGGTGCAGTGGCCGGGCGGGGGCCTCCGAGCGGGCGCCGGCCGTGGTGCGCAGGGCGTGGGTGGCCGCGTCCGCGAAGGCGCCGACGGCGGCGTCGCCGCGCCCCTTGGGCCAGGCCACGGAGTGCCGCCAGGCCAGCGGCGCCCCGGCCAGGGGGCGCCAGACCAGGTCCCCGCCGGCGGGGGCGGCGAGCTGGGTGTCGCGGGGGCCCAGGGCCACGGCCCCGGACGACAGCACCAGGCCGCGTACGAAGCTGGCGCCCTGGCCGTGCCGTACGGCGGCGGGCGTGTAGCCGCCCCGCGCGCACGCGGTGAGCAGGTCGTCGTAGACCGCGGGGGCGCCGGCGCGCGGGAAGAGGACCAGGTCGTAGCCGGTGAGGGAGGCGAGCGGCACCTCGTCGAGCCGTGCCTGGGCGGCCCCGCGCGGCAGCAGCACGCCGAGGTCGCGGCGCAGGACCGGGCCCAGCTCCAGGCCGGTGACGTCGCAGGGGTGGTGGATGAGGCCGACGTCCAGCTCGTGCGCCGCGAAGGCGGCGAGCTGCTGGGCGGTGGACAGCTCGTGCAGCTCCAGCTCGAGGCCGGCGTGCCGGCGCCGGAAGTCCGCCAGGAGCGCGGCGACGGTCTCACCGGAGATGTCGGGTGACAGGGCGGCGCGCAGCAGGCCGGTCTCGCCGTCCCGGATACGGCGCGCGGCGGCCCGGAAGGACTCGGAGCGGGCGAGCAGCTCACGGGCCTCGGCGAGCAGCAGCGTGCCCGCCTCGGTGATCGCCACCTGGCGGCTGGTGCGCTCGAAGAGCCGGACGCCCAGTTCCTTCTCCAGCCGCTGGATGCGCTGCGACAGGGGCGGCTGGGCCATGCCGAGGCGGGCGGCGGCACGCCCGAAGTGTGACTCTTCTGCAACAGCCACAAAGCACTCCAGGTGCCGCACCAGGTCCACGAGCAGTAATCATATCGGGGATTGATCGATCCAACATCCATATCAATCTTGGACAGGGACCCGGTGGTGTTGCTGTCCTCGGGACATGCGTTCCTTCCGCGACCTCTCGCTCCGCCCGTGCCGGTGGCCCGCCGCGCTCGCCCTGGCCCTCACTCTCCCCTTGGCCGGCTGCGCCACCGAGTCCGGGAGCCGCGAACCCGGGCGCCCGGACTCGGCGCCGTCGGCGAGCAGCACGTCCCCGGCCGGTGCCACGGCATCGGCACCGGAGGGGGTCCGCGCACAGCTGCGGGCCGACGGCCACACCCGTCGGTACCTCCTGCACCGGCCCGCCGCCGCCGACGGCCCGAGGCCCCTTGTCATCGCCTTCCACGGCCGCGGCGCCGACGCCGCCGAGATGCGCGAGAAGAGCCGGCTGGAGAAGGCCGCCGGGGCCCGCGGCATGCTGGTCGCCTACCCCGAGGGACTCGACAACGGCTGGGGCGCGGGCAAGCAGGCGACCGAGCGGCGCCCGGATCCCGACCTCGACGTGCGGTTCACCGAGGCACTGATCAAGCACCTGGTGCGCACCGAACGGGCCGACCCCGAGCGGGTCTACGTCGCCGGATTCTCCAACGGCGGCTCGATGGCGCTGCGCATGGCCGCCCAGTGTCCCGGCCTGCTGGCGGGAGCGGCCTCGGTCTCCGGGCAACTGCCCGCGGGCGCCGCCGCGGTCGAGCCCACGGGGCCCGTCCCCGTCATGGTCGTCTACGGCGCCGACGACCCCGTACGCCCCCTCGCGGGCTGGCCCTCCCCGCCGCCGGACCCCGAGGAGCCGATCCTCCCGAGCCTGTCCGCCCGGGACAGCGCGGAGGCGTTCGCCGCGGCGGGCGGCGCGGGCGAGCCGGTCACGGAGAACGGGAAGGGCTACGACCGAACCGTCTGGCGCCTGAAGGACGCCCCCGGCGCCACCGGATCCCCCGGCGAAGGCCGGGAGGCCACCGTCCAGCTCCTGGTCGTCGACGACGCCGGTCACACCTGGCCGGGCTCGCCGGTCACCCCGCCCAAGGGGTTCGGCCCCACCAGCAAGGCCCTGAACGCCACCGACACGATCCTCGACTTCTTCGCCGCCGGCTGACCGACGACGCGGCCCGACCCGCGGAGCCGACCCACAGACCCGACCCACAGACAGGAACCCCGATGCCGGACTCTCCCTACTTCACCCCTCCGCGCCGCCGCGGGCCGCGCAACGGTGTGCGGGCCGTCGCCGCGGTGGGGGTCGTGCTCGCCGTCGCCGCGGGCGGCTCGTACGCCGCCGGGCTCGGGCCCTTCGCACGCGGCGACGACGGTCCCGACCCCGCCGCGCTGAAGCAGGCGCGCGCGTTCCTCGCCGACTGGGCCGCCGGGCGCCTGCCGAGCGCGGCCGGCCGCACCACCAGACCCGGCACGGCGCAGGAGGTGCTGCAGAGCTTCACCGCGGGCCTCGACATCGGCAAGCCGAAGCTGACGGCGGCAGGGGAGGCGAAGGAGGCCGAGGACGGCACCCTCGGCGTCCCCTTCACCGCGAAGATGCCGATCACGGGCCTGGGCACCTGGACGTACGAGTCGCGACTGCCGCTGCGCGAACAGGACGACGGCGGCTGGAAGGTGGACTGGCGGCTGTCCCTGGTGCACCCGCGGCTGAGCGACACGGAGAAGTTCCGGCTGGAGCGCGAGGAGACGACCCCGCCGAACGTCACCGCCCGCGACGGGACCTCTCTCTCGGGCGGCGCGTACCCGTCCCTGACTCCGCTCCTCGGCCGGCTCGCCGACAGCACCGGTGGCGGACCGCGCGGCGCGGTCGAGCTGATCGACCGGGCCACCGGCGAGACCGTGCGCACCGAGGCGACCTTCGGGAAGAAACCCGACCCGGCGACGGACGGCAGGCCCGTCCGCACCACCCTGGACGCCACCTGGCAGTCCGCCGCCGAGCAGGCCCTCACCGAGGCCGACGGCAAGAACGCCGCCCTCGTCGCCCTGCGCGTCGACAACGGCGAGGTCCTCGCCCTCGCCAACTCCCCCTCCACCGGCTTCAACCGCGCCGCCTCCGGCACCTACGCGCCCGGCTCCACCTGGAAGATCGTCACCAGCAGCGCCCTGCTGCTCAAGGGCGCCGTCGAGCCCGACGACGTGGTGGACTGCCCCAAGTACCTGACCGTCGGGAAGGAGTTCCACAACGTCGAGACGTCCGAGTACCCCGGCGCCACCTTCCGCAAGGACTTCACGGAGTCGTGCAACACCGCGTTCATCAGCCTGCGCGGCAAGCTGGACGACGGGGAACTGGGCAAGGTCGCCCGCACCTACTTCGGGGTCGGCCAGGAGTGGCACATCGGCATCCCGACGTACGACGGCTCCGTGCCGGTGCCCAAGGACGAGACGGAGAAGGCCGCGTCGATGATCGGGCAGGGCCGCGTCCAGGCCAACCCGCTGATCATGGCGTCGGTGACGGCCACCGCGGTCTCCGGCGAGTTCCACCAGCCGTCCGTCACCGCCGGTACCTCCGGAAACACGGACGAGACCCGCACCGAGCCGCTCCCCGACGAGGTCGTCACCCGGCTGCGCGAGCTGATGCGGGCCACCGTCACCGACGGCACCGCGCACGTCCTGGCCGACCTGCCCGGCGAGATCGGCGCGAAGACCGGTACCGCCGAAGTCTCCGAGGACCAGGACAACAACGGTTGGCTCGTCGCCCACCGCGGCAACGTGGCCGTCGCCGTGGTGGTCGAGGAGGGCGTCACGGGCGGCGGCTCGGCGGGACCGGTCGTGCACAGCCTGCTGTCCGCCGTCCCGGAGGACCCGTCCTGAGCCGTCCGGGACGTGGCGGGCGGGTCAGCCGAGGCGCACCGGCAGTTCCGCCAGGCCGCGCAGCAGGGTGCTGGTGCGCCAGGTGAGCGTCGCCGGGTCGGCGGCGAGGGCGAGGGCGGGGTGCCGCCCGAGGAGCAGCCGTACGGCGACGGCGGCCTCGACGCGGGCCAGCGGGGCGCCGAGACAGTGGTGGAGGCCGTGGCCGAAGCCGAGGTGGCCCTGCGCCCGGCGGCCGATGTCGAAGCGGTCGGGGTCGGGGAAGTGGCCGGGGTCGCGGGAGGCGGCGGCGAGGGAGACGAGTACCGAGTCGCCCGCGGCGATCCGGGTGCCCGCCAGCTCCAGCGGCTCGGCCGCGAAGCGGAACGCGGTGGCGTGTACGGGGGAGTTGTACCGCAGCGACTCCTCGACGGCACGCTCGGTCAGTTCCGGCTCGGCGCGCAGCCGGGCGAGCTGGTCGGGATGGGTGAGCAGGCTGTGGACGGTGGCGGAGATCAGGTTGACGGTCGTCTCGTGGCCGGCGACGAGGATGAGGAAGGCCATGCCGAGCAGTTCCTCGGCGGTGAGGGCGCCGCCGTCCGCGGCCGCGACCAGGTCGCTGAGCAGGGTGTCGTCCGGGGTGCGGCGCTTGTGGTCGGTCAGTTCGGTGAGGTACCCGGTCAGCGCGCCGGCCGCCGATGCCGCCGCCTCGGGGGAGGTGGGCATCACCAGCTCGTTCGACCAGGTGTGGAAGCCCTCGCGGTCGGTCTCCGGGACGCCCAGCAGGTCGCAGATCACCGTGACCGGCAGCGGCAGCGCGTACCGGCCGACCAGGTCCGCCGTGCCCTGCCGCGGCAGCGCCGCCAGCAGGTCGCCCGCGACGCGCTCGACGCGCGGGCGCAGTGCGGCGATCCGTCCCGCCGTGAAGTGGCCGGCCACGAGTCGCCGGAGCCGGGTGTGCTGCGGCGGGTCGCTCTGGAGCATGTTGCGGCCGATGGCGTGCCCGCCGTCGGTGCGCCAGGACGCGGAGTGCCGGATGTCGTTGCGCAGCCGCGGGTCGGTGAGCGCGGCCCGCGCCGCGTCACGCGTCACGACCAGCCGGCTCTCCCCGCTGCCCGGCACGAACACCCGGTGCACGGCGCCCCGGGCCCGCAGGGCGGCCAGTTCCTCGAGGGTGGGCGCGGTCATGGGGCCTCCCGGCGCAGGAAACGGTCAAACGGTCAAACGGTGGATCAGCGGGTCAGTGGGTCAGCGGGTCAATTAAACGGGGAGCGCTCCCCATTTGTGGTCCCGACGATAGCATCGGCATCGCTGGCTCGGGGAGCACTCCCCGGTTCGTACGACCCGGAGGGTGAGGGATGACCGTCGGCGCACGCGACGGAGCGCCCCGGCAGCGACGCGACGCGCGGCGCAACCGGGAGCTTCTGCTGGAGGCGGCCCACGAGGTGTTCACCGAGGAGGGCCTGGACGCGCCGCTGGACGTGATCGCGCGCCGGGCGGGCGTCGGCAACGCGACGCTCTACCGCCACTTCCCCACCCGCGCCACGCTCGTGGACGCCGTCTTCCGCGACTCGCTGACGGGCACGATGGACGCCGGGGAACGGGCCAGGAACGCCACGGACGCGTGGGCGGGCCTGACCGCCTATCTCGACGCCGTCTTCGAGACCCTGGCCGCCGACCGCGGCACCAACGACCTCATGACCACGCACCTGCGGGGCGTCGACAGCCTGGAGGCCGTGCACGAGCACAACCGCCGGACCGTGGACTCCCTGCTGTCCCGCTGCCGCGACGAGGGGACCGTCCGCGCCGACGTCACCACCGAGGACGTCCTGTTCGCGCTCGCGGCACTGGGCCGTGCCGTCCCGGCCCTGACCGCCGCGACCGCGCCGGACGCCTGGCGCCGCCCCCTGGCCCTGCTCCTCGGCGGCCTGCGCACGGTGCCGGGCCCGCCGCCCCTGCCCGCCCCCGCGCTCACCGCCGCCGAACTCGGCGACGTCCTGCGGGAGATGGGCCCGCACCGCACACGCGGTGGCGGCCGCGTGGCCGACGCGTGAGGTGAGCCGGTTCAGCCCCGGGAAGTGGGCGTCGCGGGCCCGCCGCCCCCGGTGCCCTCGCGGCGGACCGCCTCACCCCGGATGACGCGCGGCGCCTCCCGGTCCTCCGCCGGCGTCCGCTCCTCGTCCTTCATCGCGCGGGCCTCGGCCTTGAGGATGCGGGCCGACTTGCCCGCCGAGCGGGTCAGCTCGGGGAGTTTCTTGGCGGCGAGAACGGCGATGACGACGATGAGAATGATCGCGAGCTCGCTCAGTCCGAACATCGGCGCTCCCCTGTGGACGTACGGTGCGGGCCCGCGGCACGGGCCCGCACGGAATCTACGGCAAAGTCGGCGGGGCCAGGGCCCCTCAGAGGTCGAACTCGTGCGGCGGCAGGTCCAGGGCGTAGCACGCCTCGCGGACCACGGCCCGCTCGTCCTTGTCGAAGTCCCCGTCGGCGCCGCCGATCACGATGCCGATCTGCACCACGGCCCGTGCCTCGGCGGGCTTCTTCTTCGCCTTGGCGATCTCCTGGAGGACGCCGACCTTGCCGAAGGCGAAGTCGGCGGTCAGCTTGTCCAGGTTGGCCTCGAAGCGGCGGCGCAGGTCGTCGGCGGGGAAGTTCTGCAGCACCTCGTTGGTCCCGATCAGCTGGGCCACGCGCTGCCGCTCGGACGGGTCGACGCTGCCGTCGGCGGCGGCGACCAGCGCGCACATCGCCATGCTCGCGTCGCGGAAGGCGCCGCTCTTGAGGTCGTTCTTCTTCGCCACGAGCTGCGTCTGCATCTGCGACGCGGACTCCTTGAAGCGGTCCCACAGGGCCATGAGAACTCCGTACGGGTCGGGAGGGGCGAGGTTCTACACCCGTGTAGAAGTTATCAGGCGTCCCCGTCACCCTCGAAGCCGTCCTCGAAGCCGTCCTCGGACTCGTCCTCGAAGAAGTCCCCCACCTCGTCGACGACCTCGGCCGCCACCATCCCGCCGGCGACCCCCACCGCGAGCCCCGCCGCGCTCGCCGCGCCCGCCGCGACGGCGGTGTCGGTGCCGGTGCCGGAACCGCCGGACAGGGCCCCGGACTCGTGCCCGTACACGGCGTGGGAGCCGTAGGACGCCCGGTGCTCGACCAGCTCCTGGACCCAGCCGTCGACGAGGGCGTTCCAGTCCTGCGGCCCGGTCGGCCCCTCGTGGGGGACGGTGAAGCGGCTGAGGGCGTCGTGGCCGTCGGAGAACGGGCCGCCGCGCTTGTCCGCCTCCAGCACCACCTCAAGGGCGCCGGACACGGCCAGGAAGGTCAGCTCGATCTCGTTGACCTGGTCGGCGTAGCGCGGGGGCGGGGTGAGCTCGATCTCCTGGTAGAAGGGCAGCTGCTGCCCGGTGCCGCCGATGCGGCCGTACTCCAGGTCGGCGGAGCGGAAGCCGAAGCCGAGCTGCCCGAAGGCCTCCAGGACGGCCTCCTGCGCGGGCAGGGGTGCCACGGTCAGCGGGTCCAGGTCGCCCTTGTCCCTGGCGTCGGCGACCGCCAGCTCGGTGCGCACGCCGAGCACGATGCCCAGTGGCTGCCCGTAGAGTTCGGTGACCGGTGTCTCCCAGGGCAGCGGCACCGTGAACGGCACACTGCGCCGCTCGCCCGCCGCGAGCCGGAAGTCCCCGCCGACGGTGTGCCGCCCGAAGACGACGCCCTCGCCCTCCCCGTGGTCGCCCCGCTCGGCCTCGACACGGGCCACCAGTTCCAGCGCGACGTGCTCGACATCGTGGTCGGCGGTGCCGCCGACGAGATGGACGTGACCCGGCAGCGCGCTCCCCGGCCGGGCGGCGCCCGGGTCGAGGACCGTGTCCACCGTGGGCCCGCCCACGCCGAGGGAACCGAGCAGCCGCTTGAACACCATCGAGGCGTTCACTCCTTCACGTTCGATCTCACGTTCGTCCGGGGAACAACCGAAACCGTCCGGCCGTTCTCTACAGGCGAGTAGAAGCATAGGGGTCCGAGGACATTGAGGACTCCCCATGCTTTTGCTCGTCCTTTACCATGAGAGGGAAATCCTCGGGCGACCGGCAGGTACCGGCGCCCGCCGACCCGTTAAGGAGTCCCGTTCCGTAATGGAGCCTCCCAGTACCGGCCGTGCCATGGCCGGCCCGCAGTCCTTCCTGTATGTGCGTGAGCCGTATGTGCGTGAGGGAAGCGGGGTGGCACGGTGACCGAGGTCCTGCTGCTCCTGCTGGCCCTCCTCCTCACCCTGGCCTGCGCCCTCTTCGTGGCGGCCGAGTTCTCCCTCACCACCGTCGAGCGCGGTGACCTGGAACGTGCCGCCGAGTCCGGCGAGCGCGGCGCCGACGGCGCCCTGAAGGCCGTACGGTCCCTGACCCTCCAGCTCTCCGGCGCCCAGCTCGGCATCACCGTGACCTCGCTGGTCATCGGCATGCTGGCCGAACCGTCCCTCGCGGTGCTGCTGCGCGGCCCGCTGCGGGCGATCGGCCTGGGCGGTGCCGCCTCGACGGTGGCGACCGTGCTCGGCGTGGTCGTCTCCACCGTCGTCCTGATGGTCGTCGGCGAGCTGGTCCCCAAGAACTGGGCGATCTCCCGCCCGCTGGCCGTCGCCAAGGTCGTCGCGGGTCCGCAGCGCGGCTTCACCACCGCGTTCGGCCCCTTCATCCGGCACCTGAACGACACCGCGAACCGCTGCGTACGCCGCTTCGGCCTGGAACCGGCCGAGGAGCTGGCGTCCGCCCGCAGCCCCGAGGAACTGGTCGCCCTGGCCCAGCACTCGGCCGCCGAGGGTGCCCTGGAGGCGGACTCGGCCGAGCTGTTCGTGCGCACCCTGCACCTGGGCGAGCTGACCGCGGAGAACGTCATGACGCCGCGCGTGGACGTCAAGGCCCTGGAGGCCCACGCCACCGCCGCCGACGCCGCGAACCTCTCGCACGCCACCGGCCTGTCCCGCTTCCCGGTCTACCGGGAGAGCCTGGACGAGGTCATCGGCACCGTGCACATCCGCGACGTCCTGGCCCTGGAGCCGGAGCGGCGCACCGCCACCCCCGTCACCGAGCTGGCCACCGCGCCGCTCCTGGTGCCGGACAGCCTGCCCGCGGACCGCCTCCTGGAGCGCATGCGCTCCACCCGCACCATGGCCGTCGTCATCGACGAGTACGGCGGTACGGCGGGCGTGGCGACCGTCGAGGACATCGTGGAGGAGGTCGTCGGCGAGGTGCGCGACGAGCACGACCCGGTCGAGATACCGGACCTGCTGCCCGCCCCCGCCGAGACGGACGGCCGCACGGCCTGGGAGGCCGACGGCTCGCTCCGCCTGGACCGTCTCGCGCGCATCGGCCTGACCGCACCGGACGGGCCGTACGAGACCCTGGCCGGCCTGGTCGCCACCCACCTGGCACGCATCCCCGCCAAGGGCGACGTCATCGACCTGGACGGCTGGCGCCTGGACGTCCTCGACGTCGACCACCACCGCGCCGACCGCCTGCGGGTCACCGCACCCGCGCCGGCCCCGTCCGCCGACCGGACGCCGGAGGTGGCCCGATGACCGCCGTACAGCTCCTCATCGGCGCCCTGACGCTGCTGACCAACGCGTTCTTCGTCGGTGCCGAGTTCGCCATGATCTCGGTACGCCGCAGTCAGATCGAGCCGCGCGCGAAGACGGGCGACAAGCGCGCCCGGATGACCCTGTGGGGCCTGGAACACATCTCCGCGATGATGGCCACGGCCCAGCTCGGCATCACCGTCTCCTCCCTCGTCCTCGGCGCGGTCGCGGAACCGGCCATCGCGCACCTGATGGAGCCGGTGTTCGAGGCGGTCCACATGCCGCACGCGCTGGTCCACCCGATCGCCTTCGCGATCGCCCTGGCCCTGGCGACGTACCTGCACATGCTGATCGGCGAGATGATCCCGAAGAACATCGCGCTGGCCGCCCCGGCGACCACCGCGCTGGTCCTCGGCCCGCCGCTGGTCGCCCTCACCCGGGCGCTGAAGCCGGTCATCTTCGGCATCAACGCCTTCGCCAACACGCTCCTCAAGCTGCTGCGGGTGGAGCCGAAGGACGAGGTCGAGGCGGTCTTCACCGACGACCAGCTGGCCCGCATGGTCGTCGACGCGAGCGAGGCCGGACTGCTCACCCCGGCCGACGGCGAGCGCCTGCGCGACGCGCTGGAACTGGGCACCCGCCCGGTCGGCGAGATCCTGGTCCCGGCCCAGAAGATGCGCACGGTCGACCACACGGTCACTCCGGCCGAGCTGGAGCGCATGGCCGCCGAGGCGGGCTACTCCCGCTTCCCGGTCACCGGCCCGGGCGGCACCGTCCTCGGCTACCTGCACATCAAGGACACCCTGGGCCTGACCGACCGCGACCGCCCCTTCCCGCGCGCGGCCCTGCACCGCGTCACCCGCGTCCGCATCGACACCCCCCTGGACGACACCCTCACCGCCCTGCGCACCGAGGACAGCCACCTGGCCGCCGTCACCGGCGAGACGGGCGCGGTCCTGGGCTTCGTGACGATGGAGGACGTCCTGACGGAACTGGTGGGCCCGACGACACCGGTGGCATGACCCCGGGAACGCGGGAACTACCGCACGACCACGACCGTCTCCCACAGCGACACCGGTACCGCTGTGGGAGGCGCGCATGGCCATGGTCGGCCTGTTCTGGATCACCGAGGACTGCGTGTACGTGGGCGCCGAACCCACCGGTACGGCGCCCGGCGTACGGCTGACCAAGGACGGGGTCGAGACCCTGGGGTCGGACCAGGGTGGCCGCTCCTGGCCCTGGGCCTCGGTCGGCGGCATCGACGTACGGGACGTGGCCGTGCGCTCCACGGTGCGGCGGCTGGCCTCGATGGCGTTCGACTCGCTGGTCGTCCTGGTCACCGGCGACGGCGAACACCCGCCGGCCTTCACGGTGCGGGTGGAGACCGAGAACGACGGCCCGGTGGAGACGACCGCCCTGGCCGCCGCCCCCGGAGGCATCCACACCCCGGAGGAGTACGACCTCTCCCGCACCCTCCTCACCCGCCTCGCCGCCGGTGACACGTCCGTCGAGGACCTCCTCGCCTGGCGCCGGGACGAGCCCGAGGACGTCGCCCCGACCAGGGACGAACAACTGGCACTCCTGCGGCATTGGACGACGCCCCCGGCCTGACCCACCACACTTCGCCCAGCTAGCTCATGCGGGCGCAGGCCGGCAGCCACGCGGGACCGTTTCGGCGAGAACGTGGCCCCGTTGCTCGCCGAGGCCGCCGAGAAACGTGTCGGAGACCGTCATCCGCTCTCACGCCCAGGTGAGGTGTTGCCCGTCGGGGCCGACATGAAGTCTCATACGGTCGGCCGACGGGCGCCCGTCCCCCTGCCACTGCATGACACGCTGGGTGACCGCGTCCCACAGACGCGCCGTGCCGCCCTGCCGGGCCATCCACCGTCCGTCGGCTTGGAAGACGACCGCCCACGCCTCGGCGTCCACGTCGATCAGGACGTGTTCCGTCCGCCCCTCACGCTCCAGCATGAGCCGTTGTGCGCGCGGCACGGCGAACTGTGCGACGAACCGGGCCGTCCAGTCATCGAGCGCATCCGCGCCCAGCTTCGCGGGCACCGCGTCGCCCTCACTGAGGTTCGGCAGGATGCCCAGCGGGGGCGGAAGGTGGGGACGGGCCAGCATGAATGAGACCTGTCCGCCGAGAACCGGGCCGCTTGCCGTGCCGTCGTCGGCGACCGTGAGCCGTACGAGTTCGGACGCGTGCATCCACCCGCCGACCGTGACCAGGACCTCACCCCCGGGGCGCGTCTGAGCGAGCCAGACGGTCGGCACGGTGTGCACACCGCATGTGGCGATCACTCGGTCGTACGGACTGCCCGCCTTGTAGCCGGCCAGTCCGTCACCGACCACGCGGGTAGGCCAGTACCCGGCGCCCGCGAGGGCCATTCCAGCACGGGCGGACACCTCGGCGTCGACCTCGGCCGTGGTCACGTTCTCCTCGCCGACGACATGGCAGAGCAGCGCGGTTGAGTAACCCGTGCCCGTGCCGATCTCCAGGACGCGCGTCCCCTCGGTCGCCCGCAGGTCTTCGAGCATCCGCACGACCAGGCTCGGGAGGGTGGACGACGACGAGGGGGCCGCGGCGAGGCGCCCCTCGACCTGGTCGGGAAAGACGCCCCCCGCCACCTGCGTCACGAGGGAGTCGTCTTCGTAAATCCGCGTGAGTCCTTCCGCGGAGTTCCCGGCCGCAGGCCGGTACCAGCCGCCGTCTTCGTACTCGAACCAGCCGCGCGAGAGGAACGCCTCGCGGGGCACCGACATGACGGCCGCCTCCCATTCGGGGCTGCGCAGGGTGCCGGACTTGGACAGACGCCGCGCGAGGTCGGCCCGTAGGTGTTCCGAGTGCAGGGGGTCAGTCATGACGGCTCGCTCCGTTCTCCAACAGGTCTGCGATTGCGTGTGTGATCGGCAGTCCGGCCGCGTCTTCGAGCCACGCCCACTGGCCATTGGGGTTGCATTCCAGGAACCACCATGCGCCGTCCGCTGTCACGGCGAAGTCGAATGCGCCGAAGTTCAGCCCGAAGGCGGCGAGGAACCGCACCAACGCCCCGCGCATCTCGTCCGGGCAGGCGACCGGCTCATAGGTGAGGCTCTGGTACTCGGATCTCCAGTCCACAACCCCGGGAGGGGCGGTAATCCGGGCGCTGAACACCTGCTCGCCGACGACGACCGCCCGCACGTCCGCCACCTTGGGCACCCGGGCTTGGAACAGGTGCGCGCTGTGGCGCACCGCGCCGTCGACCTCGCCCGCCTCGACCGGGGCTGCCCAGATTCCGGCAGGTTCACCCTCAACGTCGTACGCCCCGGCGTGCAACGGCTTGTAGATGGTGGTCTGTTCGGTACAGAACTGTCTGGCCTCCCCCGGATCGTTCGAGATCAGGGTGGCCGGGACCGTGAGCCCTGCCCGGGCCGCCGCGTCCAACTGCGCGGGCTTGTACTCCGCCCGCGCGATCGCCTGCGGGTGGCTCAGATACAGGCACCCCGGCAGCGCACCCAGCACGCCGCCAAAGCCGCGCCGGTTCTCCTGTGCGGCGAACCGGTCCGCCTGCCCACCTCCCTCCGTCGGGTAGGGGCTCGGCCGACGGTGATACAGGGCGCGTACGGCGGAGAGTTCGGCTGTACGGTCCCCGACCGTCAGCCGCCCGTTCCAGCCTTCCCCAGACTTCGTTCGGGAGGTGCCCCCAGCACCGATGTGCGCGACAAGCGCCATGGACGCCGGAAAGTCGCGCCCTGGGTCGAATCGGAGGACGGGCACCCGGCGTCGGTTCAGTTCCGCGATGACCAGATCAGCGGTTGCGTCCTCGTACTCCGTGCAGACCAGCACCGGGCGTCCGTCCATGGCGCTACTCCTAGTCCTGCGTCGCGTCGTGGCCGGAGTCGGCGTCTACCTTGCCGTCCTTGCCGACCTGTGTGGGCGGGTAGGTGTTCACGCTCGTGCCGTGCTTGCCGAGTTCGGCCGGTGTCACCGCCCCGTCCTCCCCGATCCATCGGCCGGTCTGCGTGGTCGGTTCGATGCCCGCATACCGCCACGGCGAGGGAGAACCGTTGCGCAACGGAGTCATACGGCGCAGCCCCCACGGGGTCGGTGCGGCGGTCTCCGTACCTGCGAGATTCGTTTGCAAGTCTCCTCCTTGGTTGCTTCGTACGTTGATGGTCTTGCAGGATCCGCCCCGGCCGGCGCTTTCCTGCCCAGGGGGCGCGGCCACATCGCGGGACCGACCGTGAATCCGCGAAGCGCATCTACTGCTTGACTCCATGAGAGAACGTGGGAAGCGCCGCTCCGCACGCTCAAGCCTTCCGCTCCCTCTCGATCCGCTCCTCGCGCGCCACGGTGACCGACAGCTTCTCCGCGTTCGGGACCGTCCAGGTAAGGGCCCAGGAGTACATCTCACGCAGGATGTACGTACCGTCCCTCCTCACGTCGCTGACAACGCATTCCTTGCCCGTATCGGCGTCATAGACCTGGTCACCGACCCACGGTGCCTCCTTCTCGGTCATCGGGCCGACTCGCACTGCAGGTCGGCCCAGACCTGCTTGCCCCACTGGTAGAGATCGGTCCCCCAGCGCTCAGTCAGGTGGTCGACCAGCAGAAGCCCACGGCCCCGGAGCTGATCGCCGTTGGAGTCGGTCCGCAACATCGGGATGGCCGTCGAGCGGTCGACCACTCCGAGCCGCACCCAGCCCTCGGTGGGCCGCGAAAGGACCACGCGGATCGAGGCGAGGCGGCCGTGGTCCACGGCGTTGGAGACCAACTCGGTGATGATCACCACGGCGTCGTCGATCCGGTCTTCCAGGTCCCAGGCGGCCAGAGCGGTCCGCACGAGCCTGCGGGCGACGGCTGCACTCTCCGCCACGCGGGGGAGCGTCTCGGAGTATCCGGGGTGCCCCGTGGGGCGTGGCGTTGCCATCACAGTCATCAGAACCTCGTAGGTGCGGTTGCGGTGTGGCCCTACTTGAGTGAACGGCTCCAGGCCGCGCAGGGGCAGGAAAAGCGCGGGGCGTGTGCTTCGGGACCGACCGGAAATTGCTCTGCCTTCACTACTGCTGATGGGCAGTCAGTCACTACCGTGGGTATGTGCAGGGCAACGAGAGCCTCAACAGCGCCATGCAGGAGAGCGGCCTCGCGCAGGGCGAGTTGGCCGACAAGGTGAACGCTCACCTGATCGGTGAGGGACACGCGGGAACGGTCAGCGACCGCACAGTCCGCAACTGGTTGACCGGAAGAACGACCTGGCCCCATCGCAGACAACGTGAGGCTTTGGAGGCAGTATTCGGCTGTACTGCCGAAGAGTTGGGCTTCAACCCACCGCCGCGAAGACGACACATCCCGAACCCTGCGGAGGATCCCGTGAGGCGCCGCGACTTCCTCACAGCCGCCAGTGGCGCGACGACCGCGGTGGCGGTTCCCTACGTCGGCGCACCGCCCCGGGTGGGCACCTCCGACGTCCTCCGGCTGCGCAGCGGGCTGGATGCCCTGATGGCTTTGGACGACACCCGAGGAGGCCACGAAGACCTGGAGCGGGCCGCGTTGGCCGGTGCCGCCGAGGCCCTGGAGAAGCAGAAGCTCGGGGCCACCCAGCGCATCCGCTTTCGCCTCTTCTCCGTCGCCGCCGACTACACCGCTACGGCCGCCTGGAGTGCCCTCGACGCCCGACAGTCGGACCGCGCCCACGCCCTGCTGGGAAAGGCGCTGTACTTGGCAGGGATGGCTCAAGACCCTGTGGCGGAGCTGCGAGTCTGGAACTCGTACGCCATGCTTGCCCACCAGCGTGGGGAGCACACGGAAGCTGTCGACTCCGCGCAGGCCGCGCAGTCCGCCTCGATCACCAAACGTGACCCGCTCTTCGCCTCTCTGGCCCACGCCCGTACGGCCGTCAGCCACTCGAACCTCGGTGATCGCCAAGCCGCCATCCGCTCCCTGGGGCATGCCCAGGAGGCCCTGGGCAAGGCGGAGCAGAATCACGCTCGGCCGAGCTGGATGGCCTTCTTCGGGCAGGCTGAGCTGACGGCCATGACGGCGATCGTCCGAGACCGGATCGGGGACTTCGCAGATGCCGAGGCCGC
The DNA here is from genome assembly GCF_042744565.1 of Streptomyces sp. NPDC058812. Lineage (NCBI taxonomy): Bacteria > Bacillati > Actinomycetota > Actinomycetes > Kitasatosporales > Streptomycetaceae > Streptomyces > Streptomyces sp. NPDC058812. Next base: position 258,368 of record NZ_JBHYOB010000006.1, read on the forward strand.
CTCGCACAAGGCCCTGGGGACGATTCCCGAGCAGTTCCGCAGGAACCGCGCCTTGGCCACCGCACGACTCGCCCTGGCGCAGCTCCACCAGCGGGACATCGATCAGGCGTGTGCCACGGCCTCCAGTGTCTTCGAGCTGATGGAGGGCTCGCCGCTGCCAGGAAGGATGCGGTCACTCCTCGGCGACTACTACCGCGACTTGATCACTCTTGCGCCGGACGCGGCACTCGCACGAGAGTGGGGAGACCGCTATCGAGCCGAATGGAGGCGAGCTTGAGCGCCGCCGATCTGGACGTCCGCCGCTTCGCGCACAAGGACCTCCCGCGGATCCGCCAGGCCCTGATCGACGTGCACGCCGACGCCTATGCCGATGCGATGCATGACGAGTTCAACCAGCGCTTCCCCTGGTTCGTGGACCACTGGGGCGGTCACCCCGAGTTCGCCTGCGTGATCGCCTTCGACGGCGAGGAGCCGGTGGCCTTCGCCTACGGCGCCCCGGCGAACCCGGATCGGGAGTGGTGGCGCGAGCACCTGAAGCCCGCTCCGGAGAAGAGCCGGACGTTCTCCTTCTCCGAGCTGGCCGTTCGCAGGAAGTGGCGTAAGACCGGGACGGCCGAGCTGGTGAGCCGGACGCTCCTGGGGAGCAGGGACGAAGACCTCGCGGTCCTGCTCGTCGACCTTGAACACCCCCGGGTCGAAGCGCTGTACGAGTCCTGGGGTTTCCGGAAGGTCGGAGACCGTCAGCCCTTCCCGGACTCACCGGTGTATGCCGTGATGCTGGCCGACTTGCCCCTGAAGTAGCACCCGCCCCGTGGCCGAGATTGGAGCGAACGTTCCGGAAGCACAGCGCACAGGCGGCGTGTCGCCGGGACATTCGCTCCAATCATGCCGAAGGGACCGGCTCCGCACCCGCCGATGGGCCGACCCCGGCGTCCGGCGGCGCCCGACAGCCCGGGGCCCGGGAGTACCGTGGAGGAACCGGGGGCCCGCCGTGCACCGGCCCCGACACCGGTGCCGCTCCCGGCGATCGACGACACCGGGCCGGACCGCCCGAGCCCGGGGCAGGACTCGCCTCATGACCGTGAACGTGCCGGTGCGGCCGACGACCACAGAACGCTACGAGCGGCACGCCGGGCCGGACCGGCCGGGCTCGCGCGAGCAGCGGCCGGAACGGGGCTCCTCGCCCCAGGCCGGGGAACGCGTCCGGCCGCTCAGCCGACGCCAGATCGAGGACCGTTTCGGGGACCTCGGCGACCTGTACGCGCAGACCTCCGGCGGCGGCCCGCGGGCGTGGAACGAGGCCCGTGGCGCCTTCCTGCGGCAGCTGGCGGCCGACGTACGGCGACCGGGGTTCTCGCTGCTGATAGCGGAGAGCACCGTCCTGACCGGCTGCGCCTACGGCTATCCCGTACCCGGCGGTGGTGCCGGGGGAGTGCGGGGCCTGGACGCCTGTCTGCCGAGGAGCGTGCTGCCCGTCGCCGCCTCCGGACGGCTCTTCCTGGTCTCCGGGATCATCGTCCCGGCCCGCGTGCGCAGGCGGAACCAGGACCGCGCCTGGAACCTCGCCCGGCGCCTGCAGAAGCGACTGCTCACCGAGCACGACGCCGCCCTCGGCGTCACGCTGGTGGACCGGACCGACGCCGCGACCGTCCACGCGTTGCGCTCCTGGGGCTGGCGCTACGCCGAGGGCGACACGCTCCAGGCGTCCCTGCTCGGCCCGTACGGCGTCCTCCTGCTCGGGCCCTGAGCCGCCCCGCGCCGTCTCGTGCCGCCGTGCCCCGCGTCAGGGCGCCGGCAGGCGAAGGGCGAGCAGGGCGATGTCGTCGCTGCTGCCGGGCGGCATCCGGGCCAGCACCTCGTCGCACAGGGCGTCCAGTGGCTCGTGGACGAGCGCGAGGGCGTTGCGGCGCAGTCGGCCGAGGCCGGTGTCCAGGTCGCTGCCCGGTACCTCGACCAGGCCGTCCGTGTAGAGCAGCAGCGTGGATCCCGGTGGCAGCGGCACCGTGGCGTCCGGCCGGCGGCCGCCCGCTCCCAGGCGGGCGCCGAGCAGCAGTCCCTGCCCGGCCTCCAGGTATCGCGCGCCTCCGTCCGGGGTCAGCAGGAGGGGCGGTGGGTGGCCGGCGCTCGTCCACCGCAGGGTCCACGGCCCGGCGCGCGGGCCTTCGACGCGGGCGAGGACGAGGGTGGCCATGGAGACGGTCGTGACGGCCTGCATGGCGTCGTCGAGGCGGTCGACGATGGCGCCGGGCGGTTCGGAGCGGTCCCAGGCCAGTGAGCGCAGTACCCCGTGCAGCTGGGCCATGCCTCCGGCGGCCGCCAGGTCGTGCCCGACCACGTCACCGATGACCAGCGCGAGCGCGCCGTCCCTCAGCTCGAACGCGTCGTACCAGTCGCCGCCGACCTGGGAGCCGGCCGGGGCGGGCTGGTAGCGGGCGGCCAGCCGCAGCGGGCCCGGCTGGGGCAGCGGAGCGAGCAGGTTGCGCTGCATGGCTTCGGCGACGGCGCGCTGGCGGCCGTACCGGCGCGCGTTGTCGATGACCAGCCCGACCCGGCGGCCGATGTCGCTCACCACCTCCAGGTCGCCCGCGTCGAAGGGGTGCGCCGGATTGGTGCGCACCAGGGTCAGGGCGCCGGTGACCTGCCGGTGGGCGCCCAGCGGCACCGTGAGGACGGAGGTCGCGCCCACGCTCCGCAGGAAGTCGCTGTGCACGGCGGCCAGGGGGGAATCGCGCCGGGCGGCTTCCTCGTCCCTCTCAGGCCTCTGCCCCTCCTTCCGCAGTACGGGCTCGCCCTCGTTCAGCACCCGCGCCAGCGGTGACAGGGCCGCGCTTCCGGTCTTCGGCACCGGACCGCGCCAGTCCCCCCGCGCCGTGTCCCGGCCCGCGGGTCCGGTCACCGCCACCCGGTGCACCTGCCCGGAGCCGGTCAGCAGGTCCACCGCCGCCCAGTCCGCCAGGCGGGGCACCAGAAGGCGGCCCAGCCGGGCCAGGGCCTCGTCGGTCTCCAGCGTCTGCCCCAGTACGTCAGTGATCTCCGCGACCAGCGTCAGCCGCTCCGTCAGATCCTCCAGGGCGCTGGTGTAGGCGGAGCGCTCCCGGCGCGCCCCGCGGTCGGCGGCGGCGTCCGACGCGATGCCGGTGAACAGCAGGGCGGTGCCCCTCGCGGATCCGTCGTCCGTCAGGGGGGACGCGGACCAGGACACCGCGGTCAGGCCGCCGTCACCGCGCAGATAGCAGTCGCCCTCGCCGCGCGCGGCGGTCCCTCGGGCCAGCGCCTGGAGGAGCGGGCACTGGTCCCGCGGGATCCTGCCACCGTCCGCGCCCCGGTGGAGCAGGTCATGGGCGTCCGCGCCGAGCATCGTCGCCGCCGCACGGTCCAGCAGCAGTTCGGCGGCCGGGTTGACCGCGACGATCCGCCCGGCCGTGTCGATCACGGTCAGGGCGGCGCCCAGTTGCTCGGCGACCCGCTGCCAGAAGTCCGGTTCCGCGGCCCACCGCGGTCCCGCGTCCTGCGCACCGGGCCCCACACCGTTCGCCACGTCGCCCCTCCACTTCCGCCATCAGTGGTCCGATGGTCCGATCGTCCCCGGACGGGATCACGGCCGCCCGCCGACACGCGTCGACTGCCCCGGCACCGTGGCCGGAACCCTGCGGATATGTGTTCGCCGCGACAGGTATCCGACAGGCGCGACTAGAGTTCAGGTGCGGGGGAACCGGATTCCCCTGCGGCGGGCCGTGTCCCCAGCGGTTCGCAGGAAGGTATGCATGCCCCCGGAGAGCAGGCTGAACGCCGAAGGTCGGCCGCAGGCCGCCGACCGGCTCGACGACGATCAGTACCCGGCGTACACCATGGGCAGGGCGGCCGAGCTGATCGGAGCCACGCCCGGTTTCCTCCGCGCCCTCGGTGAGGTGGGACTGATCAGCCCGAAGCGTTCGGAAGGCGGGCACCGCCGCTACTCGCGCCAGCAACTGCGCCGTGCCGCCCGCGCCCGCGAGCTGGTCGGCCAGGGAACGCCCATCGAGGCCGCCTGCCGTATCGTCCGCCTGGAGGACGATCTGGAGGCGGCGCTGCGCATGAACGAGGCGCTCCGCCGCGAGGCCGAGCCGTCCGGCGACGGAGGGAACGGAGCACGGCGCCGCGAGTGAAAAACTGCCTCCGGTGAAGCAGATATTCGCCGAACGCCGGAAAAACAATTCTGCGGTAAATCGGAGCGCCATTCCGTGCGATTCATTTCGCGTGGCGCCGATTCCTATCGTGCTAGGCTGGGCATCAGTTGCAGTTGTGGTTGCCATTTGTGTTACCGGTTTTCCGGGCAGGTGATCATCGCAGCGATGGGAAGGTCCGCACGGTGTGGGCCTCCAGCACTGCCTAGGAGTAAAAGACATGGCTTCCGGTACCGTGAAGTGGTTCAACGCCGAAAAGGGCTTCGGTTTCATCGCGCAGGACGGCGGCGGCGCCGACGTCTTCGCCCACTACTCGAACATCGCCACCCAGGGCTTCCGCGAGCTCCAGGAGGGCCAGCGGGTCAACTTCGACGTCACGCAGGGCCAGAAGGGCCCGCAGGCGGAGAACATCGTTCCCGAGTAATCGCGCGCGAACCGCTCATGAGGGCCCGCACCGCAAGGTGCGGGCCCTCATGCGTGCGCCCGGCGGCCCGTTCGCTCACCAGCCGGTCGCCAGCAGGTGGTTGAGGAGCAGGGCCAGTACGGCCTGCGCCGCCAGCCACACGCGCGGGCGGCCGAGGAACGCGCAGGCCGGGAGCAGCCACAGGGCGAAGGGGAGCCAGATGCGTTCCGTCTCCGCCTTGCTCATGCCGGACAGGTCGGCGACCAGCAGGGCGAGCAGCCCGGCCGCCACCAGGAACGCCAGGCGGGCGTCCTCGGCTCTCACGGCGTCGTCACGCCGCCGCCGGACCAGCACACCCGCGGTCCGCCGCAGGCCCGCCACCGTCGCCAGACCCGTGATGAGCACCGTGCAGGCGAGGTTCGCCCACACCCAGTAGCCGTAGGGGCGGACGCCGGCCGCGCCCTGGTAGTACCGCTCGACCAGCAGGTGGTACGCCTCCCACCAGTCGAACCCGGCCGCGGTGAACGCCACCGGCACCACCGCCATCCCCGCCAGCAGCGGCACGAACAGCACGGGACGCTCCCGCACCCCGCGCCGGCCGAGCCACAGCACCGCCGCCCCGATCACCGCGAACAGTGTCAGGCCGTACGAGAGATAGCAGGTCAGGCCGAACAGCAGCCCCGACCCCGCCGCCCACCACAGCGAGCGTCCGGTGACCGCGAGGGCCAGCAGCGCCACCGCCCACGCGGCGACCGCCGCGAAGTAGCCGTCGGCCGACGTGCCCATCCACACCGCGGCCGGCGCCAGGACCAGGAAGGGCGCCGCCCGCCGGGCGAGCCGCTCGCCGGCCAGCGCCCGCACCGCCACCAGCACCGCCACGCACGCCGTCGCGCCCACCGTGATGCACCAGACCCCGGCCCAGCCCCCGCCGCCCAGCCCGATCCGGTCGAGCAGCACGAAGGTGAGCGTGGCCCCCGGCGGGTGACCGGCGACATGGGCGGGCCAGTTGTCGGGGGAGTGGAGAAGGATGTGCCCGTTGAAATCGCGCAGGGTCGCCGGTACGTCGTGCCAGCGGCCGATGACCGAGAGGTACTCCTGACTGGTGGTGAGCCGGCCGGCGATGCCCCGGTGCCAGCCGTCGATCAGGGCCAGCGACCAGGTCCAGGCCATCGCGGCGCCCCAGGCCGCGGGGAGCAGCGCGCGCCACGGCAGGCGGGCGGCGACGGCCGGTCCGTACGCCGCGGTCGCCGCGGCCACCAGGACGGCCGCCGGGGTGCCGGGGCCCAGATGCGGACCCCAGCGGCCGAGCAGCGGCGGCCAGCCGACGATCAGGGTGTCGTAGGTGTACGCGTTGCGGCCGACCAGGATGGCGGCGGCGACGAGCAGCACGGCGGCCGCGACGGCGTAGAGGTCGCGAGGGAGGGAGCGCAGGCGGGTCACGTCGGCACCGTAGGCCGGGAGATCGCCCACGGGATGCCGCACGCGGCGGACGTCAGCGTTTCGTCATGGGTCGGGGACCGTCTCCGGCGCCGGTCCCGGCCTACCGTCGGGACATGCGCGACCTCGCCTCACGGCTCCCGTCCTCCCCGGGCTTCTGGCGCAGCCCCCTGCGCGGCCCCCGGTTCACGGCGGTGCTCGGCCTCGTCCTGCTCGTCGGCATCACCGTGCTGTTCGTGACGGGCCTGCTCTCGTACGCCGCGTACAACCCCGACCTGGACCCGGTCAACGACAAGACCCCGGACAAGGGACTCCTCGGCTTCCACCTCTTCGCGTGGCCGACCGACCCGGACTGGCTGTACCGCCTCACCCAGGGCGTCCACGTCACCCTCGGCCTCACCCTGATCCCGGTGCTGCTGGCCAAGCTGTGGTCGGTCGTGCCGAGGCTCTTCACGCTGCCGCCGGCCCGCTCGCTCGCGCACGCGCTGGAGCGGATCTCGCTGCTGCTGCTGGTCGGGGGCGCGCTGTTCACGTTCCTGACGGGTGTGCTCAACATCCAGCTCGACTACGTCTTCCCCGGCTCCTTCTACCCGCTGCACTTCTACGGGGCCTGGGTCTTCTTCGCCGCGTTCGTCGCGCACGCCGCGCTCAAGGTGCCGGTGGCGCTGCGCAACCTCCGGGCGATGCGCGAGGAGCGCGACGACGACCTGGTCGCCCCGCGGCCCGACCCGCCCACCGTCTCGCGGCGCGGGGCGCTGTGGCTGGTGGGCGGCGGCTCGCTGCTGATGTTCGCCACGAACGCCGGCCGCAGCTTCGACGGGCCGCTGCGGGAGACGGCCGTGCTCTCGCCGCACGGCGGCCCCGAACCGGGGAACGGGCCCAACGGCTTCCAGATCAACAAGACGGCCGCCTACGCGGGCATCGACCCGGCCGAGACGAGCGAGGACGCCTGGCGGCTCGTCGTCACGGGACGCACGGGGGACGTCCGGCTCGGCCGGGCCGAGCTGCTGCGCATGGAGCAGTACAGCGCGGCGCTGCCCATCGCCTGTGTCGAGGGCTGGTCGACGTCCGACCAGTGGTGGCGCGGGGTGCGGCTGCGGGACCTCGCCGCGCTCGTGGGCTTCGAGGACGACCCGCCGGACGTGTTCGTCGAGTCCCTCCAGCGCCGGGGCGCCTTCCGCAGCGGGGCGCTGCGCGCCAACCAGGTCGCCGACTCGCGCTCGCTGCTCGCCCTGTACGTCAACGGCGAGGCGCTGAGCCCGGACCACGGCTACCCGGCGCGGATCATCGTGCCCGCCGCGCCCGGCGTGCTGAACACCAAGTGGGTGGCCCGGATGACGTTCGGAGACCTGTGATGAACCCTGTGCGCGGGCTCCCGCGCCCCGCGACCGGCAGGCTCGGCGTGATCGACGGTCCCTTCCGGATTCTCCTGCTCGCCTGCTCGTTCGCGCTCGCGGGTTACGCGGGTGTGCGGCTGCTCGCCGGCGACTGGCTCGGCGTGGTGCTGTGGTTCGTGGGGGCGGCGCTGCTGCACGACCTGGTGCTGCTGCCCCTGTACGCGGTGGCCGACCGGGCGGTCCTGCGCGGGCTGGGGGCGGCCGGACACCGCGCCTGGGCGCTGTACGTGCGGGTCCCCGCCGCCTTCTCCGGGCTGCTCCTGCTGGTCTGGTTCCCGTTGATCAGCGGCCGGGTGGACGCGCGTTACCGGTCGGTCGCCGCGCTGTCGGCGGACGGGTTCCTCGCCCGCTGGCTGCTGATCACGGCCGCGCTGTTCGGCGGCTCGGCGCTGTTGCTGGCGCTGCGGTCGCTGCGGTCGCGGCGCTCGCGGCGGTCGCGGCGGTCACTGCGCAGGGCGACGAAGCGGCGTTCCCCCGACGTCCACTGAGCGACGGTCCGCAGGCCGGCGGTACCCGCGTGGCGCAGCAGGGCGGGCGTGCCGATCCGCGCCCAGGGAAAGGGGCGGTCGGCGGCGTGGGCGTCGGTGACGTCGACGACCTGCACGTGGGTGCGTTCGTCGACGTCCACCGGGGCCGTCTCGGCGATCAGCAGGCCGCCGGGCGCGAGCAGGGCGGCGACGCGGACGAGCAGGGCACGGGGGTCGCCGCCGATGCCGACGTTGCCGTCCATGAGGAGGGCGGTGCCCCACCGGCCCTCGCCCGGCAGGGGCTCGAAGACCGAGCGCCGCAGCGACTGGCCCCCGAGCCGCAGGGTGCGGGCGACGGCGGCCTCGCTGACGTCGATGCCGAGGACGGTCCGGCCCCGGGCGGCGAGTTCCGCCACCAGCCGACCGGGTCCGCAGCCCACGTCGAGTACGGCGCCCTCGCACCGGTCCAGCACCTCCAGGTCGACCGCGTCGGCCCGCGCACACCAGCGCTCGACCTCCAGCGGCAGCAGCCAGCCGTCCACCCGGCGCAGGAACAGCGGACCGCGGCCGGCGCGCAGGGCGGCGGAGTAGGGGTCGGAGGCGGCCCAGGGGCCGGGCGCGGTGCCTCGCGGGGCGGGTACCCCGACACGGCCGGAGGCGCTGCCCAACCGGCCGCTCGCCCGCCCGCCCGTAGCCCTGCTCATCGGCCCGCCCGTCGGCCCGTGACCTCCGTGCACGCGGCCAGCCGGGCGGCGAACCGGCCGTGCGGGGCCAGTGCGGCCACGGCCGACGCGTCGGCGGCGGTGTCGACGTCGCGCAGGCGCGGCAGGTCGCGCACCCGCAGCCCCGCCGCGAGGAGCCGCGCCCGCTGCACCTCCCCCGTCACCGGCGTCGACATGGGCACGCCCCGCAGCAGCGCGGGGTCGGGGCGGGCCAGGCCAAGAGCCCAGAAGCCGCCGTCCTCGGCCGGACCGACGTACGCGTCGCAGCCGGTGAAGTCCACAGTGAGCAGCTCCGGCGTCACCTGCGGGGTGTCCATCCCGATCAGCAGGGCGGGCCCGGCGCATCCGGCGAAGGCGTCCGCGAGCCGTTCGTCGAGGCCGCCCGCGCACTGCGGTACGACATCGATGCCGGGCGGCAGCCAGGGGCCGGGGGCGCCGTCGAGCACCAGCACCCGGCGCCGCGCGGGCGTCGCGGCCACGGCGCGCAGGGTGTCGGCGAGGGCCGCCTCGGCGAGCGCGGCCGCCTGAACCGGCGTGAAGGGCGGGGTGAGCCGGGTCTTGACCCGGCCGGGACGGGGTTCCTTGGCGATGACGAGAAGGGTGGTCACGTGCCGCTCACCTCGGGCTCTCTTCGCGGGCCGGACCGTCGGCCGGCGCCTCGGCCAGGACACGGCGCATGTCCCGTACCGCGTCCCAGGTGCCGCGCCAGGTCCCCGTCACCTTCGAGGCGCCGGTGCGGGGCAGGTAGGGCACGTCGTGCTCGGTGATCCGCCAGCCCGCGTCGGCGGCGCGCACCACCATCTGCAGCGGGTAGCCGCTGCGCCGGTCGGTGAGACCGAGGGCGAGCAGCGACTCGCGGCGGGCGGCGCGCAGCGGCCCGAGGTCGTGCAGGCCGAGGCCGGTGCGGCGGCGCAGCATCCGGGCGAGCGCGAGGTTGCCCGCGCGGGCGTGCACGGGCCACGCGCCCCGGCCCTGCGGACGCCTGCGGCCGAGCACCAGGTCGGCCGTGCCGGCGCGGATCTCGCGCACGAAGGGTGCCAGCAGGGCCGGGTCGAGGGAGGCGTCGCAGTCGCAGAAGCAGACGACGTCGGCGGTGGCGGCGGTCAGCCCGGCGTGGCAGGCGGCGCCGAAACCGCGGCGCGCCTCGGTCACGACCGTGGCGCCGAGCCCGCGGGCGACGTCCGCCGAGCCGTCGGTGGAGCCGTTGTCGACGACGAGCGCGCGCCAGCCGGCCGGGACACGGGCCAGGACCCAGGGGAGGGCCCCGACCTCGTTCAGGCACGGGAGCACGAGGTCGACGTCCGGAGCGGGCGAGGTGGTCACGGCTTTCACCCTACGAACCCGAATCGGGCGAATCGGACTTCCGCTCCTTACGAAACGCGGACGTCGCGGGTCCGGCGACCCCGGGGGACGCCGCCGACGGGGGCACGGTGCGAGGCTGGGCGCATGCAGCAGCAGCCGTACGAGTCCGCGCCCTGGAACGGGCCACCGGCCGGGCCTTCGGCCGGGCCCCGCGCCGGGTCACCGGCCGCGTCTTTGGGCGTGCCCCGGCCTGGGTCTTCGGTCGGGTCTTCGGATGCGCCGTGGGACGCGCTCCCGGACGTGTTCCCGGCCGCGCTTCCGGGTGCGTCTCCGGGTGGGGCCCGGCCCG
>NZ_JBHYOB010000006.1:268704-436174 GCF_042744565.1 Streptomyces sp. NPDC058812
AGGGTCTTCGGTCGGGTCTTCGGATGCGCCGTGGGACGCGCTCCCGGACGTGTTCCCGGCCGCGCTTCCGGGTGCGTCTCCGGGTGGGGCCCGGCCTGGGTCATCGGCCGCGTCTTCGGATGCGCCGTGGGACGCGCTCCCGGACGTGTTCCCGGCCGCGCTTCCGGGTGCGTCTCCGGGTGGGGCCCGGCCTGGGTCTTCGGATGCGCCGCGGGACGCGCTCCCGGACGTGTTCCCGGCCGCGCTTCCGGGTGCGTCTCCGGGTGGGGCCCGGCCTGGGTCATCGGCCGCGTCTTCGGATGCGCCGCGGGACGCGCTCCCGGACGTGTTCCCGGCCGCGCTTCCGGGCGGGCCCCCGGGTGGGGCCCGGCCCGGGTCTTCGGTCGGGTCTCCGGAAGCGCCGCGGGTCACGTTCCCGAGCGGATCCCCGGGCGCGCTCCCGAGCGGATCCCTGGACGAGCCCCGGAACGGCTCCCCGGACGAGCCTGCGAACGGTTCACCGAGCGTTTCACTGAGCGGCTCACCGAGCGTTTCACCGAACGGCTCACTGAGCGGCTCACCGAACGGATCCCCGTCCGGGACCGCCCGGGTCCTGGTCGTCGATGACGACCCCACGGTCGCGGAGGTCGTCGCCGGCTATCTGGACCGCGCCGGTTACGTCGTCGACCGCGCCGACGACGGCCCGGCCGCGCTGGCCCGGGCCGCCGCGCACTGGCCGGACCTGGTGGTGCTGGACCTGATGCTGCCCGGCATGGACGGCCTGGAGGTGTGCCGGCGGATGCGCGGCCAGGGGCCCGTGCCGGTCATCATGCTCACCGCCCGCGGCGACGAGGACGACCGCATCCTGGGCCTGGAGGTCGGCGCCGACGACTACGTGACCAAGCCGTTCAGCCCGCGCGAGCTGGTGCTGCGGGTGGAGTCCGTACTGCGCCGCACCCGGCCCGCAGCGGTGGAGCGGCCCCTGGGCTCGGCCGGTCTGACCGTCGACCCGGTCGCCCGGCGGGCCACCAAGAACGGCGCCGAACTCGCCCTCACACTGCGCGAGTTCGATCTTCTCGCCTTCCTCCTGCGGCACCCGGGAAGGGCGTTCGCCCGGGAGGAGCTGATGCACCGGGTGTGGGGCTGGGACTTCGGCGACCTGTCCACCGTCACCGTCCACGTCCGGCGGCTGCGCGGAAAGGTCGAGGACGACCCGGCCCGGCCCCGGCTGATCCAGACCGTGTGGGGCGTGGGCTACCGCTTCGACCCGGCCGGGCGGGAGGCGGTCTGACGTGTCCGACACCCTTCTCATCGCCCTCTACGCCTTCGCCGGCGCCGCCGCCACCGGCCTGGTGGGGGCCGGCGTACTGCGGCTGATCCGGCGCCGCTCACTGACCGCGTCGCTCGCTGTGGTGGCGGCGGTCGCCGTCCTCGCGATGCTCGCGGGCACCCTTGCGGTCGCCTGGGCGATGTTCCTGTCCCCGCACGACCTGTCCGTCGTCACGACCGTCGTGGCGATGGCGGCCGTCGTCTCCCTGGCCACCGCGCTGCTGCTGGGCCGCTGGGTCGTCGCCCGCAGCCGCGAACTGACCGCCGCGGCCCGCTCGTTCGGCGAGGACGGCGACTACGCGGCCCCCACGGCCGGCGCGACCGCCGAACTGGACGCGCTCAGCCGTGAGTTGGCCGCCACCAGCGCCCGACTCACCGAATCCAGGGAGCGGGAACGCGCCCTGGAGACCTCCCGGCGCGAACTGGTCGCCTGGATCTCGCACGACCTGCGTACCCCGCTGGCCGGCCTGCGCGCCATGTCCGAAGCCCTGGAGGACGGCGTCGCCGCGGACCCCGACCGCTACCTCCGCCAGATCCGCACCGAGGTGGAACGCCTCAACGACATGGTCGGCGACCTTTTCGAACTGTCCCGCATCCACGCCGGCACGCTTCCCCTCGCCCCGGCCCGGATCTCCCTCTACGACCTGGTCGGCGACGCCCTCGCGGGCGCGGACCCGCTCGCGCGGGAGCACGGCGTACGGCTGGTCGGCGACGCCGTGGCGGCCGTGCCGGTCGAGGTGGACGGCAAGGAGATGAGCCGGGTCCTGGGCAACCTGCTGGTCAACGCGATCCGCCGGACCCCCGCCGACGGCACGGTCGCGGTCGCCGCCGAGCGCTCGCCCGAGGGCGTGGTGGTCTCCGTGACCGACGGCTGCGGCGGCATCCCCGAGGAGGACCTGCCGCGCGTCTTCGACACCGGCTGGCGCGGCACCCACGCCCGTACCCCGCCCGCCGGCGCGGGGCTCGGCCTCGCCATCGTCCGGGGCATCGTGGAGGCCCACCGCGGCCGGGCCACCGTACGCAACATCCCGGGCGGCTGCCGCTTCGAGGTGACCCTGCCGGCACCGGAGGGCTGAACCGGCGGGCCCGCACGGCACGGACCGCGGACCGCGAATCGCGTGCCGCGGACTGCGAACCACGTGCCGTGTTCACTCCCCGCGCAGCCCCGCCCGTGCGAACTCCCGCATTCCCTCCGCGAAGCCGACCCGTGGCCGCCACCCCAGCCCGGCCCGCAGCCGAGAGGAGTCGGCGGTGATGTGGCGGACGTCGCCGAGGCGGTACTCGCCGGTGACGACGGGCTCGGGACCGCCGTACGCGGCGGCCAGGGCGGTGGCCATCTCGCCCACCGTGTGCGGCTCACCGCTACCGGTGTTGTACGCCGTGAGCGTCCCGGCCGGCGGCCCGGCCTCCAGCGCCGCGACGTTCGCCGCGGCCACGTCCCGTACGTGCACGAAGTCCCGGCGCTGGCGGCCGTCCTCGAAGACGCGCGGGGCCTCGCCGCGAGCCAGCGCGGAGCGGAAGAAGGAGGCGACACCGGCGTACGGGGTGTCGCGCGGCATCCGGGGTCCGTACACGTTGTGGTAGCGCAGCGACACCGCCGTCGCGCCGGTCGCCCGGGCCCAGGCGGCGGCCAGGTGCTCCTGGGCCAGCTTGGTGGTGGCGTACACGTTGCGCGGGTCGGCCGGGGCGTCCTCGCCGACCAGCCCGGGGGACACGTCCGTGCCGCACACCGGGCACGCGGGCTCGAACCGGCCCGCGTCCAGGTCGGCGGCGGCGCGCGGCCCCGGCCGCACGACTCCGTGCCGGCGGCACGTGTACCGCCCCTCCCCGTACACGACCATCGACCCGGCGAGCACGAGCCGCCGCACGCCCGCGTCCGCCATTGCGGTGAGCAGGACGGCGGTGCCGAGGTCGTTGCGCGAGACGTACTCCGCCGCGTCGGCGAACCCGTTGCCGAGCCCGACCATCGCCGCCTGGTGGCACACGGCGTCGACCCCGGCCAGCGCCCGGGCGACGGCCGCCGGGTCGCGCACGTCCGCGCCGGGGTCCTCGCGGACGTCGTAGCCGACGGGTTCGTGCCCGTGCGCCCGCAGCGCCTCCACGACATGGGACCCGATGAACCCGGCACCGCCGGTGACCAGTACGCGCATACGGCCACGCTAGGACGGCGGGGGCGACGGGCCGGGTGCCCCGCCCGGCACGTCATGAGTCCGTAAGAAGCGGGCAGGGGCGCGGCCGACGGCGACTTTGCCATCCCTTTACAACCCGCCCCGCCGCTGCCTCGTCTCTCCGACCGATCCACGTCCACACCCCACGCGACACACGCGCCGACCGACGAGAGAGAGCGACCCGATGCGCCGTACCATCCTCAGCGCCGTGGCCCTGGCGTGCACCGCCGTACTGGCGGGCACCGCACCCGCGTTCGCCGACGACCCGTCCCCGGTCCCCTCCACCCCACCGGCCGCGAGCGCCCCGAGCCCCGGCACCGAGCCGAGCGAGGCGCCGTCGCCCTCCGTCAGCTCACCGGCTCCGGCGGCCGAGCCGTCCCGGGCGCCGGCCGACGGCCAGGTCTCCACCGTGCCCGAGGGCGCGCCCGACACCGGAGTCGCGGCGCCGGCGTCCTCCGGGACCGACGAAGGGCTCATCGGCGCGGGCGCCGGTGCCGTGCTCGTCGCGGGTGGCGCGGTCCTCCTCGTCGTACGCCGCCGGCGGGCGGCGACCGGGGCGTGACCTCGCTTTCCAGGCGCGCCCTCGCCACCACCGCGCTGGCCGCGCTCCTCATGGGCTGCGGCGGCGGCCAAGGGGACGACGCGAGGGGGACCACACGCCCCGCGGCCACGGCACCGCCGTCGCACGCCTCCGCGAAGTCGGTGCCGCCCCTGGAGCGTTCGGTTCCGGTCGGCCTGCGCATCCCGGCCATCGGGGTCGACACCCCGGTGATGCGGCTGGGGCTGGCGTCGGACGGCACGGTGGAGGTCCCGCCCGTCACGGACGACGACCGCGCCGGCTGGTACCGGCACTCGCCGACCCCGGGGCAGGTCGGGCCGTCGGTCGTCCTCGGCCACGTCACGGTCGGCACCCACGGGGACGGGGTCTTCCGGCACCTCGCGCGGCTGCACCGCGGCGACCGGATCGAGGCGCGACTGGAGAACGGCACGGCGGCGGAGTTCAGGGTCACCGCCGTACGGACGGTGGCGAAGGCCGACTTCCCGACCGACGACGTCTACGGGGACGTGGACCGCCCGGAGTTGCGGCTCATCACCTGCGGCGGCCCGCGGGTCGGCGAGGAGTACCGGGACAACGTGATCGCCTTCGCGGAGCTCGACTCGACGAGCCCCGCGCCCGCCTGACCGGACCGACCGACTGGACTGACCGACCGGACCGACCGACCGGACCGACCGGCCGCGCGTACCGCATCCCCTCACGACCATGGAGAGCGTTGAAACGGTCCCGTGACAGGGCGGCGTCCGAGCTGTTCGCCGCCCTGTATCCGCGCCTCGCCGGCTGGTGCCGCCGGCTCGTCGACGACGACGAGACGGCCCACGAGATCGCCTCGGAGGCGTTCACCCGGCTCTGGGCCCGCTGGACGTCCGTGGAGGAGCCCCGCGGCTTCCTCTACGTCACCGCCGCCAACCTCGTCCGCGACCACTGGCGCAAGCTGGAGCGCGAGCGCAGGGCGGTGCGCCGGGTCACCGCGGAGGTCGCCGTGCGCCCGCACCCCGAGCAGGCCGACCCCTCGGTGCGCCTGCTCGTGCAGTCCCTGCCGGAGCGACTGCGCGTGCCGATCCTTCTGCACTACTACGCTGACATGCCGATCCGGGAGGTGTCCGTGCTGACCGGGCGCAAGGAAGGAACCGTCAAGGCCGACCTCCACGCGGCCCGCGAACTGCTCCGCGTCCATCTGAGGAGAAGCCTTGACCACACGCCTTGAGGACGGCCAGGAGGATCCGGGGTTCGAGCGGGACGACGACGATCCGCTGCTGGTCGTGCTGCGTCCGGGCGGCGACTTTCTGGGCCCGCCCCCCGGCCGCTACGAGGCGGTCCGCCGGGCGGCGTCGCGCCGGCGCCTGTTCCGTGCCGCGGCCGGCGCCGCCGCGACCGCTGCCGCCGCCGCCCTGATCGCGCTGCCGTTGCACTGGGCCGCCCCCGCGTCGCCCACGCGTCCGACGGCTCCACTGGCCCCGGCTCCCGTCGGCCCCACGCAGCTGACCTCACCGAGCCCGGCCCCGCCCCGCGATCCCTCGCTGGGGCCGTCCCCCGAGCCGTCCGAGCCCTCCGCGGACTCGGCGTCGCGCTCCGCGCCGGGCTCGGTGTCGCGCTCCACGCCGTCGGCCGTGCCGAGCACGCCGCCCGCCGCCGGCCAGGCGCCGTCGAGCGCACCGGGAGCCGAGCCGTCGGCACAGCCGAGTACCGCGCCCATGCCCTCGGAGTACGCCGGCGCGGCTGCTACAACCGGACGATGATCTACCACGTGCGCCGGGCCTGTCGTTTGGATCAGGTCGGCTGAGAGAGACCGCGCCTTCCAGCCGCCCCGTGACGCCGGCAAGACCCAAACGACAGGCCCTAGGTGTGCTGTCCCGGGACCGCCGAGGGCCCGCTGTTCCCGCACGTGCTCGGCCCCCTCGACCGCGCGGCCGTCCAGCGCGTGCTGGAGGTCCGGTGGGACGACGGGGGCCGGGCTACGGGACTGTCCTGACGTGGCAGGGGGCGGACGACACCCCCTGCGTCACGCGACCGGTGGAGGGGTGCCGCCGAGCAGCGCCGACGCGGTCTGCACCGGCGTGGCGGCGGGCTCCGGAGCGGGCGCGAGCTCGGGGTCCGGGTGGCAGGTGAAGCCGAGGCGGGCCATGGCCCGGGTGACCTCGCCGCTGGAGAAGTCGCGACGGTCCTGCCGGGTGATGACCTCGCCCACCTGCTTGACGGGGTAGCGGCGGCGGCCGATGGTCACGGACTCACCCGTGATCGTTTCGGGCGTGACACCCTTCATCGAATCCAGCACCCCACCCTTGGTGAGGTCGAACGGGTACCGGGCGATGACACAGCGCATGATGCCTCCACAAGGGGGAGATGGGGCGGGTGGGTTTGCCGTTCGCGACGGTCCGGGCGGTGTTACGCCGCCGAGCCACCGGCGGACTGTCGCCGCGGCCTGCGGCGCGGGGCTTCGCCGGCGGGCCGGCCCTGGGTGCCGCGGCCCTGGCCGGTGCGGCTCTGCTGGGTGGAGGATCCCTGGCCGGTGCGGCCCTGTGCGGTGCGGCCGCGGCGGCCACGGGACGAGGAACCCCCGCCGGACCCGGCGCGACGCGGGCGCTCCACGACCGGTACGGCGATGACGACCGGGACACCGGACGGGGCCTGCGCCCCGGTGATGCGGGTCAGCTCCGCCTCGCCCGAACGGACCGGCGTGACCTGCGGGGTGATTCCGGCCGAGGCCATCAGCCGGGTCATGTCGCGTCGCTGGCCCGGGGTCACCAGGGTGACGACGCTGCCGGACTCGCCGGCGCGGGCCGTACGGCCGCCCCGGTGCAGGTAGTCCTTGTGGTCGCTGGGCGGGTCGACGTTGACGACCAGGTCGAGGTTGTCGACGTGGATGCCGCGGGCCGCGACGTTGGTCGCCACCAGGGCCGTCACGTGCCCGTCCTTGAACTGGGCGAGGGTCCGGGTGCGCTGCGGCTGGGACTTGCCGCCGTGCAGGCCCGCGGCGCGGACGCCGTTGTTCAGCAGGTGCTTCACCAGCCGGTCCACGGCGTGCTTGGTGTCCAGGAACATGATCACCCGGCCGTCGCGCGCCGCGATCTCGGTGGTCGCGCGGTGCTTGTCCGTGTCGTGCACGTGCAGGACGTGGTGCTCCATCGTGGTGACGGCGCCGGCCGACGGGTCGACGGAGTGGACCACCGGGTCCGTCAGGTAGCGGCGGACCAGCCGGTCGACGTTGCGGTCCAGGGTGGCCGAGAACAGCATCCGCTGCCCGTCCGGAGCGACCTGGTCGAGCAGGGCGGTGACCTGGGGCATGAAGCCCATGTCGGTCATCTGGTCGGCCTCGTCGAGGACGGTGATGGTGACGTCGCCGAGGTGGCAGTCGCCCCGGTCGATGAGGTCCTTGAGCCGCCCGGGCGTCGCTACGACGACCTCGGCGCCGGACCGCAGCGCGCCGGCCTGCCTGCCGATCGACATGCCGCCGACCACGGTGGCCGACCGCAGGCCCACGGCGCGGGCGTACGGGGTCAGCGCGTCGGTGACCTGCTGGGCCAGCTCACGGGTGGGTACGAGGACGAGGCCGAGCGGACGTCGCGGCTCGGCGCGCCGGCCGGCCGTGCGGGCCAGCAGGGCGAGACCGAAGGCGAGCGTCTTGCCCGAGCCCGTGCGGCCGCGGCCGAGTACGTCGCGGCCGGCCAGGGAGTTCGGCAGGGTCGCCGCCTGGATCGGGAACGGCACGGTCACGCCCTCGCCGGCGAGGGCGGTCAGCAGGCGCGCCGGCATGTCGAGTTCGGCGAACGACTCGACGGCGGGCAGCGCCGGGGTGACCGTCTTCGGCAGCGCGAACTCGCCCTGGGGGGCGGCCGGTCGGCGTCCGGAGGTCTGGGAGCGGCGGGGGCCGCCGCCGGAGCGTCGTCGGTCGTTGGTGCGTACGCGGTTCATGGGGAACCTTCCTTGATATGGCACGTATCAAGGGAGACCCGCAGCAAGGGAACGGCGCAGGGAATCGCAAGAACGAGCCGGCCCCGGTCGGTTCCGGCTGATGCAGCCGTGTGGACCGGGAGAATTGATGAAACCGGGAAAACTGAATGCGCGGGGGGAAATGCGGCCCCCCGCAGGGCGCTCTGCGCCCGGAAACGCGGCGAGCTGGGGCCCGCACCCGAAGGTGCGGGCCCCAGCTGCGAAGTACGCGTGAGCGTCAGGCGGGAACGATGTTCTCGGCCGTCGGGCCCTTCTGGCCCTGCGCGATGTCGAACGTCACCTTCTGACCCTCGAGCAGCTCGCGGAAGCCCTGGGCGTTGATGTTCGAGTAGTGGGCGAAGACGTCGGGGCCGCCGCCGTCCTGCTCGATGAAGCCGAAGCCCTTTTCCGCGTTGAACCACTTAACGGTGCCGGAAGCCATGTTTTTCTCCTTCGGTACGGTGCTCGGAGTTCACCCTGTGTGATCTCCGGTCGCCGTGATGATCACCCCGTCGGAAAAAACCTTCAGGCAACCACAACTGCAACTGGCATCGACAGTAGCACGCCGTGATCGCCGGGGGGCTGGCGATAATCTTGCTCCGACTGGCCGACAGAGGAATATTCCCGGGGCGTCCGGCCGATTTCTCCTGTCATGGCGATAGATATTGCTCCCTGCGGGCCGTAGCCTCGCCGTCCGGGCCGCCGCCCCCAGCGCCATGACCTCCCATGATGAGGGTCCGCGCCGCCTCGGCGCCGTCGAATGCGGTGAAAGCGACAAAAGGCGCGAGGGGCGTGTAGCGAGACAAAGGACACGCCCTCCCCGGGGGGTGGGAGGGGAACGGTTCGGCGCCCGCCCGCGTCGTCCCCTTCCAGGGCGCGGCGGCCGTGTCCCGGAGAGGGGCGCGGGGTGCGTACGGGCGGGTTCGCCGAGTGGACGCGGCGGTTCGAGGACGAGCGGGAGCGCAGACAGGCGCAGGACGACCCGGACTGGGACCGGGGGGCGACGCTGCCCGAGGCGGTGTGGGCCGGCATCCAGCGCTTCCAGGTCGGCGAGGACGGCGACGGGGCGAACCTCGTCGGCAAGGCGGACCGGGCCGGCGACCCCGACTACGCGCGCGCGGTGCGCCTCTTCGTCGCCGAGGAGCAGAACCACGCCCGGCTCCTGGCCCGACTGCTGGCCGCGGGCGGCATGCCGACGCTGACAAGTCACTGGAGCGACACCGTCTTCGTACGGTTGCGGCGCCTGATGGGCCTGCGCCTCGAACTGCTGGTGCTGATGATCGCGGAGGTCGTGGCACTGCGCTACTACCGGGCCCTGCGCGACGGCACCGACGACGCGCTCACCTCGGAGGTGGCGGGACGGATCCTGTCCGACGAGCAGCGCCACGTCCCCTTCCACTGCGAGCGGCTGCACGCCTCCCTGGCGGAACTGCCCCGCCTCGCGCGCCGCCCGGTGACGACCCTGTGGCGGCTCCTCCTGCTCGGGGCCGCCCTCGTCGTCGCCGCCGACCACGGCCGGGCCCTGCGCCGGCTCGGTACCGGCCGCCGTCGTTTCGTGGCCGACGTCATGGCTTCGTCCGCCGAGGTGGTCCGCGCGGTGCTGGGACCCTCCCGGCACGGGAAGAAGGACCCGCTGGAAACAGAGCCGGAACCCGGGAGGTAATCTTTCCGTCTTTCTCTGCCGACGGGCTGCTCCTCGTGACAGGAAAGCGGCAAATCGACTAAAAATTGATAAAGAAGGCATTGCGGGTGTTTTCACGAATAGGTAGCAGAAGCGCATTCTCCGTGTTGCGCCGGCCACGGGCGAGACTCTGGGCCGTGGCGGGTGCGGTGGCCCTCGGATTCCTCATCACGCTGGAGATCGCCGCGCGCCGCTACGGCCTGCCCGGCCCGATGACCCATCAGGCCCAGGAGTTGGTATTCGCCCCCGCGTCGGGGCCGCTGCTGTACGCCAGTATGGCTTTGACGATGGTGGTGCTCACCTGGCGCCAACGCTTCATCGCGGCGGGTGTCGCGGTCGGCATCGACGTCACCATCGCACTGGTGCGGTGGGCGGCCGACGCCGGGGTGACCGAGGGCCACTCCTTCGGCAACGGCGCGCTGTGGGTGATCCTGGGCTTCGCGGTCATCGCCGTCACGCGCCGCACCGGCCAGGAACGCGTCCTGCTGCTGAAGGGCGTCGGGCTGGGCCTGCTCCTGGTGGCCGGCCGCAAGACCGGCGACACCTGGCTGCTGATCACGTCGAAGACCCGCCCGGACGTGCTCGACCCGTACGTGGCGGTCGCCGATCACGCCCTGGGCAACCCGTCGTGGCTGGTGGGACGGGCCGTCGAGGCCACCGGCCCGGTCGGCGCCCATGTTCTCGACTGGGTCTACGCCCAGCTCGCGGTGGCCGCGGTCGTCGTCGCGCTGTACCAGCTGCGCCACGTGGCGGCCGAGCGCCGCTTCCCGGGTCATCACCTGGTCCGCACGTTCCTGGTGATCGGCCTCCTCGGACCGGCCGTCTACATGGTCTTCCCCGTGGTCGGACCGGTCTTCACCTACGGCACCGGCGCGTTCGGCACCGGCGGCGAGCAATGGGCGATGGCCAACCTGTGGCCGGACACGCCGAGCCCGATCAGCACCCCGCACCCGTGGACGTACGACGAGATCACGCCCCGCAACTGCATGCCCAGCCTGCACACGGCATGGGCCACCGTGATATTCATCCATTCCCGCAAGGCCCCCCGTTTCCTGCGATTCGCAGGAACGTTTTGGCTTATCGCCACCCTCACCGCGACGCTGGGATTCGGCTACCACTACGGCATTGATCTCGTCGCCGGTGTGGTGTTCGCGGTCACGATCGAGGCGGCGCTGCGCTCGCTCGACCGCGGCTGGGACCGGCCGGGAATCCAGTTGGTCGTATACGGGGCCCTGGTCTTCACTGCCCTCCTGGTGGCGACTCGCTACCTGCCGATGGAAATGGCCGAACGCCCGTGGATTTTCGGGCCACTTCTCATTCTGGCGATGGTCTCGGTCGTCTACGGCTACGTGCGGACCACCAAACGGTGGGAACCGACGACCGCAGCACCGGCACAGCAACTGGAACCCCGACTCGAACTGGCCTGACGAGCGCCGAGGACCGAGCGCGCGCTCACGCGAGCACGCGCTCACGCGGGCTCAACGCACCGGAAAGCCGAAGGAGTAGCCCTGCTCCTGGAGCCAGGGGAGGACGCGGCGCAGGGCTTCGACCGTCTGGGAGCGGTCTCCTCCCGCGTCGTGGAAGAGGATCGTCGGCCCGTTGGGCAGCTCCCGCCGCACGGTCTCGACGATGGCGTCCGTGCCCGGCCGCTCGAAGTCCTTGGTGTCCACGTTCCAGCCCAGCGGGCGCATGCCCCGGGAGGCGGCCAGCTTGCGGCTGTAGGGGGTGAAGGCCCCGCCGGGTGCCCGGTAGTACATCGGTCGCACGCCCCCGGACGCCTTGGTGATCATGCGCTCGGCGTCGAGGATCTCCTGGGACTGGTAGGCCTCGGACTTCTTGTCCATGGCGGTGTCGTGCGACACCGTGTGGTCGCATAGCCGGTGCCCGGCCGCGACCACCTCCTTCACGAGGTCGGGGTGGGCCTGCGCCTGCGTCCCCGTCACGCAGAACGTGGCCTTCACTCCGTATTCGCGCAGCAGGTCGAGCACTTGAGGGGTCCACGCGGGATCGGGGCCGTCGTCGATGGTGATGTTGACGCCGCGGGCCCCCTTGTCCGAAGCGTGCGCGATGGTCTCCGCGACCCGCTCGACGTCACTGCCCGGCGTGGGCGACGCGGTCGCCTTCGGCGACGAGCCACCCACGGCGTCGGCCTGCGCGGTCCACACCGAGGCACCGACGGCGAGCACCGTCACCCCGAGTGCCGCCCCGACCACCTTGCCGTACCAGCCTCGTCCGCCGCTGTGCCGTGCCATGTCCGCCCCGCTTCCACGCAGTTCCTCGTCGCCCCTCGGCCACCTTGGGACCACCTGGCAGGACGAGGGAAAGGGGCCATGGGATGCGTCCGTTACCGATCACGGACAATCCCGGAGGAGTTCGCGGACAACTCGGCGGCAGCGGTGGTCATTTCCCGCTCCGTGCTCCCTGGGTGGCATAGGGGGAACATAGGCGCGGTGTGAAGTCTGGGCGAGCAGGCATTCACCGCTTCGATGGGATGACATGAACCCGAAAAGACGCAACGTCATGTTACTGACCACTGCCCTTCTCGCCGCCTCCGCGGTGACCGGCGTCGCACCGTCCGCCCAGGCCGCCCCGGCCGCCCCCCAGGCGTGCACGTACAAGGCCGCCCACCTGCCGGTGCCGGCGGGCATCGAGGCCGGAGCCGTGAGGGCGACGGGCGGGGACGGGGTGTACGCGGGGGAGATCGAGTTCCCCGAGGAGGACTCGCTGCAGCATGCCGTCCTCTGGCAGGACGGTCGGCTCACGGACCTGGGGCCCGCGGCCGGTGCCGACTTCGACCTCTATATCAGCGACGTGAACGGCAAGGGCACCGTCGTGGGGCACGGTGCCAAGATCACCGGCGTGACCGACGGCTTCCCGTCCTGGTCGTGGTTCCCCGTCGTCTCCCGCAACGGCAAGCTGGAGCGGCTCCCGGTGCTCCCCGGCACGTATGACGTGCAGACCCGTGTGATCACGGAGAACGGGGACATCTACGGCGAGGGCCATGGCGCCGACCCGAACTACACCGAGGTCTACAAGTGGCCGGCGGACCAGCCCGGCACCGTGGTCAAGCTGCCCGGCTTCCCGCGCGGCAGCAACGTCGAGGGCGTCGACACCGACGGCACGGTGGCGGTCACGGCCGTGGACAACCCCAAGGGCACCTGGCGGCCGTACCTGTGGAAGGACGGTGTCGCGAAGGCGCTGCCGATCCCGGCCGGCGCGGCGCACGCCCAGGTCACCGGCATCTCGAACGGCTACGTCATCGGTGACGCCCTGACCTCCGACTTCGCCCGGTCCGCCGTCCTGTGGGACAAGACGGGCAAGGCGACGGCCCTGCCCAACGGCCAGGGCGCCAGGGCCATCAACAGCCAGGGCCTGATCCTCGGCACCAACAAGAAGCTGGTCCCCAGCCTCTGGCAGCTGACCAGCAGCGTGGGGGCCGCTCCGAGCGACGGCATGGTCCACGCGCTCGGCGACGACGGCACGCTGTCGGGCGCGAAGGCAACCGCGGGCACCACCTACCCGCGGTTCCCGGCCGTGTGGAACTGCGGCTGATCCGCACCGGCACCACAAGGGCGCCTCACCGGTCGGCGAGGCGCCCTTCGCCGTCCCCGATCGCCGTAGAGCCCGGCCAACTCGGCGACCGCACGGGCCACCTCCGCGCGTGCCTCGGGAGGTTCGACGACCTGGACGTCGGTGCCGAACTGCGGCAGGTGGCGGACCGCTTCCACCACGGGACAGACGACCTCCACCCACAACCACTCGACGGTGCCCCCTCCGGGGGTGGGTGGCCCGCTGAAGTAGCTGCCGGCGATACGGGTCACCATCTCCAGCCGCTCCCGGCGCAGCCGCACGATGATCCGGACGCCGGTTGTGCGGACCTCCACCTCGCGGCGCAGGCCGTGCCAGACCTGCGCCGGCTCCACACCGGGCCGGCGGTGCGCCGTGGCCTCGACGACCGAGACCCGCGACAGCCGGTCGGTGCGGAAGAGTCGGGGCCTGCCCCGGTGGTCGGCGACCAAGTACCACGTGCCGGCTTTCGCCACCAGGCAGTACGGGACGACGGTGTAGCGGCGCAGGGCGGTCCGGCCGCTGTGGCGGTAGCGGACGCGCGGCCGACGGTGACTGAGGACCGCGGCGTACAGCGCCTCCAGGTCCGTGTCGGAGCGCGGCGCGGCAGGCCGGCGCTCCGGGTCGACCAGGATGCGGCGGCTGGTCAGCTCGGCCGCGGGGCGGTGCGGGGCGGGCAGCGCGGCCATCACCTCGCGCAGCGCGGAACCGAGGGGGCCGCCCGTTGTGAGGGGCCTGTGCTGTCGCCCGGTCAGGAGGGCTACGACGAGGAACGCACGGGGCCAGAACGGACGGGGCGTAGGGCTCCTGCTGCGTGGCCTGGCATGGCGCCGCCCAGAAACGACTGAGGCCCAGGTCTTTGACCTGGGCCTCAGTTCTGGAGCGGGTGACGAGAATCGAACTCGCGCTCTCAGCTTGGGAAGCGACGGCGCTTGGGGAGGCGGATAGCTTCTGAACTGGGGGTATGTACTGTGACGTGACGTCCGAGGGTGCAGGATCGCACCGCTGTTGACCGTGGTCTACCGGTCTTATGGGCACGCTATGGGCACGCCGTCGGCCAGGAGGGGCGGGGAGCACTTCTCAGGACTGATTGGAAGCTGGCTTCCGGAGACGAGCCCAGGTTGGAAAGGTGCCCTTGCAGGAGCACACGGAGGAGTTCAGCAGTCATCGTTGCTGGCCGGGCCCGTGTGTGTCGCGTGTGGGAGCTATTGCCCGGATGGCTTCTGGCGGGTGACGGCGCCGCGGCCTGGATGGGCCGGATGTCTCCCAATCGCGCGCCTCACCAGCGGAGGTGGAACCTACCTCCACTCAGAGCCCCGAGCGCCAGCCCGACCGGCTTGTACACCACCTTCGACGCCTTCATCGCCGCTTCCTTGCGTCTACTTCCTCTTCTTGCGGCGCAGCAGCAGACAGGCGACGGCTAGGGCTGCTCCGGCGGCGATCAGCGGCGTGCGGTTGTTGCGTACCGGTTCGGGCGCCTGGTCGTGCCACATCTGCTGGGCCTGCCCGGCCTTGGCCTTCGCCTGTTCCGCGGCGGCGGCGGCTTTGTCCTTGACCGGGTCAGGGAGCTTCTCCTGCACCAGGTGCGCGGCCTCGGCGGCCTTGGCCTTGACCTGCCCGGTCAACTCGGCCGCCTTCGTGGACGCCTGCTCCTTGGCCTGCGCTGCCTTCTCCTGGGCGCGTGCTTTGACGTCGGTCTTGTCGGCCAGGGCTTCGGCCGTGTCCCCGAGTTCGTGGCGGGTCTGTTCGACCTGCTCACGCAGCTCGTCCGGGCTGGCGGCGGTGGGCTCGTCGTGGGGCGGCTGGGTCATCGCTTGGCACTCTCCTTGATCTCGGCCACGTCGGCCTTCACGCTGTCGATGGTCTGCTCGGGGGCCGGCGGGGCGGCCCGGGTGACTTCCTTCTTGCCCGTCAGCGCCAGCACACCAGTGATCACGCCGAGGACGCCGGTGACGATCAGGGCGGCGGCCCAGACCGGCAGCGGTACCGCGAGGGCGGCGATCGCCGTGGCGATCAGTGCCTGAAGGGTGAAGAACCCGGCCAGGCCGGCCCCGCCGAACAGGCCGCCGCCCTTGCCGTAGCGTTTGCCCTTCTCTTTCATCTCCGCCTGCGCCAGCCGCATCTCCGCCCGCACCAGCTCCGTGAGCTGCTGCGAGGCGCGCTGTACCAGCTCCCCCACCGGCTCGCCACCCGAGGAAGAACGCTCGGTGTGGCTGCCGGAGGCGGGACGGCTCGTGTCAGCCATCGTCATCACCCTCCTGCGGTAGTGACACCCGAGTCCCACTGCCGGCCGCAGGAACACCTGCCTGGCAGCACTGACACAACCCGTTCACAAGATCACCCTGCGCAGCAGGCGCGGCAGCCGGTGCACCGCCCACGCCCCGGCGCCGCCGATGGCGGCTCCGGCGGCGACGTCGCTGGGATAGTGCGCGCCCGAGTGCACCCGTTGCACCGCCACCGCCGCGGCCGGCAGCGCGCACACTGTGCCGGCCGCCGGCCATACCACCGCGACCGCTGCGGTGAACCCGAACGCGGCCGCGGTATGCCCGGACGGAAACGACGAGGAGTCGGGGCGGTCGTCGACATCATCGTGCGGAATGAACTCCTTGGGCGGACGCCGCCGCTCCCACAGCGGCTTGACCACCGCGTTCGACAGGATCTCGGAGACCGCCATCGCGGACAGCCCCGCCAGCGCGGCCCGCTTGCCCCGCATCCCGCCCACCGCTGACATGGCCAGCGCGGCGCCCCACCACAGCTTGGTCCGCTCCGCCGCTTCCTCCACCACCGGCACGCACCTGCGCACCCACCCGGGCCGCCATCCGGCCACCCTCTGCAAGGGGCCCCGCTCCACCCGGCACAACTCCGCTTCCACGTTCATGACCAGCCAAGTCACCCGTGCAGGCCGGATCAATCCGTGAGGCACGACGTCGGCATCGTCATTGTTGGGCGTCGCGGCGGTCCTGCTCGTCCCAGGCGCGGGTGTCGCGCGGCGGTACGTAGGGCTCCTCGCGGGGGTCCATGCCGCCGGCGATCGCGCGCTGGCGGGCCATCTCCGCGTCGAACTCGAGGCCCAGCAGGATCGCGATGTTGCTGACCCACAGCCACACCAGGAAGATGATCACCCCGGCCAGCGTGCCGTAGGTCTTGTTGTAGGAGGAGAAGTTGGCCACGTAGAACGCGAATCCGGCCGACGCGAGCATCCAGATCACCAGCGCGACCACGCTGCCCGGGCTGACCCACCTGAAGCCGCGGCCCTTCACGTTCGGGGCCGCCCAGAACAGGATCGCGATCATGAGAACGACCAGGACCACCAGCACCGGCCACTTCGCGACCGACCACACCGTCAGCACGCTGTCCCCGATACCCAGTACGGACCCCGCCTGCTCGGCGATGCCGCCGGTGAAGACCACGATCAGCGCGCTGACCACGGCCAGGACCAGCAGGACGACCGTCACCCCGACACGCACCGGAAGGACCTTCCACACCGGACGCCCCTCCGGCATGTCGTAGACGGCGTTCGCGGAACGGATGAACGCCCCGACATACCCGGAAGCCGACCACACCGCCAGCACAAGGCCGACCACGGCCATCAACGACCCGACCCCGCCACGACCCTGCAACTGCGTCACCGCGTCACTGATGATGTCCCTGGCCGAACCCGGCGCCAGCTTCCGCAAGTTCTCCAGGACCTGGTCGGCCGCCGACTTCCCCGCCAGGCCCAGCAACGACACCAGCACCAGCAACGCCGGAAACATCGACAGCACCCCGTAATAGGTCAGCGCCGCCGCCCGGTCGGTAAGCTCGTCATCCTGGAACTCCTTCACCGTTCCCTTGAGCACCGCCCACCACGACCGCTTCCCCAACTCTGTGGGCTCGTCCGGCGCTCGCCGCTCCACCTCCGCGTCGGGGCCCACCCGCGGTTCCGGCAGCGCCGCCTCACGACCTGCTGTGCCGCGCGCCCTGCCCTGGTCCTCTCCTGATGTCCCTACCATGACACCCGGAGTAACCGCGTCTGATGTGAGCATGCCCGGATCGAAGACCGCACCGTTGGAGATCGCCCCCGTGTGCAGGTCCCGCTCATGACGCCGCTGCCTTGCGGCCGGCCCGGTCAGTCGGCTGCCCGTGATCCGTGTGCCCTCGGTGCCTTGGCAGCGGACGATGGAGGCCCTTGCTCGCCCTCGCGACGCGTCCGACGGCGCCCCGGAGTGCTCGCACCAAGAACGGATGCCGCCTTTCCGGTGACCCGTACTTCAGCCTCATGGCCGTCGTCGGCGTCGCAGCCGGGGCGCCCCCCGCAGTCTCGGCGGAACGCTGACGGGGACATCGGTGGCTCCCTCGTGCAGGGCGCGTTCGGCCTCTTCCACGTCGGCGCCCGCGAAGACCAGAATGTCCCCGGCCACCAGCCGGACGCTCTCCCACACGGCGACCGGGAGAGCCGGACCTCCCTCCACGTTCGGAGCGCTCCGGACGATGTCGAGGGTCCGTCGGGCCGCGTGCAACCGTGCGGCGTGGCTCGCGGGGGCGGTGGCCAGCACCGTCAGGACATCAGCCAGTCTCCGTACCGTGTGGGCGAAGGTCTGCCGGTGTCTCGTGTCGAGGGCCGAGGCGCCCCGGATCAGGGTGAGACAGCTGTTGCCGATCAGGTCCAGGTATCGCGTGGTCGCGATCTCCTGGACGACGGGCTCGCGCCGGCCCCGCCACAGCAGGGTGCGCCGGGCAACGGCGATGGCGTCGTTCCGTGTTCCGCCGAGATCGTTCAGCAGTGTGTAGACGGGACGCAGCTCCTCCCACAACCGGGTGTGGCGTTCCTCCTCCGGCTCGTCCAGCGCCCGCGCCGTCAGGGCCAGAGCGCGGCCCAGCCCTTCCAGTGTGGCGGCCTCGGCGCGTCTCAGCAGGGCCAGCGGGTGCGGCGGGAAGAGCAGCTGGCTGAACACGAGCGCCACCCCGGCGCCGAGCAGGGCGTCCAGTACCCGGTCGATGCCCGCCTGCTGTCCGGACGCTACGGAGATCACCGCCCCCACGGCGGCCTGGGCCATGGTGATGCGCTCCCCGTCGATGAGCAGCGCGACGAGCAGTGCGCACAGGACGGCCACGCCGACGGACGGGGCGTCGTGGCCGAGGAAGCGGAAGGCCAGTTGCCCGACGACGACCCCCGCGACGACCCCGGACAGGGCCCGTACGGCGTTGGTGCCCCGCCCTCCGACGGGCGTGTTGAGCGCGACGAGGGTGGCGATCGGGGCGAAGAGCGGGACGTGATGGTCGAAGACGCTCCGGGCGATCCACCAGGAGAGCGCGGCGGCCGTGGCCTGCTGGAGCACAGGCCACAGGTTGTCCCTGACGCGCCCCCACGCCTCGTACATCACGCTCCACGCTCGTGATCAGTGCACGTGGCCGTCGTCGAACAGGTGAGGTCCGAGCTCGTGCCAGTTCCGCAGGCCGGGGAGCCGGCCTGCCGTGTGGGGCCCCCAGCTTTCCCGCGCGTACGGCACAGGGGGGTCCGCCGGGTCGAGCACCGGTTCCACGATGCGCCAGCATTCCAGGATGGCGGGGAAGAAGGCGAAGTACTCGGGATCGCCTTCCACGGCCCCGTGCAGGATGTTCTCGTACGGCAACTCCTGGCGTCCCAGTACCTGCGCGTAATCCACCCCGATGGGGACGGTCATCGGCCCGGTGCCCTTCTCGGGCTTGCTCACCGTCAGGTCCGCTCTGATACCGGTGTCGCCGTCGATGCGGAAGCGGATGAGGTTCGGAGGCGTCCGCGTGTTCTCGCCGGCGAAGAGTTCCAGGGGCGGCCTGCGCAGCTCGACCACGACCTCGGTGGCGGTGAGGGCCAGCGCCTTGCCGCTGCGGAGGTAGAAGGGCACTCCCGACCAGCGCCAGTTGTCGATGAACAGGCGGGTCGCGAAGTACGTCTCGGTGGTGGAGTCCGGCTGGACGCCCTCGACGTTCCGGTAGCCGTCGTACTGGCCGCGGACGGTGTCGGCGGGGTCCATCGTGCGGGTGGCGTGCAGGACCCGCCACTTCTCCAGCCCCTGGGCCCGGGCGTTGCCGGCGCTCGGTGGGTCCATGGTCAGGAAGGCCAGGACCTGCAGCATGTGGTTCTGGACCACGTCGCGCAGGCAGCCCACCTCGTCGTAGAAGGAGCCCCGGTCGGCGACGTCGAAGTCCTCGGCGAGGGTGATCTGGACGTTGTCCACGTAGGCGCGGTGCCAGATCGGCGCCAGCAGCGTGTTGGCGAACCGGGAGATCATCAGGCTCTCGACCGCGCGGTTGCCCAGGAAGTGGTCGACGCGCAGCAGGTGGTCGTCGTCGAAGTGGGTGCTCAGCTCGTCCTGCAGCTTCCGCGCGGAGTCGAGGTCGTGTCCGAACGGCTTCTCCACCACCAGGCGGGCGTTGCGGTTCAGGCCCGCCGCGGCCAGCGCGGCGGCGACCGTGGTGAACAGTGACGGCGGGATCGCCAGGTAGTGCGTCACGAACCCGAACCCGGCCACGGCGTCGCGCAACCGGGCGAAGGTGGTGTCGTCGGCGAAGTCTCCGGTGATGATGGACAAGCCCGCCGCGAACCGGTCGAAGACCGCCTCGTCGATGTCCGTGCCCGCGGCGACGACTGCCTCCCGCGCGTGCCTCCGCAGCGCGTCGTCGTCCCAGTCGCCGGCCGCCACCCCGATGACGGGCACGGTCAACTTGCCGGACTCGGTGAGCCGGTACAGGGCGGGGAGCAGCATCTTCTTGGCGAGGTCGCCGGTGATGCCGAAGATCACCAGGGCGTCGGAGCGTTCCATGTCGGGAGGGCTGAGGAGGGTGCCGCTCATCGCGAGCGTCCTTTCTCGGGAGTCACCGTCAGTGGGTGTCCGCAGCCGGTGCCGACGCGTCGGGCTTGTGTCCGAAGCGGGAGTACAGGGCTGCCTGGATCTGTTCGGCGTCGCGGTTGCGGGTCTCGGGCAGGTAGCGGCTGACGAAGAAGAACGCCAGCACACAGATCCCGGCGAAGATCCAGAAAGTCTCGCCCTGGCCGATCGCGGAGGCCAGGGGCAGGAAGGCGAGGCTCACGACGAAGTTGGACACCCAGTTGACCGCCGTGGCCACACTCGACCCCTCGGCCCGCACGGACGGCGGGAAGATCTCGCCGAGCAGCGTCCAGAACACCGGTCCGAGGCCGCCCGCGTACGCGGCGATGTAGATGACCATGAACAGCAGCGTCAGCACCGAATTCATGCCGACCACGAAGGCGAGACCCAGCAGGAAGATCGAGACGGCCATGAGGGCCAGCGAGACGAGGACCAGGACACGGCGGCCCGCCCGGTCGACCAGGCGGATCGCCACCAGCGTCATGACGAGGTTGATCACGCCGATGAACACGGAGTAGAAGATGGAGTTCGACGCGTTCAGGCCGGTCTGCTGAATGATGGTCGGCGCGTAGTAGATGATCGTGTTGATACCGCCGAACTGCTGCACCGCGGCGAGGGCGAGCCCCACCACGAGGGCCGGTCGTACATCGGGCGTGAGGAGCTTCTTGGCCCCCCGGCCGGTCTCTCCGGAGTTCCGCGCCTGCTTCTCGCGCTCCTCGGCGATCCGGCGCCGGGCGCGCGCGATCAGGCGGTCCGCCGTGGCCTCGTCGGTGACCGAGGCGATTGACTCGCGCGCCGTGTCGGCCTTGTCGTGGGAGATGAGCCACTGCGGGGATTCGGGAAGAACCCACAGGGTGGCGGCCACCATGAGGGCGGCCGGAATCGCTCCGACGGCGAACATGGCCCGCCACATCTCGTTGCTCGAGAAGGCGAGATTGACCAGGTAGGCGATCAGGATGCCGAGCGTGATCATCAGCTGGTTCATCGTGAGCAGCCGCCCGCGGATCTTCGTCGGCGAGATCTCGGACAGATAGACCGGCACCGTCGCCGAGGCCGCGCCGACCGCGAGGCCGAGAATGACACGGCCCGCCATGAGCACCGGATAGCCGTTCGCCGCGCTCGCGATCGCCGTACCGACGATGAAGACCACGCCGATCGCCCCCAGCGCCCTGCGCCGGCCCAACCTCTCGGACAGCCTGCCCGCCGAAGTGGCGCCGATCACCGCGCCGATGAGCAGCACGCTGACCACGCTTCCCTGCTCGAAGGAGTTCAGGTCGAAGTCCTGTTTGATATAGAGCAGGGCACCCGACACGACACCCGTGTCGAAGCCGAAGAGAAAGCCGCCCAAAGCGATCGCAGCCGCCCAGCGGGTGATCTTCCGCTGCCCCTCGCGGGAGACCTCGATGAGCGGTCCATGGGTGCCCGGTTCTTTGGAGAAGCCCTGAACCATGCCACTTCCTCATTCGCTCATGTCTCAAAGGTCTGTCCGGTCAACGTCACCACCCTTCGAGACGTGGAGGCGTAAAAAGAGAAGCAATCGGGTGACATGCAGCATCGTGCCAACAGAGTGTCCGCAGGGCTTCAGGGGACGTTAAGTCCGATCTTCCTCGCTTGGTGATCGCTCGATCGTGTGACTGATCGCTGCACGGACCAGACACTCGGCATGGACATGCTGAGATGTGGGCCATGGACAGAGAGCCGTATCCGAGTGACTTATCGGACGAGCAGTGGGCCTTGCTGGAGCCGATGATCACGGGCTGGAAGCGGGACCGGGTGGCACGCTCGGCGACCGGCGACCCGGGTTCCTGTGATCTCCGGGAGGTCGTGAATGCGATCTTCTATCAGAACCGGACCGGCTGTCAGTGGCGCTATCTGCCGCATGACCTGCCGTCCTGGTCGGCGGTGTTCTACTACTTCACACTGTGGCGCCAGGACGGCCTGTTCAAGAATGATGTCGTCATTCACGGAGTGCTGAACGACATCGACGTCGAGGTCGTCCGCCGCAACCCCGACGACCAGGGCAAAGGCTTCATTCCGCAGCCCAAGCGGTGGATCGTGGAACAGGTCAACGGGACCCTGCTCCTGCACAGGCGGCTGGCCCGCCAGTACGACCACCGGCCCGACACCTCGGTCTCCCGCGTCTACTGGGCCTCCACCGCGAACATGGCCCGCCGCCTGACCACGCCGAGCCCCGCCTGGCGTGGCGATCTCGGGCTGGCAGCGTGAACGTCACCGAACTCCTCGCCGGCCTCCAGGCCCAGCACGAGGCAGCCACCATCCGGGCCCCGGGAGATCCAGGAGCAGATCGACCACCTCACCGCCGCCCTGGCCGAGGCCGAGACCCGACCCACGGAACTGGTCATCGCCCGGAAATTCATCGCGGAAACCGCCCCGTCAGCAACTGATCCCGACCCGCCGCAGACCGAGACGAGCACCGCCTACCAAGCCATCGTGAACGCCTTCAACCAGCATCCCGGCCAGGCATTCCGGGCCCGTGAACTGCACGAACTCCTCGCCATGCCCACCGACGAAGCCTCCGTCAACATCACCCGGAGCCGCCTCGCACGCCTCCTCCGCCAAGGCTTCCTCACCCAACCCGGGCGAAGCCGCTGCCAGAAACGGACTTAACGTCCACTCAGACGTTGCGCTCCAGGAGCGGATGCGAGCGCCGCTCTGGGTGGGGCAGCCGAAAGGCGGGCGGTGAGGCGAGGTGATCGCAGACCCCGCCGTACTCGGGGAGCGCGACACCTAACTCCTTCTCTAGCGCCGGGAAGAACTGTTTGGCCTGTGGGGACTGGCCGGTGGTCTGCCAGGCGTACCCAGGGCCGTCGGCGAGCGCCCTGCGGATCAGGCGCCGTCCAAGGCCCTGGCGATGGTGGTCGGGGTCTATGGAGATCTTGTTAATGCTGCCGATGCGGCATGGGTCACACACCACCCACACCAGTCGGCCGATGTTGTACCCGTCACGGTCGAACATCCGGAGGTTCCGGTATCCGGTTGGACGACCAGGGGGCCAGTACAGGAACCGCACCTCCCGGTGCCGGGTGGTCAGCAGAATCCAGCGCCACCGTAGCGGCGAGAGGCGCTCAGGGACGGGCGGCGTCACCGGCTTCTCCTTCGGTTCGGCTCGGGCGGGTACAACAGTCGTGAGTGCTAAGCAACGATCTTGAGCGCTTCCACCACGGGGAAGCGTTGGCTGTGCCTCTGACCACCCCATCATGTCGGGCGCTTACGGTTGCCAATGGTCAGGGAGGTCGGGCCTCATAAGCCGTACCGAGGCTATGGAAGGCGATCCGGGCCAACGCCCGGTACCTCGACGTGTGGGCGTGTGGCTGATGCAGGCTGTCCACCCAGGTGCGTGCCCATCCGATCACCGCAACTGAGACCACTGCACGACGAGGGCCCGACCAGGATTTGGTCGGGCCCTCGTTTCCGCTGCTCAGCGGCTGCGGAGGATCCGAGATTCGAACTTGTGAGGGGTTGCCCCCAACACGCTTCCAAATGTTCGTCTGGGGGTTCAGGAGGGATCAGGGGCGTTCTGACCTCGTGGAGCAGTTGACATGCGGGCACGTGGACGGAGCTGGACGGGGGTGAATGCAACCAGAACTGCGATTCCTGGGGCGACGGGAGCCGGTCTGGTGTTCGGCGAGCATCGTCTCGTGCGGGCCCAGGGTCGACTCGGTGCGGTCGATGAGGCTCTCTCCGAAGCCTGCCCCGGTTGTCAGGGGGGAGCGTACTAGGTAGCTTTCGGCCCAATGCCGGGGCTCGGCGACCATGGGATAGAAAGCCTGTCCCGAGAAGGGACAGGAGGGTTGTCCCGACTCGGGACACGACGCCCGTCCCGAAAGGGGACACGCAGTCAGAGGCCGGTCAACCACTCGTCCGGCATGGCAGCAATGCGCTACGGTCATTCGCGCTCGACCGGGTCAGTAGGCCACAGCCTGCGTCAAGTCTCGGGCACCGGATGTGCGTGGGTGCTGCAAGCCCAAGGCGGGCACACCACCTCTGGTGGCGGGCCGGTCGCGAACCTCTCCGGGGCTGCTGCCCGGTAGCGCTGCCAGTAGCTCCTGGGCTGTCTGTTCGGGCTTGCCGCGCTGCGACCAGGCACGGGCCGCGGGCGGTGTGCATCCGGCTCTTGTGCTCGGCGGTGGCGAAGAGGTCCGCTCGCAGTCCTCGCACGACTTCGAGTGCCGCGCCAGCGTCACCCAGGGCCGCGCACTCCTACCGCGTAGAGGTCGGACTCTGGTGGCGAGATGCGAAACAGCCTGTCTGCGGTGGCGATGCAGGGAGCCAATGTTCCGCGTTCCGGGCTTCGGAGACCATGTCCAGGGCCTGGCCGCAGTCACGCGCTTGTGCGGCCGCGGCGGCTGGCCAGCCCTCAATCGGGTAGATCACGCAGCCACACAGGAGCTAGATGTGCTGTTCGGGCAGCTCGGGAAGGCCGTCCTCGTGGCTGTTGGGGTTGCGGATGCCGGCGTAGCAGCCCTCGGCGAAGGCCATGGCGCCGCGGTGGACGCTGTGGAAGGTGCCGCTGCCGTCGTCGTCCATAAGACGCAGGCGGGGTTCGTCGGCCTTGGGCGCGCTCAGCGAGAAGACGTTCTGGAAGAGCTTGGTCTCGCTCGGATTCCGGCGGCCGACCTTGTTCTGCGTCTCGGCGTTGACCTTGCGGGCTGCAGCGGTGACCGCTTCTCGCAAGTGTCCGCTCTGCCACAGGGCGCGGGCTCCCTCCCAGACCCACGGGTGCATGGTCCCCGCGGTCAGCTGCGGGGAGACGTCATCGAGGCGGGCGCGGACATCGACGTCGCGCTGCAGTGCCGCGTCTGCACGCTGGGCCGCCTCGCGGTGCTGGTACCAGCGGTTGACGGTCTTGTTCTTGTCGTTGGGCACTTCTGTGCGCCATCGCGGCAGTAGCCGGTCGAGGATCTGCTCGACCACGTGAGCGCTGGCCACAATGTCGGCCTCTGAGCCCCGATTCTCCATGTAGCTGCTGAACGTGATTACGCCCGGCGGGTCCGGCAGTACGCACAAATCGGTCAGCTTGAGAAACTGAGCCAACTCGGCGCGAGCCCACGGGATGTCGATGCCCATGAGGCCATCGTGCCGCACACCACTGACAACGCCGTGCCGCCCGATGAGCAGCCGGGCGTCAGGGTGCGGCCAGTGCCACTGTCAGGTGGCCGATGGGGTGGATCGCGATTGGGCTCGGAAGTGTGTCGCGGGTGTGGTGCTCCTGCGCATTCTGCTCCGACAGGTCCGGGGCCTGTTGCTGGACGTCGGTGACGTGGTGTGCGCCTGGACCTCAGCTCCGGACGGTTGGCTCGGGTCCTTCAGGACTGGATCGGCGCGCGCTTCCGCTTGCCCTCTCCCGACATCCCGACGCTCACATCCTTCAGCCGCCTCGGCTCGGACGAAGACCGAGTCCCTCACCCGGGGGAGGACGCGGGCACAGACGTGCCGGCCGAGGAAGCTGCCGCGCTGGTGCGGGCCCGCCGGGGTCTTGGCAACGCACCGATCCCGAATGCCGTGCACCTGCTGGAGGCGCACGGAGTGCGCGTCTTCTCGCTGTCCCGGGACTGCCCAGAGGTCGACGCGTTCTCCTTCTGGGACCGTGGGATTCCGTTCGTGCTGTTGAGTACCGAGAAGACCGCGGAGCGCGGACGCTTCGACGCGGCCCACGAACTCGGACACCTCGTCCTCCATGGTGAGGAGCAGATGCCGCACGGTCCGCAAGCCGAAGCCGAGGCCCATCGGTTCGCAGCCGCGCTTCTGATGCCACGAGCGGACGTCCTCGCCCGCGCCCCGCGCGGTGCGAGCACCAACTGGATCCTTCAGGCCAAGCGCCGCTGGAAGGTCGCTGCCATGGCGCTGGCCCACCGGCTGCACGAGCTGGGCCTGACGACCGAGTGGCAGTACCGAACTCACTGCGTGGAACTCGGCCGCCTCGGCTACCGCAAGTCCGAGCCGCGCAGTGGCGTGGTCCGCGAAACGTCCCAAATTCTGGGCAAGGTGTTCGCGACTCTGCGAAGTGAGGGCACGAGGCTCACTGACATCGTCCGTGAGCTGCATCTCCAGCCTGCCGACCTCAGTGACCTCGTCTTCGGCCTCGTCGTCACCACGCAGGAGGGTGAGGGGCGGCAGCGCACCGGCAAGACCGACCGGTCCCACCTGTCCGTCGTCCGGTGAGTCGACGAGGGCCAGCTCCGCGGCGCCTGTCGCGGCTTCGGGGCACGACGGAACAGCCACCAACGGCAAGGCCATGATTCTCAACGCGAAGCGGGCCCGGCACCACGCCGTGGCCCACTTCGCACTGCGGGTTCAGCTGCAGCAGTCACCGTCGACTCGGCAGCCGCAAGCGTCTGCTGCGGCCGCCACGGGCGGGACTGCTGCGGCGGACGCGGGCCCGCAACAGCCCATGCCGTGCCACGCGTCGCGGCCTTCCTTGACGGCGGCGATGACTAGGGCGGCGACGGGACCAGCCCCGCTCGACCTGTCCGCCTGGTGTCACATGACCGGCCACATCTACCTCGGCCCCGTGCCCGGGACCGAGCAGCCCACCTACGCCCTGCTGGCTGACCGCCGGCGCACTGCCCACACGCGCTGACGCGCCATGGCATTCAGTCGCGCCGTAGTCCTTCCGGTGGCCACGATCGCGCAGTGACGTCGTGCCGCCTTACGGCGCGAACTGCTGCTTTGCGGAAGCTACTTCCCATCCGACAGCGGAGAGAGTGGCGCAGGTCACATGAGATGCGTCTCGCGATTCGAGACGCTCTGGAGCCGAGTGGGCTGGACGGCGTGTCGGAACCCACCTGGGCACCACCCACCTGCACTTAGGGCATGCGGAGGGCACGCCAGCCTGCGATTGGACTAGACAACAAGAAACCCCCGGGCTGATGACCTGGGGGCTCAGAGTGGAGCGGGTGACGAGAATCGAACTCGCGCTCTCAGCTTGGGAAGCTGATGTTCTACCATTAAACTACACCCGCGTAAGACGCCGACCACGTCGGTGCCTGGACGCTCGCTCACTCTACCTCATCGCTGGCCCCCGGTGTTCGCGCCGTGGGGCCGGCGGGCGTTTCGGCGGGTGTGATGCGGCTGCGGAGGGCCGGAGTTGGGGCGTACGGTGGGCGCGTGGGCGAGGGTCCCGGAGGGGCCGGAGTGCCGCCTGGAGAGTCGTCTCTTTGATCCCGTACTGTGGCTTTTGTCGTCAGGGTAGTAAGCCAGACGCGGCTCTTGGGGAAGGGACTTGAAGGACTTGATGGATCGCACCGTCCTCCGCTGTGCCGATGGGCACGTGTTCACCGCCGCCTCGTTCCCGATGCAGCAGGCCGAGCGACTCGGCCCCGGTCGGCTCGTCCGATGTCCGCGGTGTGCGCGGCTGCGGAGTGCCGTGCCGGTGGGGTCGGAGAAGCGGTAGCCGGCCTCCCCGCCGGGGAGACCTCACAGGACCCAGTAGTAGTCAGTGGGAGTCAGTAGGGCCGGGCGCGCGGGGTGGCGGCGATTGTCGCTGCTCCGCGCGCCTTGCGTATCCTCGGTGCGTGCTTCTCTCAGACAAGGACATCCGGGCCGAGATCGATTCCGGGCGGGTCCGCATCGAACCCTTCGACGACTCCATGGTGCAGCCGTCGAGCATCGACGTGCGCCTCGACCGCTACTTCCGGGTGTTCGAGAATCACCGGTACCCGCACATCGACCCCTCCGTCGAGCAGGCGGACCTGACCCGGCTCGTGGAGCCGGAGGGGGACGAGCCGTTCATCCTGCATCCTGGTGAGTTCGTGCTGGCCAGTACGTACGAGGTCGTCTCGCTGCCCGACGATCTCGCCTCGCGGTTGGAGGGGAAGAGTTCGCTCGGGCGGCTCGGGCTGGTCACGCACTCCACCGCCGGGTTCATCGACCCCGGGTTCTCGGGGCACGTGACGCTCGAGCTCAGCAATCTCGCGACCCTGCCCATCAAGCTGTGGCCCGGGATGAAGATCGGGCAGCTGTGCATGTTCCGGCTCACTTCGCCGGCCGAGCACCCCTACGGGAGCGAGCGGTACGGGTCCCGTTACCAGGGGCAGCGGGGGCCGACCGCCTCCCGGTCCTTCATCAACTTCCATCGGACCCAGGTATGAGCCGGGTATGAGCAGCGAGAACGCAGGCGGGACGCGAGTATGAGTGACGTTCGGGAGAATCTGACCTACGAGCAGTTCGGCGTCGCCGTGCGCGAACTCGCGCAGGCCGTCGCCGACGACGGGTACGAGCCGGACATAGTGCTCTCCATCGCCCGTGGCGGGGTCTTCGTGGCCGGCGGGCTGGCGTACGCGCTCGACTGCAAGAACATCCACCTGGTGAACGTCGAGTTCTACACCGGGGTCGGGACCACGCTCGAGATGCCGGTCATGCTCGCGCCCGTGCCCAACGTCATCGACTTCTCCCGGAAGAAGGTCCTCATCACCGACGACGTCGCCGACACCGGCAAGACGCTCAAGCTGGTGCGGGACTTCTGCCTGGACACCGTCGCCGAGGTCCGCAGCGCCGTGATCTATGAGAAGTCCCACTCGCTCGTCCAGTGCGAGTACGTGTGGAAGCGGACCGATGAGTGGATCAACTTCCCGTGGAGCGTTCAGCCTCCCGTCGTGCGGCGGGAGGGGCAGGTGCTCGACGCCTGATCCGCGGCGACGGACGGATAGGACGGATGCGGACGAAAAGGGAAGGGCCCCCGGCGCGATGCCGGGGGCCCTTCCCTTGCCGGTCAGGGCGTCGTCAGAACGTGCCCAGCTTCACGATCGACAGCAGCGCGATCAGCTGGATCGCCGACGCGCCGAGCGCCTTCGGCCAGGGCAGGTCGTGGGAGCGGCCGACCATCAGGGTCAGCAGGACGCCGGCCGCGACCCAGGTTGCCCAGCCGAGGATCTGGACGAAGGGCGCGTCGCCGCCGGCGAACATGGCGACGATCAGACGCGGGGCGTCCGTGAGCGACATGATCAGCATGGAGAGGCCGACCGTGGGCTGCCACGCGCCGTCGCCGCCGAGCTGGCGGGCCAGGGTGTGGGTGACGACAC
This sequence comes from Streptomyces sp. NPDC058812, assembly GCF_042744565.1. Classification (NCBI taxonomy): domain Bacteria; kingdom Bacillati; phylum Actinomycetota; class Actinomycetes; order Kitasatosporales; family Streptomycetaceae; genus Streptomyces; species Streptomyces sp. NPDC058812. Next base: position 297,804 of record NZ_JBHYOB010000006.1, read on the forward strand.
CCAGGACGAACGCGCTCAGCACCATCGCCACGGCCGTGGTCAGGACGATCGGGACCGCGTTCGAGAGGGTGGCGTTGATCGCCTCCTCGCGCGCGCCGTCGAAGCCGAAGACCGCCAGCAGGCCGTAGAGGAAGGTCACGATGAGCGCCGGGGCCCACATCGCGTAGTCCCGCATCTGGAGGAAGGTCTGGTTGGGGGCGACGACGACGCCCCTCAGCAGGGCCTTCCAGTGCAGGCGGGGGCCGACCGGGCCGGGCGGCGGGGCGGAGCCGGCTCGGTAGGTCTCGCCCTGGTTGTAAGGGTCGTCGCCGACCGTGAACGCCTGGGTGTGACCGGGGTTGTTGGCCGCGTACGGGTCGTGCGGGGCCTGGCCCCCGTGCGGGCCGCCCTGGGGGTAGCCGCCGTCGCCGAAGTACTCCGGCTCACCGTGCCCTCCGCCGTGCGGCTGCGGCCACGGTGAGCCACCGGCGCCGGGGCCGCCACCCCCGTACGGCTGCTGCGGGTACGGCTGCCGAGGCGTCGCGGGACCGCCGTACGACGGTCCCTGGGGCGCCTGCTGTCCGTACGGAGGGTGTTGCGGTCGCGCATTGGGAGCGCCGTTGTTCCGGCCGCGTCCGATCCTGAATCCAGCCACGCCTTCGAACGTACCTGGTCCCGGAGAGTGACGTGCGTGGCCCGGCCTTTCGGGGGCCCCTTTGCTGCCGAGCTGTGACATCCCTTACGGGGGTTGACCGGGCCGTCCCCTAGGGGGCGTACGGGGTCGGGCCAGACCTTGGCGCCCCCGGCCTGCCGGGAACGGCGGCGGCCCCCGACCCGCTCGGGGTCAGGGGCCGCCGTAACTCGGACTGCCGGGCCGGGCGGGGCCGGTTACTTCACCGGCTCCGGCGTCGGCTCGCTCTCCGTCTCCGGCTCGCCCGCCGGGTCGGCCGGGGTCTTGACGGAGTCGAGCAGGAGCTGGGCGACGTCGACGACCTGGATGGACTCCTTGGCCTTGCCGTCGTTCTTCTTGCCGTTCACGGAGTCCGTGAGCATGACGAGGCAGAACGGGCAGGCGGTGGAGACGATGTCCGGGTTGACCGAGAGGGCCTCGTCGACGCGCTCGTTGTTGATGCGCTTGCCGATCCGCTCCTCCATCCACATCCGCGCGCCGCCGGCGCCGCAGCAGAAGCCGCGTTCCTTGTGGCGGTGCATCTCCTCGTTGCGGATGCCCGGGACGCTGGCGATGATCTCGCGCGGGGGCGTGTAGATCTTGTTGTGGCGGCCCAGGTAGCACGGGTCGTGGTACGTGATGATGCCCTCGACCGGGGTGACCGGGAGCAGCTTGCCCTCGTCCACCAGGTGCTGGAGCAGCTGGGTGTGGTGGATGACCTCGTAGTCGCCGCCGAGCTGCGGGTACTCGTTGCCGAGGGTGTTGAGGCAGTGCGGGCAGGTGGCGACGATCTTCTTCGCCGACTTCGGCTTCGCCGACTCGGGCACCACCTTGCCGTCCTCGTCCATCTCCTCGCCGAAGGCGGCGTTGAGGGACATGACGTTCTCCATGCCGAGCTCCTGGAACAGGGGCTCGTTGCCGAGGCGGCGGGCGGAGTCGCCGGTGCACTTCTCGTCGCCGCCCATGATCGCGAACTTGACGCCCGCGATGTGGAGGAGTTCGGCGAAGGCCTTGGTGGTCTTCTTGGCGCGGTCCTCCAGGGCGCCGGCGCAGCCGACCCAGTAGAGGTACTCGACCTCGGTGAGGTCCTCGATGTCCTTGCCGACGACCGGGACCTCGAAGTCCAGCTCCTTGAGCCACTCCAGGCGCTGCTTCTTCGCCAGGCCCCAGGGGTTGCCCTTCTTCTCCAGGTTCTTGAGCATCGTGCCCGCCTCGGACGGGAACGCGGACTCGATCATCACCTGGTAGCGGCGCATGTCGACGATGTGGTCGACGTGCTCGATGTCGACGGGGCACTGCTCGACGCAGGCGCCGCAGGTGGTGCAGGACCACAGGACGTCCGGGTCGATGACGCCGTTCTCTTCGAGGGTGCCGATCAGCGGGCGCTCGGCCTCGGCGAGGGCCGCCGCGGGGACGCCCGCCAGCTGCTCCTCGGACGCCTTCTCCTCGCCCTCCATCGTCTTGCCGCCGCCGGCCAGCAGGTAGGGGGCCTTGGCGTGCGCGTGGTCGCGCAGGGACATGATCAGGAGCTTGGGGGAGAGCGGCTTGCCCGTGTTCCAGGCGGGGCACTGCGACTGGCAGCGGCCGCACTCGGTGCAGGTGGAGAAGTCGAGCAGGCCCTTCCAGGAGAAGTGCTCGACCTGGGAGACGCCGAAGACGTCGTCGTCGCCCGGGTCGGTGAAGTCGATCGGCTTCCCGCCGGACGTCATCGGCAGCAGCTCGCCCAGCGCGGTGCCGCCCTTCGCGTCGCGCTTGAACCAGATGTTCGGGAAGGCGAGGAAGCGGTGCCAGGCCACGCCCATGTCGGTCTTCAGGGCGACCGTGATCATCCAGATGAAGGAGGTCGCGATCTTCAGTCCGGCGAAGAGGTAGACGAGGTTCTGGAGCGTGGAGACGTCCAGGTCCTGGAGCGCGGAGACGACCGGGTACGAGATGAAGAACGACGCCTCGTAGCCGTCCACGTGGTGGAGGGCGCCCTCCAGGGCGTGCAGCATGAAGATGCAGACGCCGACGATGAGGATGACGGCCTCGACGAAGTACGCCTGGCCGAAGTTGGAGCCGGCGAAGCGGGACTTGCGGCCCGGCTTGTTCGGCTTGCTCAGCTGGCGGATCCCGATCAGGACCAGGATGCCGAGCACCGTCATGGTGCCGATGAACTCGACGAAGACGTTGTACGGCGCCCAGTCGCCGATGACCGGCAGGATCCAGTCGGCCTCGAACAACTGGCCGATCGCGTTGACGATCGTCAGCAGCAGGGAGAAGAAGCCCACCGCCACGAACCAGTGCGCCACCCCGACGATGCCCCAGCGGTTCATCCGGGTGTGGCCGAGGAATTCCCTGACCACGGTGATGGTGCGCTGTGCGGGTTCGTTGGTCCGCGTGCCGGCCGGTACCGGCTGGCCGAGCCGCATGGAGTTGTAGATCTGCAGGACGGCGCGGCCGAACAGTGCGACGCCGACCACGATCAGGACCAGCGACACGATGATCGCGGCGAGTTGCATTTGGGGGCTCCTCGGGCCTGCGAGGTTGCGAGGGGGCGGTATTACTAAGCGGTAACTTAGGTAGTTCGTCTGAGACTACCCCCATCCTCCGCCGCACTGTAGCCGGACGTGCGGTGATCTGCGTCGCTGAGGCAACCCTGACCGGCGGGCCCGGCCGCCGGGGCGGGTGTGTCGCTGAGTCGGACGCGCTTGGACGCGCTTGGACGCGCTTGGACGCGCTTGGACGCGCTTGGACGCGCTTGGACGTGTTTGGGCGCGCTTTGACGTGTTTGGAAGCACTTGGACGTGCCTGGGCGCGCCATTCGTCGCAAATCATGATATTCGGCTTGTTTCGGGCATAGATTATGCCCGTGCTCTACGGGATCATCGCCGCCACCGCCTCCTTTCTCCTCGCCGCCCTCCTCGCCGCGCTGCTGAGGGCGCCCGCCCTGCGCCTCGCCCTCGTCGACCGCCGACGGCAGCGGCCCGTCCCCCTGCTCGGCGGTGTGGCCGTCGTCCTCGTCACCGGGTTGGTCGCGTGGGCCGGGGACTGGACCGGTGTCGTGCCGCTGGGGTCGTTGGTCGGCCGGCTGCTGGTGGCCGGGACCGCCGTCGGCGCGCTCGGCCTGGCCGCCGACGTGTGGCGGCTGCGGAGGCGGTGGCTGCTCGCCGGTACGGCCGTCGCGGCGGCGTGCGTGGTGCCGTACGAGGTGACCGGGCCGGTGGCCGGGGCGCTCGCCGTGGGCTGGATCGCGGTGGTCGCCGTCGCCTTCCGGGGGCTCGACCACGCCGACGGGGTGGCCGGCACGGTGGGTGTGGTCACCGCCTTCGGTGTCGGTGCCTGTGCCGCCGCCGAGCTGATGGACGCGCTGGCGGTGCTGCTCAGCGCGCTGGCCGCCGCGCTGACCGGGTTCCTGCTGCACAACTGGCATCCCGCGCGGATCGCGCTCGGGGCGTGCGGGTCGCTCTTCGCGGGCTTCCTGCTCGCCGGGGCGGCGGTGTTCACCCGGGCGGGGCACGAGCCCGGGGCCGGTGTGGGGGTGCTGTTCGCGCTGACGGCCCTCGCGAGCGTCGACGCCGTACTCGTACTCCTCTCGCGCCGGCTGGCCGGACGGCCCCTGCTGCGCGGCGGGCCCGACCACCTCGCCCACCGGCTGCGGCGGCTCGGGCTCACTCCGCAGGGCGCGGTGGTGGTCCTCGGTGTGGCCTCGTTCTGCGGGGTACTCGTGGGCGCGCTCGTGCACACCGGGTGGGCGGGGGAGACGGCGGTGCTGTGGTTGGCGGGCGGGGCGGCGGCCGGAGTGCTGGGGCTGCTACGGGTACGGGTGTACGAGCCCCGGCGGGCGGGGACGGATCCCCGGACCCGTGCGTCACTTCACGGGCCTCGCGCGGAACCGCGTGGGCGGCCCCAGGAGTCCCCCGAGGCAACGGTCGCCCCGCCCCGTGCGTCCTCCCGGGCGGCGATTTTTCCGGTTCGTCAGGGCAGGCGTGGTGAGGAACCCCAGGTCAGCGCACCGTTGCGCGTAAGGAACGGATAAGAGTTGAGTCCGCCCGACTCACGTCTGTTGACCCAGCGATCGGCGTCATGCACACTTGAGCCTGTTCCACTCAAGTCAGCTGGAGGTTATTCACCATGGCACGTGCGGTCGGCATCGACCTGGGCACGACTAACTCCGTCGTCAGCGTTCTGGAGGGCGGCGAGCCCACCGTCATCACCAACGCCGAGGGCGCCAGGACCACGCCGTCCGTCGTCGCCTTCGCCAAGAACGGCGAGGTGCTGGTCGGCGAGGTGGCCAAGCGCCAGGCGGTCACGAACGTCGACAGGACCATCCGGTCGGTCAAGCGCCACATGGGCACCGACTGGAAGATCAACCTGGACGGCAAGGACTTCAACCCGCAGCAGATCAGCGCCTTCGTGCTGCAGAAGCTGAAGCGGGACGCCGAGTCCTACCTGGGCGAGAAGGTGACCGACGCGGTCATCACCGTCCCGGCGTACTTCAACGACGCCGAGCGCCAGGCCACCAAGGAGGCCGGTGAGATCGCGGGCCTCAACGTCCTGCGCATCGTCAACGAGCCGACGGCCGCCGCGCTGGCGTACGGCCTCGACAAGGACGAGCAGATCATCCTCGTCTTCGACCTCGGTGGCGGTACGTTCGACGTCTCGCTGCTGGAGATCGGCGACGGCGTCGTCGAGGTGAAGGCCACCAACGGTGACAACCACCTCGGTGGTGACGACTGGGACCAGCGCGTCGTCGACTACCTGGTCAAGCAGTTCCAGTCCGGCCACGGCGTGGACCTGGGCAAGGACAAGATGGCCCTCCAGCGTCTCCGCGAGGCCGCCGAGAAGGCCAAGATCGAGCTGTCCTCGTCCACCGAGACCTCGATCAACCTCCCCTACATCACGGCCTCCGCCGAGGGCCCGCTGCACCTGGACGAGAAGCTCACCCGGGCCCAGTTCCAGCAGCTGACGTCCGACCTGCTGGAGCGCTGCAAGACGCCGTTCCACAACGTCATCAAGGACGCCGGCATCCAGCTGTCCGAGATCGACCACGTCGTTCTCGTCGGTGGCTCCACCCGTATGCCCGCCGTCGCCGAGCTGGTCAAGGAGCTGACCGGCGGCAAGGACGCCAACAAGGGCGTCAACCCGGACGAGGTCGTCGCCATCGGCGCCGCCCTGCAGGCCGGTGTCCTCAAGGGCGAGGTCAAGGACGTCCTGCTCCTCGACGTCACCCCGCTGTCCCTCGGTATCGAGACCAAGGGCGGCATCATGACCAAGCTGATCGAGCGGAACACGACGATCCCGACGAAGCGTTCGGAGATCTTCACCACCGCCGAGGACAACCAGCCCTCCGTGCAGATCCAGGTCTACCAGGGCGAGCGCGAGATCGCGGCGTACAACAAGAAGCTCGGTATGTTCGAGCTGACCGGTCTGCCCCCGGCGCCCCGCGGCGTCCCGCAGATCGAGGTCGCCTTCGACATCGACGCCAACGGCATCATGCACGTCACGGCGAAGGACCTCGGCACCGGCAAGGAGCAGAAGATGACCGTCACCGGCGGCTCCTCGCTGCCGAAGGACGAGGTCGACCGGATGCGCCAGGAGGCCGAGAAGTACGCGGAGGAGGACCACGCCCGCCGCGAGGCCGCCGAATCCCGCAACCAGGGCGAGCAGCTCGTCTACCAGACGGAGAAGTTCCTCAAGGACAACGAGGACAAGGTCCCGGGCGAGGTCAAGACCGAGGTCGAGGAGGCCGTCGCCGAGCTGAAGGAGAAGCTTAAGGGCGAGGACACCGCCGAGATCCGCACCGCCACGGAGAAGGTCGCCGCCGTCTCGCAGAAGCTGGGCCAGGCCATGTACGCCGACGCCCAGGGCGCGCAGGCCGCCGGTGGCGAGGCTCCGGGCGCCGGTGCCGGTGCCGGTGACAAGGCGGCCGACGACGACGTCGTCGACGCCGAGATCGTGGACGACGAGCGCAAGGACGGTGCCGCGTGACGGAGGAGACCCCGGGTTTTGACGAGAAGCCCGACGTCCCCTCCGGCGCCACCCCCGACGACGCCGAGCCGAAGGCCGCCGCTCCCTCTTCGGAGGAGGGCGCGGCCCCGGCCGGGGACGCAAGTGAGAACGCGGGCCTGGTGGCCCAGCTGGACCAGGTGCGCACGGCGCTGAACGAGCGCACGGCGGACCTCCAGCGACTCCAGGCCGAGTACCAGAACTACCGCCGCCGCGTCGAGCGGGACCGCGTCGCGGTCAAGGAGGTCGCCGTCGCGAACCTCCTGTCCGAGCTGCTTCCCGTGGTCGACGACATCGGCCGCGCCCGGGAGCACGGCGAACTCGTCGGCGGCTTCAAGTCCGTCGCGGAGTCGCTGGAGACGGTCATCGCCAAGATGGGCCTCCAGCAGTTCGGCAAGGAGGGCGAGCCCTTCGACCCGACGATCCACGAGGCACTGATGCACTCGTACGCGCCGGACGTCACCGAGACGACGTGCGTGGCGATTCTGCAGCCCGGGTACCGGATCGGCGAGCGCACCATCCGCCCCGCGCGGGTGGCGGTGGCCGAGCCGCAGCCGGGTGCGCAGGCGGCCAAGCCGGCCGAGGAGAGCACCGAGGCACCGGCCGACCCGGCGGAGAGCGACGGGAACGCCGGAAACACCGGAAACGCCGGAAACAAGGAGAGCGGTGGCCCGGACGAGGGCTGAGCTTGACGTGACGAGAGAGGAGGGACGTCGGGGATGAGCACCAAGGACTTCATCGAGAAGGACTACTACAAGGTCCTCGGCGTCCCCAAGGACGCCACCGAGGCCGAGATCAAGAAGGCGTACCGGAAGCTCGCCCGCGAGTACCACCCGGACGCCAACAAGGGAAACGTCAAGGCGGAGGAGCGCTTCAAGGAGATCTCCGAGGCCAACGACATCCTCGGTGACCCCAAGAAGCGCAAGGAGTACGACGAGGCCCGCAGCCTCTTCGGCAACGGCGGTTTCCGTCCGGGGCCGGGCGCGGGCGGCGGCGGCACCTTCAACTTCGACCTGGGCGACCTCTTCGGAGGCGGCGCCCAGGGCGGAGGCCAGGGAGGGGCCGGAGGTTTCGGCGGCGGGCTCGGCGACGTCTTCGGGGGCCTGTTCAACCGCACCGGCGCCGGCGGCCCCGGCACCGGCACGCGGACCCAGCCGCGGCGCGGCCAGGACATCGAGTCCGAGGTCACCCTGAGCTTCACGGAGGCCATCGAGGGCGCGACGGTCCCGCTGCGGATGTCCTCGCAGGCACCCTGCAAGGCCTGTTCGGGCACCGGCGACAAGAACGGCACGCCGCGCGTGTGCCCGACCTGCGTCGGCACCGGGCAGGTCGCCCGGGGCTCGGGCGGCGGCTTCTCGCTCACCGACCCGTGCCCGGACTGCAAGGGCCGCGGTCTGATCGCGGAGGACCCCTGCGACATCTGCAAGGGCTCCGGACGGGCCAAGTCCTCCCGGACGATGCAGGTCCGCATCCCGGCCGGGGTGTCGGACGGGCAGCGCATCCGGCTGCGCGGCAAGGGCACGCCGGGCGAGCGGGGCGGTCCGGCGGGCGACCTGTACGTGGTCGTGCACGTCAAGGAGCACCCCGTGTTCGGCCGCAAGGGCGACAACCTCACCGTCACGGTCCCGGTCACCTACGCCGAGGCAGCCCTCGGCGGCGAGGTCCGGGTCCCGACGCTGGGCGGGCCGCCGGTCACGCTGAAGTTGCCGGCGGGCACCCCGGGCGGCAGGACCATGCGCGCCAGGGGCAAGGGCGCGGTCCGCAAGGACGGCACCCGCGGCGACCTTCTGGTCACCGTCGAGGTGAGTGTTCCGAAGGACCTGACGGGGAAGGCTCGTGATGCGCTGGAGGCGTATCGCGAGGCGACCGCGGACGAGGATCCGCGGGCGGAGCTGTTCCAGGCCGCGAAGGGAGCTTGACGGAGATGGACGGTCGTCGACGCAATCCGTATGAACTGACCGAGGACACTCCGGTCTACGTCATCTCGGTGGCGGCCCAGCTCTCCGGCCTGCACCCGCAGACCCTGCGCCAGTACGACCGCCTCGGCCTGGTCTCCCCGGACCGCACGGCCGGCCGCGGCCGGCGCTACTCGGCCCGCGACATCGAACTGCTCCGCACGGTGCAGCAGTTGTCGCAGGACGAGGGCATCAACCTGGCCGGAATCAAGCGCATCATCGAACTGGAGAACCAGGTCGCCGCGCTCCAGGCCCGCATGGCGGAGCTGCAGGACGCCCTCGACGGCGCCGCCACGGCGATGCGCCAGCGCGAGGCGGCGGTACACGCCTCGTACCGCCGCGACCTGGTCCCGTACCAGGAGGTACAGCAGACCAGCGCCCTGGTGGTGTGGCGGCCCAAGCGGCACGGTCAGTCCTCGGACTGACGGTCCGCACAAGGCAGAACGGCGACGACCGGCCCGGAGGTTCCACCGGATCCATCCGACCCTCCGGGCCGGTTCGCAACGTTGCTGTCTCATTGGTCTAGTACTTCTTGACGATTTCGTGAAGACAGCGTTGGCTTCCCTCACCTGGGTCACCACAACGCCCGTGTGTCGGAAGGTAAGCGCAGTGAACAGCCGTGCCCGTCGTATCGCCATATCCCTGGCCGCGTCCATGATGACCGTCTCGCTGGCCTCCTGTGGTGTGCTGGGCGCGTCCGAGAGCAGCGACGAGGCGAGTCCGACCAAGGGCAACGACATCACGGTGGGCCTCCTCCTCCCGGAGAAGGCGAACACCCGCTACGAGCAGTTCGACTACCCGTACTTCAAGGCGAAGGTCGCCGACCTCACGCGCGACCAGGGCAACGTCAAGTACGCCAACGCCGAGGCGAACGCCTCGAAGCAGGCCGACCAGATGCAGCAGATGGTCGACGACCAGGTCGACGTGATCGTCCTGGACGCGGTCGACGCGAAGTCCATCGGCACCAGCGTGCAGAAGGCCAAGGACGCCGGCATCCCGGTCATCGCCTACGACCGGCTGGCCGAGGGCCCGATCGACGCCTACATCTCCTTCGACAACGAGCTGGTCGGCGAGGTGCAGGGCCGCTCCCTCATCGAGGCGCTCGGCGACGACGCGGACAGCTCCGACAAGATCGTCATGATGAACGGCTCGCCCACCGACCCGAACGCCAAGCAGTTCAAGGCGGGCGCGACGTCCGAGCTGAACGGCAAGGTGACGATCGCCCAGTCCTTCGACACCAAGGACTGGAAGCCGGAGAACGCCGAGGCGAACATGGCCGAGGCGATCGACAAGATCGGCAAGGACAACATCGCGGGCGTCTACTCCGCCAACGACGGCATGGCGGGCGGCGTCATCAAGGCCCTGGAGGACGCGGGCGTCACCGACCTGCCGCCGATCACCGGCCAGGACGCGGAACTCTCCGCGGTGCAGCGGATCGTCACCGGCGAGCAGTACATGAGCGTGTACAAGTCCTACCCGCAGGAGGCCGAGAGCGCCGCGGAGATGGCCGTGGCGCGGGTCCAGGGCCGGGACATCCAGTTCGACGCCCTCGCCCGCGACAAGGTCGACAGCCCCACCGACAAGGGCATCCCCGCGCAGCTCGTTCCCGTCGTCGCCCTGACGCAGGACAACATCGAGCAGACCGTCATCGCGGACGGCTTCTACAAGGTCTCCGACATCTGCACGGCCAAGTACGCGGCGGACTGCGCGGAGATCGGGCTGAATTGACTTGCTCCTCGGGCTGGAGCCCGAGGATTCTGGCCTTCTCGACTTGTTGCTGTGCCGCTACACGGCACGGGCATCGGTCGGGAATCCGTGGCTTCCTGTTTCTTCGCGCTGTGCCGGGATTGCTCCTGGTCTTACCGGCGCTCCGCAGGCCGATGCCGCCAGTCCGGCGGCCTGTTTGACGTTGATCGCGGCGTTGTGGTCCCGGTCGTGGAGGGTGCTGCAGGCGGTGCAGGTCCATTCCCGGACGTTCAGGGGTTTGGATCCGTCCACGGTGCCGCAGGTGGAGCAGGTCTGGGAGGTCGGCTCGAACCGGCCGATCCTGATCAAGGTGCGGCCGTACCGCTCAGCCTTGTACTCCAGCATCCCGATGAACGAGGACCATCCCGCGTCGTGCACCGACTTGGCCAGCCGCGTGCGGGCCAGTCCCTTGACCGACAGGTCTTCCACGGCGATCCCTTGGTTATCGGAGAGCAGTTTCGTGGAGAGCCGGTGGTGGAACTCGCGGCGCGCGTCGGCGACCTTCGCATGGGCGCGGGCGACCTTCAGGCGGGCCTTGTCACGGTTCTTCGATCCCTTCTGCGTGCGGGACAGCTCCCGCTGGGCCTTCTTCAGCTTCTTCTCCGCGCGCCGCAGAAAGCGCGGGGAGTCGACCTTCGTGCCGTCCGAGAGGACCGCGAAGTGCGTGAGGCCGAGATCGATGCCGACGGTGTGGACGGTTCCGGGCATGCGTGCCCGGTCGGCGACGGGGTCGGTGTCGATGACGAAGGAGGCGAAATACCTGTCGGCCACGTCCTTGACGACGGTGACGGACGAGGGGGTGGAGGGGAGGGTGCGGGACCATTTCACCTTCACCGCACCGATCTTCGGCAGCTTCAACCGGCCGGCGTCGGTGATGCTCCAGCAGGCGTTGGCGGTGAACCGGACCGACTGCCGGGTGCCCTTGCGGGACCTGAACCGAGGCGTACCCACCCGCGCTCCCTTGCGGGTGCCCTTGAGCGAGGCGAAGAAGTTCCGGTACGCCACCTCGGCGTCCCGCAGGGACTGCTGGAGCACCACCGCGGACACCTCACCCAGCCAGGACCGCTCGGCTGTCCGCTTCGCCTCGGTGATCAGCTTCCGGGACAGTTCGGCGGCCGTCGAGAACGGCTGTCCGGCCTTGCGGGCGTCCTCGCGGGCACGGACCGCGTCGTTGAACACGACACGGGCACACCCGAACGCCCTCGCCAACGCGACCCGCTGACCGGCATCCGGGTACACCCGAAACGCGTACCGAAGCTGCATGCGAAGATCGTGCGAACAAGCCACACCAGCCGTAACCGGGAACACTCGTTCCCCACCTCACCCCGCCGGTGACAGCACCGCCCGGCTCCGCATTGCGAATGAGCCTTGGTAGCCCTGTGCCTCCCCCGACAGGGCGGGGGACGCGGGCATACCCCCCAACGGGTGGATTCTCCGATTGACCGTCCCGGAGCAGTCTTGGAGTCACAGGAACCGCACCGCTCTCTCCCGTGCGGTTCCCTTCCGGCCGCCCACCGCGGTCCGGGAACTCCGTCAGACGAGGGGACGCAGTTCAGTGAACGTCAGAATCGCACGACGGCTGGGGGTCGGGGTCATCGCCGCCCTGGCCCTGGGTACGGCGACGCCCGCCTTCGCGTACGAGATCGGTCCGCACTCCTACAGCGGTGAGCTCCGCTTCTGGACCGAGGGCAACCGCTCGATCATGAACATCAAGGACACGGGTTCGAGCCACTGGGTGAAGGCGGAGTACTACCGCGTGGCCCACTCGGGCACCAAGCTGACGCTGTGGAACAAGAACGGTCCCAACGGTCCGTCCGACAACGACGGCAACAGGGGCACCGTCGAGAGCGGTAAGCACTCCGAGATCTACAAGGCCCGCGGCACGGTCGCACGCAACAACCTGCCTGACTGGCACACCAGTTGGTACTCCGACTGACGAGATTCGCTCGCGCAGCTTGACCACAGCCTGACCGAGAGGCCGACCGGCCTCTCGGTCAGGCATGCGTTGTCAGCGCTGTCCACGCCGTCCACATCGAGTGATCCCCCCGACCCAGGGAGCTCCGCGTGACCTCAACCCACGTCCCACCCGTCCTGCGGCTGAGTGAGGTGGTCTACGGCGTGTCAGGCCGAAGCCTGCTCGCCGGTGCCGATCTCACCGTCCCGGCGGGCAGTTCCGTCTCCGTGATGGGCCCGTCCGGCAGCGGCAAGTCCACCCTGCTGATGTGCGTCATGGGGCTGATCCGCCCACAATCGGGGAACGTCGAAGTCGTGGGGCAGGACGTGACCCGGCTGTCCGCGCGGGCCCTCGCCGCCCACCGGCGGCGGCACGTCGGCATGGTCTTCCAGTTCGGCGAGCTGCTCCCCGAGCTCACCCCGGCGGAGAACGTGATGATCGCGAGCCTACTGGCTGGCGATGCGGTCGCCGAGGCCCGCTCCCGGGCCGAGTCCCTGCTCACCCGCCTCGGGGTGCCCGAGGCCACGGCCACGCGGGACCTGTCGGGCGGAGAGAGGCAGCGTGTCGCCGTGGCTCGCGCCCTGGTCAACATGCCCGAACTGCTGCTGGCGGACGAGCCGACCGGGGCGTTGGACGGCGAGCAACGGGAAGCCGTGGCCGACCTGCTGTTCAGTACCCCGCGGGAACACGGGTGCGCCCTGGTGGTGGTGACACACGATCCGATGGTGGCGGGCCGCGCCGACGTGCGGTTGCACCTGCACGAAGGACGCCTGGTCCAGGCCCGGGAGGTGCGGTGAACGGCGGCGGCCTGCGACGGCGGCTCCTGCGTATGGGACGAGCCGCGTCCCGTTCGGCCGAAGCAGGCCGCATCCGCTACTTCGCGCTGTTCGCCGCCACCACGGTGGCGGTCCTCGCCGTCTGCGGGTTCCTGCTCGCCGCGTCCTCCTTCGACGGTCGCACCGAGCGCAGTCAGGCCCGTTGGCCGCAGGTCGCCGACACCAGCTCCGCCACGATGCTGTGGCGGGCGACGCTGGCGAGCGTCGACGACCGTCAGTACGACGTGGTCTACATCGAGCCCCTCACCCCCGACGCACCCCTGCCGCCCGGCCTGGAGCACTGGCCGGAGCCCGGTCAGGCGGTGCTCTCCCCGGCACTGAAGGCGGTCGGACATCAGGTGCGCGGCGAGTACGGGCGGGCCGTGGGCACCATCGCACCGGACGGCCTGGAGTCGCCGAGCGAGTATTTCGCGTACGTACGGCCGACGGCCGAGCGGCTGGACCCGGAGGGGATGACCAAGGCCTCCGGATTCGGTGTCTCCTGGACGCCGTCGCTCGGGGAGCACATGTACAACTTCGGGCCGAAGGAGTTCCACTGGGCCTACCTGGCGCTGGTGGGCCTCCCGGCCGGACTGTTCGTAGTGATCGCCGCCCGGGTCGGCGCCGCGGCCCGGGACCGTCGGACCGCGATCCTGACCGCGCTGGGCGCATCAGGAGGTGCCCGAGCCTGGTTCACGGTGGGCGAGGCCTTCCTGCCCGTGACCCTCGGCGCGTCGACGGCGGTCGTGGCCGTCGCTCCCGTACTCCTCACCGACGTACCGCTGCCGGTCGTCGACTTCGTGCTGTACGTCCCCGACGCCCGCGCCGCGATCCCCGCCCTCGTGGGCGCCCTGCTGGGCGTACCGCTCGCCGTGCTGGCCGCCGTGGTGCTGCTCCAGCCGCGGTACCGACCGGGCGCCTCGACCCGGCCGGTGGCCGCCAAACGGCGCCGCGAGTGGATGCTGTGGCTGTTTCCCGTGGCCCTCTTCGGCACGGTCCGCGGCACCGACCTGGCCCCGTACGACCTGCGTCTGCCCGTCCTGGCGGCCGGCAGCGTGATCACCATCGCGCTGCTGCCCGGGGTGGCCGGTGCGGTGGTGTCGGCGGCCGGACCCGCGCTGGCCAGGTTCGGTGCCGCGCGTGGCCGGGTGGGCATGCTGGTAGCGGGCCGACGGCTGGCAGTCGGCGCCCGCCCGGTCGCGCGGCTGGTGGCCGCGGTGGTCGTCGCGGTCGGCCTGGCCGCTCAAGGACAGATCGCGATCAGCCTGTTCACGGACATGAGCGACCGGGTCCACGCCGTGGAGGAGCACCTCGGCACCAGCGTATTGCGGGTCTCGACGACACTCTCCACGGCAACCGCCGACGTGGCGGCCTTCGAACGCGACCTGGGGACGGGCGTGCACGCCCTGGCCGTGACGAGGGACGCCCGCTCGGGGCGGACCGACCTCGTCGCGGACTGCTCGGCATGGCGGGACCTGGGCGTCAAGTGCCCGTCGGCGGCTCCAGTCGAACTGCGCACGCGGCACGCCGGTCTGGCCCAGGCGGCGGAGTTGGAGCGGTCGGTCGGGGCACGCCTGTACGCCCGTACGGGCAACGTCACCGAGACCGTGCGTACCGCCGAGGAGCCGGCACTGGCGGTACTGGCGCAGGACGGACGGCAGCTGTCGCTGTCTCGGGTTCACCAAGCCGCCAACACGCATGTCGCGATGGCGACGAACGTGCAGGTCTTCGCGATGGCCGGCACCTTCGGCGGCAGCGGTGAGGGCATCGCGGCCCAGCGGTGGCTGGAGCTGCTCTCCGTGGCAGGTGTGCTGGTGATCGTGGTCGTGGCCGGGATCGGATCAGTGGCCCAGTTCGTCCGGACGGGCCGCGAGCTGGGCCCGGTCTCGGTGCTGAGCGGCAACGGCCGCGTGTACTACGCGGTCTCCGTCTGGTCCCTCCTGGCGCCCACCGCCTTCGCCGTGTGCGCGGCCGTCGCGGTGACCTGGTACGTGACCACGCCGTTGATGGCCGGCTCCGCCGACCGGCTGTCCGCGCTGTCGGCGGTGGGAGCGGCCGGCCTGGCGTGCGCCGCGGTGATGGCCTGGTGGGGTGCGCGTACGGCGTCCGCGGCGGGACTGGTGTGGCGTCCGCGCAACGACTGACGCGAGGCGTGTGCCCTGCCGAGGGGTGTGGACATGTGGTCCACACCCCGTTGTCACCACCCCGTTGTCACTTCTCCGCGACGAACGAGCCCTGTCCGAGAACGGTGTAGAGCCGTCCCTCAGCCCGGAGAGCGGCCACGGCCTTCTGCACCGTGCTCGGCGCCACGTCCAGCTCGGCAGCCAGCTCGTTCACGGCAGGGAAGCGCGCCCCGGGCGCGTACTGACCGGCCTCGAGGCGTCGCCGTAGCTCATCCGCGACTTGAGGCCATACGGGCACCGAGCGATCAAGGTCCATGGTTCTCAGCGTCCGCGTATCTGCGTGATCCCGCGACCGCGTATACGCGAGTACGCGTATGCTCGATTTCGCAAGACCCCCGCAACCGTGCGACCGGCCCGGGGGAATGGCACCAGCTACTGAGGAGCTGACGACATGAGCCGCACCAGCCACGTCCGCCTACTGCCCTGGAGTGGGCCCGAGGGCAAGCGCGCAGTCCTGGTCACCGACGGCACGCCCGGCCCGCTCTCTACTGGCTGACAGAATCGAGAACCGGCAGATCGAATCGGCTGCCGTCATCGTGGAGCTGGCGCGACCCATGGTCGGAGCCGCGTCGGGCCTCACGGCAGATGAACTCCGCTGGATCATCCGCCGTCTCATCGAGAGCCTGACGGATGTGCTCAACATCGCCGAGAGTCGCGCACAGCGCATCCCGCCGTACGAGGACTGACGCTTCCGTTCGAAGTGATCCGCGCCGCGCCGGTCACCCACGAACGGTGTGGCGCGGGGCGTCACGGCACCTGCGGACCGCCGCACGCGACGGAACCCCGTGACTGATGGCTCGTCGGCTGTGTGGGCACCTGCGCCTGCCAAACGATGCGGGAGGCCTGGACGCGGTTGTCGACACCGAGCTTGGAGTAGGCCCCGCGGATGTGGTCTTTGACCGTGTGGGCGCTGATCCCCAGCGTCTCGGCCATGGCAGGGTTCGATGCTCCGTCCGCCAGTAGGTGCACGATCTCCCGCTCCCGAGAGCTGAGCTTCTCCAGCATCCTGCGCGCGGTGGCCACCGCATCGGCTGTGCGGCCGGGCCGAACGTACTGATCGACCAGGAACTGGGCGGCAACGGGCCCGAGCGCGACCGTGCCTGCGGCGGCTGCCCGTACCGCCCATGGCAGGTGCCGCACGGAGTTGCGACGCAGCAGGATCCCGCGGGCTCCATGGCGCAGCAGCGCGCAGGTGGCCTGTTCCGACAAGTGGTCGACCAGTACGACGTGTGCCGGCGTGGAGACCTGGAAGCTTGTCGCTTTCGGCGCGGCCGCTCGTGGCAGCCGTAGGACGTCGAGTGCCTCGTCCGGACTGTGGTGGCTGCTGACCAGGACGTCCAGACGTACCGTGGGTGACGCCGCCTTCGATGCCTCGCCGACGATCCGGACCCTGCTGTCTTCTTCCAGGACCCGCCTGACTCCAGCCCGTTCCAGCGGCTCCCGGCCGAGAATGCCTACGCGTATCACGATCCCAGTCCTCCCCCAACTGCCTACCGACTCGCCGTGACGGCGCCCTTGGCGTGTGCCGACACCACGACAGCCGACGGCCCGGTACGACAGGCGGAGTCGGTCAGGCCCCCGCCGTCACCCAGCATGCACGCTGCGTACATCTCTCCGACACCTTCAGCTTGTTGCAACGAGGGGAAGAGGGGGGTGTGCGTAAGGGTTGATTCCGGCACATGTCCGCTGCCGGTGAGGGAGGAGCCGTGTTGCGGAGCCGGTCCCGGCCGCGCATAGTTGCGCTGCGGAAAGAGCCGGAACCGGGGGTGGGATGGGCGATGGCCGGGCACGGGGCTGATGAGCATCCACATGGTGCCGACCGGCTGTGCGCGGCCGGGGACCGCGTGTACTCCCGGGCCGTACGACGCGGCCGGGTGCCCCGCCGGGACGCCGAGCCGGTTCCCTGCCTCCTGGAACTGGCCCTGCTGCATCCCGACCCCGACGACATGGACTGGCTGGTGCCGACCTCGCCGCAGGAGGTCATGACCCGGCTGCTGCGCGGGGTCCACGACGAGGTCAACGCCAGCCAGCGGCGGGTGGGCTCCGCGGTGGAGGCCTTCGAGCGGTACGCGGGTCTCGGCCGCCAGCTCCAGAGCCCGGCCGGCGCGGAGGGCACGGCGATCCGCGTCCTGGACGGCCTGGCCCGCATCCAGGCCGCGATGGACGAGGCGACGCAGGCGTGCACGACGGAGGTGCTCACCGTCCAGCCCGGCGGCATCCGGCGTGAGCACGAGCTGTCGGAGGGACTGCACCGTGCGCTGGCGCTGCGCGGGCGCGGGGTACGGATGCGGGACCTGTACACGCACGTGGCCCGGCACGGCCAGGGCCTGCTCAACTACCTGGAGCTGATGGGCGACGCGGTGGAGGCCCGCACCCTCGACGAGGTCATCGACCGCCTCATCCTCTTCGACCGCACGGTGGCCTTCATCCCGGCCAACACCGACCGCACGATGGCCCTGGAGCTTCGCCATCCCGGCCTGATCGCCTACCTGGTCACGGTCTTCGAACGCCTGTGGCGCCTCGCGATCCCGCTGACCGCCCCCCTCCCCGACACCGGCATCGAGGGCATCTCCCACCGCGAGCAGTCCATCGCGGCGCTGCTGGCGGAGGGCCATCAGGACGCGGTGATCGCGGAGCGGCTGGGCATAAGCGTCCGCACGGCGCGGGCGCACATCGCCCGTCTGTCGGAGACGCTGGGGGCGGCGAGCCGGACGCAGTTGGGGGTGCGGATCGCCCAGGCGGGCCTGGTCGGCTCACCGCACGACGGTGTCGCCTCCGCTTCCGTCATCCTTCCTGGTCAAGAATCCCCGACTGCCCGATGAGATAACCGAGTTGCGCACGGCTCTCGCTGCCGAGAGTGGCGGCGAGTTTGGCGATGTGGACGCGCGCGGTGCGAACGTTCAGGCCGAGGCGGTCGGCGATAACGCTGTCGGTGTGGCCCTCGATGAGGAGGGCGGCTATGGCTCGTTGGCGGGGGGTGATGCCGTCCAGGGACTGGCGCTGGACAGGTTCGGGATACATGGGCGTGGCCAGGTGCCAGAGGCGGTCGAAGGTTGTAGCGAAGTGGGAGATAAGGGCGGGGTGGCGGACTTCGAGGGCGAGTGAGCGGTCGGCGCTGGCGGGGATGAAGGCGACCGTGCGGTCCACGACGATGAGGCGTTCCGTGATCTCGTCGAGGGTGCGAGCCTCCGCGTCGCCTGCCAGTTGCTCGTAGCGGGCGAGGACGTACGGGGCGTTGCGGACGGTGTGCTGGTAGAGAGCGCGTATACGACCGCCGCGGTCGAGGAACTCCTGGTCCCGTTCAATTGCGGCTGCCTGGTGGTGGAAGGGTGGCTTGACGAGGCCGTCGTGCGGCTGGACGGACAGAACTTGCTCCGAGGCGGAGGTCATTGACTCACCGATGGCCCGACCGATGCGTTCCTTGCCGCTGAGCAGCCTCAGGGTCGGGGTCTCCTCGGCCGTCTCGGGATGGGTTCCCTCACGTATGAGCATGCTGAAGGTGTCGATCAACTCTGCCTCGCGGCGCCGTTGGTCGGCGATATGGTCCCCTGAAGTGCGCAGCAGCCGGTGCAGTGCTGCGACCGGAGAGACGGGTTCGAGTCTGGTGGGGTCGTCAAGCGCCGGATGCAGGAGGCCGTAGTCGATCAGGCAGGATGCTGCCTCGGTGTCCGGCAGGGCGACTACCCTTCGCGTAGGGCGCGTTGATAGGCAAGAGTGCCCGCGACGCAGAGTCTCTCCGGCCCGTGGTCCTGATGCGACACCGTCACTGCTCGGCACCTCCTTGCCTGAGCATCCCTGACTCCGCTATCAGGTAGCCGAGTTGGGCCCGGCTTTCGCTGCCGAGGGTGGCGGCGAGTTTGGCGATGTGGACGCGGGCGGTGCGGACGTTCAGGCCGAGGCGGTCGGCTATGTCGGTGTCGGTGTGGCCCTCGATGAGGAGTGCGGCTATGGCTCGTTGGCGGGGGGTGATGCCGTTGAGAGTGGGCTGGCGGACGGCTTGGGGGTGCATGGGGGTGGCCAGGTGCCAGAGGCGGTCGAAGGTGTTGATGAAGTAGGAGATCAGGGCGGGGTGGCGGACTTCGAGGGCCATCGTGCGGTCGGCGCTGGCGGGGATGAAGGCGACGGTGCGGTCCACGATGATGAGGCGCTCGGTGATCTCGTCGAGGGTGCGGGCCTCCACGTCGCCGGTCAGTTGCTCGTAGCGGGCGCGTGCATATGGGGCGTGGCGGACGGTGTGCTGGTAGAGAGCGCGGATGCGGGCACCGCGGTCGAGGAAGACCTGGTCGCGTTCCATGGCGGCTTCGTAAATGTCG
Source organism: Streptomyces sp. NPDC058812 (assembly GCF_042744565.1). Taxonomy (NCBI): domain Bacteria; kingdom Bacillati; phylum Actinomycetota; class Actinomycetes; order Kitasatosporales; family Streptomycetaceae; genus Streptomyces; species Streptomyces sp. NPDC058812. The sequence continues at coordinate 317,407 of NZ_JBHYOB010000006.1, forward strand.
GGGCGCCTGGTGAGGTTTGGATCGTACGGTTGGATGGCGAGCAGTTCGTCCCTGGCCTCGGCCATGGCTTCGGCGATGGCTTGGCTCGTACGCTCTTTGCCGCTCAGAATCCTGAGCGCCGCGGTGCCCTCGTTCGCCGCATTGTGGGCGCCGAGGCGCATGAGGGGCTCAAAGACATCGGCGAGGCGTTGGCCGCGCCGCCGCTCATTGGCGATGCGGTCCTCCGACACGCGAAGCAGCCGTTGCAGGGCGACGGTCGGTGCCACCGGCTCCAGCCGGTTCAGATCGTCGACGGCCGGGTGCAGGAGACCGATGTCGATCAGGCAAGGCACCGTTGCCGCTGCGGCGCCGGTCACGTGACCCATGCGCAGTGCGCGGGCGTACAGATCGAGACCCGCCTCGCACAGTTCCTCGTCTCCATGCTGGTGCGTCTCGTCGGTCATGAGTGGCTCTCCCCTCTCAGGCCCCCCGGTGCTCCTGCTCCAGGATCCCCGACTGGGCTATGAGATAGCCGAGCTGGGCGCGGCTTCCACTGCCCAGGGCGCTCGCCAGTTTTGCGATGTGAGCGCGGCAGGTGCGCACGTTCATGCCGAGGCGGCGAGCGATGGCCTCGTCTACGTGGCCCTCCACGAGGAGCTTGGCTATGGAGTGCTGGATGTCGGTTATACCGTCGGGGGCGGTCTCGTAGGGGGCGCCGGCGGTGAGCGGGACCGCTCGGCTCCAGATGAACTCGAACACCTTGATCAGATAGCGGACAAGGCCGGGGTGACGGATCTCCAGGGCGACTTGCCGGTCCTCACGGATGGGGATGAAGGCGACGGCCTCGTCACAGACGATGAGGCGCTCGACGAGTTCGTCGATGGTGCGGTACTCGACCTTGCCGTTCGCGAACTGGTCCACGTAGGCGAGCCGTTCGGGGTTGTAGCGCGCGGTGTGCTGGTAGAGGGTTCGGATGCGTACCCCTCGCTCGATCAGCGGCTTGTCGCGCTCCAGCGCTTCCAGGAGACGGTTCTCGGCGCTGCGGGCGCTGCTGCTCGGCTGAACGGTGAGCATCTCGGTCCGGCACTGGGAGGTGGCCAGGTCGAGAGCCGCGTTGATGCGGTCCAGACCCTCCAGCACGCTGATGGAGTGGGTTGGGGCGGTGTCCTGGACGCCGAGAGCCATGAACGGCTCGAAGACTTCGGAGAGTGCGATCGACAGCCGCCGATGCTCGGTGATCGTACGCTCGATGGGGTTGAGTCGCTGGGCCAGGGCGATCGCCGGAGGCGCAGGAAGCAACCATTTTGCGTCGTCAGGATCGGGACGAAGCAGCGCGAACTCCGTCAGACACGGAGCAGCCTCGGCTTCCGTCCGCAGTATGCGTCCTGTTCGCAGAGCATCCGCGTAGAGGCGCCTTCCATCCTCACAGAGCTCGGTGACCGCATGGGGATGTGTCGTGTTAGTCCCATTTACTGTCAAATCTCCACCCCCCAGGGTCCTGAACGTGCAGGAACATGATGCACCGATTGTGTGGCCATGACGTGCCTGAATGAGCCATCGTCTTATCCGACGGGGGATAGAGGGGATCTTCAAGTGAGGACGAAGCCGACTATGCGTAGAAGAATGCTTCGCTCGGTGCTTGTCGTCGCCGTCTCCGCCGTTGTGGCCTTCGGAGCTCTGGCTGGCCTCTCCGGTGCGAAGGGTGACGCGCACGGTGCGGTTGTTGGGGTCGAGATTGCGCCCGCCGTCGCGGTCGGCGACGAGGCAGTCAGTCTCCCGGCGGACAGCAAGTGGGACTGATCGACATGACCACTCCACCCGACGACCGCTCCTTCCGTCGCGAAATGGCCACCGCCTACCGCTCCGGCTGGCACTTCATCGACCTGGTCACCGCGATCCCCCACGCCGGTGACTCCCTGATGGTGACCGTCTTCGGCGAGCCGGTCGTCGTCACGTTGGACGAGGACGGCGACGTGCGGGCGTACCGGTGTCTGCGGCGGCCTCGGGGGGCGCCGCAGCCCGTGCGGTGCGCCATCCGATACGGAATGATCTTTGTGAACCTGGACCAGAGGGACCACCGGCTCGCGCAGCCGGAGACCCCCGAAGTGAGGACCATCTCGGCCACCCCCCGCAGCGCCTGACGCGATTCCCCCGTCGTTACAAATCGCTCAGGTGCTTCCCCCCGGCAGCGGCGTCACCGTGACCTGAACACGGTGACGCCGCTGTCGTTTTCGGCGACATTTCGGGGTATCGGCCCTGCTCCCGGGCCGGCTGGAAAGGGAAAAGGCTCTCGTGCGGGGGAAGCGGGCACCCTGGTTGCGCCCGGCGGGGGCCCGCGCCCGTTTTCTCCTTGAGTGGAATAGACTCAACTTTGTGTACGTTGTCTGAGTCAGCACTGGGAGACATGGCCGGACCGCCGACGGCCGACGCGAGGAGGAGAGCCAGAACGTGGACGCCGAGCTGACCAACCGGAGCCGGGACGCGATCAACGCGGCCAGCAACCGGGCCGTGACCGAGGGAAACGCCGACCTCACCCCCGCCCACCTGCTCCTGGCTCTGCTCCAGGGGCAGGACAACGAGAACATCACCGACCTGCTCGCCGCCGTCGAGGCCGACCTCGCGGCCGTGCGCACCGGCGCCGAGCGCATCGTCGCCGGGCTGCCCAGCGTGACCGGGTCCACGGTCGCGCCGCCGCAGCCCAGCCGTGAGATGCTCGCCGTGGTCGCCGACGCCCAGGCCCGCGCCAAGGATCTCGGGGACGAGTACCTCTCCACCGAGCACCTGCTCCTCGGCATCGCCGCGAAGGGCGGCGCGGCCGGTGAGGTGCTGGAGGGGCAGGGTGCCAGTGCGAAGAAGCTGCAAGAGGCCTTCCGCAAGGCCAGGGGAGGGCGCCGCGTGACCACCGCCGACCCCGAGGGGCAGTACAAGGCGCTGGAGAAGTTCGGCACCGACTTCACCGCGGCCGCCCGGGAGGGCAAGCTCGATCCCGTCATTGGGCGGGATCAGGAGATCCGGCGGGTGGTGCAGGTGCTCAGCCGGCGCACCAAGAACAACCCCGTCCTCATCGGCGAGCCCGGTGTCGGCAAGACCGCCGTCGTGGAAGGGCTCGCCCAGCGGATCGTCAAGGGGGACGTGCCCGAGTCGCTCAAGGACAAGCGGCTGGTCGCGCTGGACCTCGGCGCGATGGTCGCCGGGGCGAAGTACCGGGGTGAGTTCGAGGAGCGGCTGAAGACCGTCCTCGCCGAGATCAAGGACTCCGACGGGCAGATCATCACCTTCATCGATGAGCTGCACACCGTCGTGGGGGCCGGGGCCGGCGGTGACTCCGCCATGGACGCCGGGAACATGCTCAAGCCCATGCTGGCGCGCGGTGAGCTGCGCATGGTGGGCGCCACGACGCTGGACGAGTACCGGGAGCGGATCGAGAAGGACCCGGCGCTGGAGCGCAGGTTCCAGCAGGTGCTGGTCGCCGAGCCGACCGTCGAGGACTCCATCGCGATCCTGCGCGGGCTCAAGGGGCGGTACGAGGCGCACCACAAGGTGCAGATCGCGGACAGCGCGCTGGTGGCCGCCGCGACGCTGTCGGACCGTTACATCACCTCCCGCTTCCTGCCCGACAAGGCCATCGACCTCGTCGACGAGGCCGCCTCGCGGCTGCGCATGGAGATCGACTCGTCCCCCGTCGAGATCGACGAACTCCAGCGCGCCGTCGACCGGCTGAAGATGGAGGAGCTGGCGATCGGCAGGGAGACCGACGCCGCCTCGCTCGAACGCCTGGAGCGGCTCCGGCGCGACCTCGCCGACAAGGAGGAGGAGCTGCGCGGCCTCACCGCCCGCTGGGAGAAGGAGAAGCAGTCCCTCAACCGGGTCGGTGAGCTGAAGGAGAAGCTCGACGAGCTGCGCGGCCAGGCGGAACGGGCCCAGCGCGACGGTGACTTCGACACGGCCAGCAAGCTGCTGTACGGCGAGATCCCGACCCTGGAGCGGGACCTGGAGGCCGCCTCCGAGGCCGAGGAAGAGGTCGCCCGGGACACCATGGTCAAGGAGGAGGTCGGCGCCGACGACATCGCGGACGTCGTCGCCTCCTGGACCGGCATCCCCGCCGGGCGGCTGCTGGAGGGCGAGACGCAGAAGCTGCTGCGGATGGAGGACGAGCTGGGCAAGCGGCTCATCGGGCAGGGGGAGGCCGTGCGGGCCGTCTCCGACGCCGTACGCCGCAGCAGGGCCGGGATCGCCGATCCCGACCGGCCGACCGGGTCCTTCCTCTTCCTCGGCCCCACCGGCGTAGGCAAGACCGAGCTGGCCAAGGCGCTCGCCGACTTCCTCTTCGACGACGAGCGGGCGATGGTCCGCATCGACATGAGCGAGTACGGCGAGAAGCACAGCGTCGCGCGGCTGGTCGGCGCCCCGCCCGGGTACGTCGGGTACGAGGAGGGCGGCCAGCTCACGGAGGCCGTGCGGCGGCGGCCGTACACCGTCGTGCTGCTGGACGAGGTCGAGAAGGCGCACCCCGAGGTCTTCGACATCCTGCTCCAGGTGCTGGACGACGGGCGCCTCACCGACGGGCAGGGCCGCACCGTCGACTTCCGCAACACCATCCTGGTCCTCACCTCCAACCTGGGCAGCCAGTACCTGGTCGACCCGGTCAGCAGCGAGACCGAGAAGAAGGAGCAGGTCCTGGAGGTGGTCCGGGCGTCCTTCAAGCCGGAGTTCCTCAACCGGCTCGACGACCTCGTGGTCTTCTCGGCGCTGAACAAGGACGAGCTGAGCCGGATCGCGCGGCTCCAGATCGGCTCCCTCGCCCGGCGGCTCGCCGAGCGCCGCCTCACCCTGGAGGTCACCGACGAGGCCCTGACCTGGCTGGCCGACGAGGGCATGGACCCGGCGTACGGCGCGCGCCCGCTGCGTCGCCTCGTGCAGACCGCGATCGGTGACCGGCTCGCCCGGGAGATCCTCTCCGGCGAGATCAAGGACGGCGACACGGTCCGCGTGGACCGCTTCGGTGACGACCTGATCGTGGGTCCGGCGGGCGGCAAGACGCTGTAGTGCGTAAGGGTTCTCTCCCAAGCAGTGCGTGAGGGGCCCTCCCAGGCAGTGCGTGAGGGGCTCTCCCATCGCGGTCCTGGAGCAGGTGCTCCAGGACCGCGTGGCCGTGTCGCGGGCCCCAGGGTGCTGGTGGGGGCCGGGTGCTGGTACTCGCGCTGGGCCGACCGCGTGGCAGGCTCTCGGCCAGGCAGGTTGCCCGGCACGGCCCGGGCGAGAGAGGGTGTTCCGTACGTCTGGTCTCAGCTATGGCCGGACGAGCCAGACGACCGCAGGAGTGTCCCAGAATGTCTATCGATCCGTCTTCGATTCCGAACTTCGGGGGCAAGCAGCCCGAGCCGCAGTCCCAAGGACCGGCGGGTCCCGTCGTCCCGGATCAGGATCTTGTGAAGCAGCTCCTCGAACAGATGGAGCTGAAGTATGTCGTCGACGACGAGGGGGACCTCGCGGCGCCGTGGGAGCAGTTCCGTACGTACTTCATGTTCCGCGGCGAGGGTGACCAGCAGGTCTTCTCGGTGCGGACGTTCTACGACCGGCCCCACCAGATCGACGAGAAGCCGCAGCTGCTGGAGTCGATCGACGACTGGAACCGGCGCACCCTGTGGCCCAAGGTGTACTCCCACACCCACGACGACGGCACGGTCCGCCTGATCGGCGAGGCGCAGATGCTGATCGGCATGGGCATCAGCCTGGAGCACTTCGTCTCCTCGACGGTCAGCTGGGTCCGCGCCGCCATCGAGTTCGACCGGTGGCTCGTGGAGCAGCTCGGCCTGGAGCAGGAGGTCAACGAGTCGGAGAAGCCGACGGACGAGGACGGCGAATAGTCCGTCCCGTCCGAGGAGAGCCCGGCCCGGCAGTGATGCCGGGCCGGGCTCTCACCGTTCACCCCGCCAGCGTCTTCAGCCGCCGTACCGCCTCCTCCAGTACCGAGGTCCGCTTGCAGAACGCGAAGCGGACGAAGGGGGCACCCGCCTCCCGGTGGTCGTAGAAGACCGCGTTGGGCACGGCGACGACGCCGGCGCGTTCCGGCAGGCCGCGGCAGAAGGCGAAGCCGTCGCTCTCGCCGAGGGGGCGGATGTCGGTGGTGACGAAGTACGTCCCGGCGGGGCGGTAGACGCCGAAGCCCGCCTCGATCAGGCCCGCCGACAGCAGGTCCCGCTTGGCCTGCATGTCCTTGCGGTAGGCGGCGAAGTACGCGTCGGGCAGCGCGAGGGCCTCGGCGACCGCGTACTGGAAGGGCCCGGAGGCCACGTACGTCAGGTACTGCTTGGCCGAGCGGACCGCCGTGACCAGGGCGGGCGCGGCGGTGATCCAGCCGACCTTCCAGCCCGTGAACGAGTACGTCTTGCCGGCCGACCCGATGGTCACCGTGCGCTCGCGCATCCCCGGGAAGCTCGCCAGGGGGATGTGCTCGGCCGTGTCGAAGACCAGGTGCTCGTAGACCTCGTCCGTCACCACCAGCAGGTCCCGTTCCACGGCCAGCTCGGCGATGGCCGCCAGTTCGTCGCGGGTCAGGACGGTGCCCGTCGGGTTGTGCGGGGTGTTCAGCAGCAGCAGGCGGGTGCGGTCGGTGACCGCGTCGCGCAGTTCGTCGAGGTCGAGGCGGAAAGTGCCCTCGTGGGGGCGCAGGGTCACGGGTACGCGCGTGCCGCCCGCCATCGCGATGCAGGCCGCGTACGAGTCGTAGTACGGCTCCAGGGCGACGACCTCGTCGCCGGGCTCCAGCAGGGCCAGCAGGGAGGCCGCGATGGCCTCCGTGGCGCCGGCGGTGACCAGGACCTCGGTGTCCGGATCGTAGGACAGGCCGTAGCGGTGATGCTGGTGGGCGGCGACGGCGGTGCGCAGTTCGGGGACGCCGGGTCCGGGCGGGTACTGGTTGCCGCGCCCGTCGCGCAGTGCCCGTACGGCGGCCTCCCGGATCTCCTCGGGACCGTCGGTGTCCGGGAAGCCCTGGCCCAGGTTGATCGCCCCGGTCGCCTGGGCCAGGGCGGACATCTCGGCGAAGATCGTCGTCCCGAACTCGGCGAGCCGGCGGTTGAGGAAGGGACGGGCGCTGGAGCTGATGGGGGTCATGGCGGTCATCCTGCGCCGAAGCTCTGGAATTCCTCAACTCTGCTTTGGGGTGTGGCGGCGGGGGGCATCTCCCGTTCACGCAACGAGCTTCACAACGAGTTTCGCAACGAGCTTCACAACGAACTTCACACAGAGAGTGAGGCGCCCGACGGGGGCTGCTTCGGGGGAACTCCGGGCGTGAGCCCGGGAAGCGGAAGGAAGGTGGCGCCATGGTCACCGGCATCATCCTGATCGTGCTCGGCGCCCTGGTGGTCAGGGGGCTCATGGCAGGCTCGCGGAGCGGCGGCGGAGGCAGCCGCGGCCGCGGCCGCGGCCGCCGGACCAGCTGGTGGGCCGACGGCTCGTCCCCCGGCGGGCACAACACAGGCTCCTCCTGCGGCGGAGGCTCGTCCTGCGGAGGCGGGTCGTCGTCCTGCGGGGGAGGAGGGGGCGGCGGTGGATGCGGAGGAGGCGGCGGCTGACACGGGGCAGCTGAGCCTCTGCAGGGGGAACCGCATCCCCGTCACGGGGCCCGCACCTGGGAGCGGGTCCCACGCCCCATCACGAGTGCCCGCCGGGAAAACACACCCGGCGGGCGCTCCCACGCACCGGCGCGCGGCGCGCGGGCGGGGTGTGCGCCCTGGTTGAACAGTTGAGCTGTGGAGCCCCCTGAGGGATGGAAACCCCACGAAGTTGGGTAAAAACGCTGTGGCGGCGCCACAGTTCATGATTCCCTCTCCATCACCAACGCAGCTCCTCGGACGACCTGTTGACCCCCCCTCCTGACCGGCCGACTGGGCTGAGCGGGCCGCATCTCCGGCAGTGACCGGGATGGGCGGGCCCCACACCTTCCTCTCCTTGTGTGCTTGCGGAGCCGATCCATGCTCACGACCCTGAAAACCGCCTACACCGACACGCGCGCGGCCGACCTCGCCTGGGCCCTGGGGCGCGAGCCGCTGCCCGCGCTCGCCAGTCTCGATCTCGAACTGACGGGCGCGAAAATGCAGTTGAGACTCCTGGGGGCCTCTCATCAAGTCCTGCTGGAGGAGGAGCGGGGAAGCTGTTCGGAGACGGTGGCGTGCATCCCCGGCAGCAGCACCCCCCTTCCGCTGGGCGTCGCCAAGCGGAAGGGCGACTGGGAGTACGAGTTCGCCGCTCGCGTGGAGGTGCTGACGCCGGGCTCCTTCGCCGGACGCGCCCAGGAGCTGCTGGCCCTGGTCGCCGACCACCCGCACGGGCTGGCCGGCGTCTTCCCCGGCAGCCCGCACGCCTTCACCGCGCTGCTGGCCCATCGGCACGAGGGGCAGGTGCACTGGCGGACTTGGCACGCCTACCCGCAGGACGGCCACCTGGTGGCGACCCGGACCCGGGTGGGCGTCCGGGTGCCGACGTCGCAGCTCAGCCCGTCCGGGGTGTGAGCGGGGGCGGGGCGGGGTCCGAGCGGTCCGGGCGGGATAAACCTGTGATGCCCAACAGAACGTCAGTTTCACACGTGTGGGTGACGAAGCGCAGTGCGGGAGTGACGTAACGTCACCCCGTGATCGAACCGCACGCGTCCGCCCCGCCCGGCTCTCCGCCGTCCTGGGGCGGCACCGGCGGCTCTCCCGACCGCACCGGCGGCTCTCCCGGCTCCACGGCCGGTACGCCCGGTGCCTCCGATCTCTCCGCCCCCTCCGGCCCCTCCGCGCCTTCCGCCCCCTCCGGTCCCTCCGCCCCCTTTGGTCCCGGTGACCCCTTCGGTCCCGGTGACCTCTCCAGCCCCGGTGACCTCTCCAGCCCCCGTGACCTCTCCGGTCCCGGCGGGTCGGCGCGGCTGCCCGTCCGGCCGGCCGTCGGCCGGTTCCTGGTGCTGGCCGGCGTGTTCGTCTGCGCGGCCTGCGGGCTCGTGTACGAACTCGAACTCGTCGCCCTCGCCTCGTACCTGATCGGCGACTCGGTCACCCAGGCGTCCGTCGTCCTGTCCGTCATGGTCTTCGCCATGGGCCTCGGCTCGCTCGCCGCCAAACGGCTGCGCAGGTTCGCGGCGGCCGGCTTCGGCGCGGTCGAGGCCGTCCTCGCCCTCGTCGGCGGCTCCAGCGCGATGGTGCTGTACGCCGTCTTCGCCTGGACCGGCGGCTGGGGCGGTCTGTGGGCCGACGGCCCGCGCTTCCTCCTGGTCGCCTTCTCGCTCACCATCGGCGTGCTGATCGGCGCCGAGGTGCCGCTGCTGATGGAGCTGATCCAGCGCGTTCGCCGCCAGGACGCGGGCGGCGCCGTCGCCGACCTGTTCGCCGCGGACTACGTCGGCGCGCTCGTCGGCGGCCTCGCCTTCCCCTTCGTACTGCTGCCCTTCCTCGGCCAGCTGACCGGCGCGCTGCTCACCGGCACCGTCAACGCGCTCGTCGGCGCGGCCCTGGTCCTCGGCCTGTTCCGGCGGGACATGACCCGCCGGGCCCGTTGGCTGCTGCTGACCGCCAACGCCGTCGTACTCGCCCTGCTCGCCACGGCGACCGTCCTCGCCGACGACTTCGAACGCGCCGCCCGGCACGCCGTGTACGGCCAGGACGTCCGCGTGGCCGTGAAGACCGACGTGCACGAGGTCGTCCTCACCGGCGACGCCGACGGCCGGCCGCTCGACCTGTTCCTGGACGGCCGGCTGCGGGTCGGCGGCAGCGGCGAGCGGCGGTACCACGAGGCCCTGGTGCACCCCGTCATGAGCGGCCCGCACGCGCGCGTGCTGATCCTCGGAGGCGGCGACGGCCTCGCCGCGCGGGAGGTGCTGCGCCACCCGGACGTACGCCGCGTCGACGTCGTGGAACTCGACCCCGGGCTCGCCCGGCTGGCCCGGCACGACCCCGGACTGTCCGCACTGAACGAGCACGCCTACGGCGATCCGCGCATCCACGTCACCACGGCGGAGGCCTTCCACCGGCTGCGCTCCGCGCCCACCGCGACGTACGACGTGGTGATCTCGGACCTTCCCGACCCGGGCCTCACGGCCAGTACGAAGCTGTACTCGCAGGAGTTCTACGGCCTGCTCCGGCGGGTGCTCGCCCCCGACGGGCGGCTGGTCGTGCACGCCGGTCCGCTCTCCGCCCGTCCGCGGGCCTTCTGGACGGTGGACGCGACGCTCCACGCGGCCGGTCTGCGGACCGCCCCCTACCGCGTCGCCGCCCGGGACAGCGGCCTCGCACCGGGCCCCGACCGCACGGCCGCCACCCCGAACGCCCCCCGCGACTGGGGCTTCCTCCTGGCCGCCCGCAAGCCTCCCGCCCTGCGCCTCGAACCGACGGGCCCCCGCCCGCGCACCCTCACGCCCCGGTCCCTGGCCCAGGACGCCCGCGCCGCGTCCCGCGCCCGGATCGACGGCCTGTCGCCGTCGACGCTGGTGCATCCGCGGTACTGAGCCCGCGCCTGTGCCCGAGCCCGCGCCTGTGCCCGAGCCCGCGCCCCGTGCCCGAGCCCGTGCCCGTGCCCGAGCCCGCGCCCCGTGGCCGAGCCCGCGCCCCGTGCCCGAGCCCGAGCCCGGTGCCCGCGCCCCGCCCTTCGTACGAACGAGTTCATGCGGCGGCCCGGCCCTCCCCCGGGTACGGGACGGGCCGCCACACCCCCCCTGCGGATCGTTCGTACCGAGAACCTATGGCCGCCCCGCCCGTCCCGGAATCCCGCAGTGGGTGGACACCCGGCCCAACCCAGCGCGGTAGGCGCCCGGTTTCTGCAACTTCCGCGGTATGGCGGAAGGATGACGTCGCCGCCGGACGGGCGGACCTAAGCTGCCGCAATGCGCCTGCACCCCCTGGCGGCCGACGGCCTGATCGCCGCGGCGCTGACGACCGTGGCCGTGCTGCTCGGCACCGAGGCCGTCGCCCAGGGGTGGCCGGCGCTCGACCCGCTCGCCTGGACGCTCGTCGCCCTGCTGAACCTCCCGCTCGCTCTGCGCACCCATGCCCCCGTCACCGTCTGCCTCGCCGTCCACGCCTGCTGGGCGGCCTACGTCACCCTCGGCTACTGGCCCGTGGTCGGCTCCTTCGGCCCGATGCTCGCCGTCTACACCGTCGCCTCCCTGCGCCCCACCCGCACCGCCGCCGCCTGCGCCGCCCTGCTCGCCGGTGTCTGGATCTACGCCGGGGTGGTCAGCAACGCCGAGGCGATGGCATCGGTCGTGGGGCAGGCCGTGGGCTTCCCGCTGGTGCTGTGGCGGTTCGGGTACGTGGCCCGCCGGACCGGCGAACTCACCCGGCAGCTACGTGCCGAACAAGCGGACCGGGCCCGGCGCGAGGTGGCCGAGGAACGCGTCCGGATCGCCCGTGAACTGCACGACGTGGTCGCCCACCACATCGCCGTCATCAACGTCCAGGCCGGACTGGCCCGCTTCGTCTTCCACTCCGACGCCGGCACCGCGCGCGGGGCCCTGGACGCCATCGAGGGCGCGAGCGGCGAGGCCCTCGCCGAACTGCGGCGCATGCTCGGCCTGTTGCGTGCCGACGGCGTCCAGGGTGCGGTGGGCGCCCCCGCTCCCGGTCTCGATCAGCTGGACGAGATGGTGACGCGGGTGCGTGCCGGCGGCGTGGGCGTGGAGCTGCGCGTCACGGGCACGCCGCGTCCGCTGCCGCCCGGCGTTCAGCTGTGCGTCTACCGGGTGGCGCAGGAGGCCCTCACCAACGCGCTCAAGCACGCGCCCGGAGCGAAGGCCGCCGTCGAACTCGCTTACCGCGCGGGCGAGGTGACGGTGTCGGTCACCGATGACGGAGACGGGGCCGGCCGGGCGGAGGGACGCCGGGAGGGGGTGGATCCGGACACAATCCCCGCGCGCGGCGGCCATGGCTTGATCGGGATGCGGGAGCGGGCCAAGCTCTACGGCGGGACGATCGTCGTCGGCCCGCGCAGCGAGGGGGGATTCGGCGTGCGCCTGACCCTGCCGACGCCGGTTCGGACCGCACGCCGGGGAGACGCTGTCAGGGAATGACCGACGCGAACCACCCGACGGACGCCCCGATCCGGCTGCTCGTCGTCGACGACCAGTTCCTCGTCCGCAGCGGACTGGCCGCGCTGCTGCGCGCCGCCCCGGGCATGGAGGTCGTAGGGGAGGCGGCCGACGGCGCCGAGGCGGTGGCGCTGGCCACGCGGACCCGGCCGGACGTCGTCCTCATGGACATCCGCATGCCCGGCATGACCGGCATCCAGGCCACCGAGCGGATCCTCGCCGAGGCCGTGGACCCCGCGCCCCGCGTCCTGGTCCTGACCACCTTCGACCTCGACGAGTACGTGTACGGCGCCCTGCGCGCGGGCGCCTCCGGCTTCCTGCTCAAGGACGCCGGCCCCGAACGGCTGCTGGCCGCGGTCGCCGCGGTGCACGGCGGCGACGCGCTGTTCGCCCCCGCGGTCACCCGGCGCCTGGTGGAGGCGTTCACGCGGATGTCGGACACGAGCCGACCGGACCCGTCGGACGCGGGCCCGCCGCCCGGGCTGGCGGCGCTGACCACCCGCGAGGCCGAGGTCCTGAAACTGGTGGCCCGCGGCCTGAGCAACGCCGACGCGGCCGACCGCCTGTTCATCAGCGAGGCCACGGTGAAGACCCACCTCAACCGCACGATGACCAAGCTGGGCCTGACCAGCAGGGCGCAGGCGGTGGTGGTGGCGTACGAGACGGGACTGGTGACGCCGGGAGGCGCGGGCGGCATGGGAGGGGGCGGATGACTTTGTGCCGACGGGGGGTGCGTCGGGCGCCCGCTGGGTAGGGTGGCGTGACATGGAGCATGAGGTGTTCGTTCCGGTTCCGGCCGAGCGGCTCAGGGACGTGCTGGCCGACCCCGTCCGGGTCGCCCGGGCGGTTCCGGGGCTCCAGCAGGACGCCGGTGCCGAGCCCGTCGCGGGACGGCTCAAGGTGCGCATCGGCAGTCACTCCATCACCTACCGGGGCTCCCTGCGCCTGACCGCGCGCGAGGACGGTGCGTACGCCGTCGAGGGCGACGCCACCGAGTCGCGCGGCACCGGCACGGTCACGCTCGCGCTCACCCTCCGCGTGGCGGACGCCGACGGCGGCTCCACCCTCACGTTCGCCGGGACGGCCACCGCGGACGGGCGCGTCACGGAGCTGCCCGAGGAGTCGGTGACGTCGGCCACGGCCCGGCTGCTGACCCGGTTCGCGGGGAACCTGGGCGCGGCGGCGGCGGCGGAGCGGGAGCCGGAGCCGGAGCGGCCCGAGGTGCGGCCTGGGCCGCAGCACACCTCCGTGTTCGACACCGAGGTGCCCCCGCCCTCCCTCGCGGACACGGACGAGGGCGAGCCGGAGGGGCGGGTCGAGGCTGATGGGCCGGGCGAGGCGGGTGAGCAGGGCGAGCCGGATGCCCCTGTAGTGCCCGCCACCCCCGCCACCCCCGGAGCCCCCGCCACCCCCGGAGCTTCCGAGCCGCCCGCCGCCGAGGCCGCGCACGCGCGCCGCACGATGATCGGCCGCAGTGCCGAGGAGGTGGACCACGCCCCGCCCCGCGGTCGGTACGCTCCCGTCCCCGCACCCCAGGCGAGCGCGGCCGGTGCTCCCCTGCGCTGGGCAGCTCCGGCGGCGGCGCTGGTCGTGGCGTCGGCGATCGTGGTGGGCCGCGCGCTGCGCAGGCGCCGCTGAACCGTCGTGGCCGTGCGGCAGCTCAGCCGCTGTAGCCGTGCGGCAGCTCAGCCGTCGTAGCCGTGCCGCCGCTCAGCCGTCGTAGCCGTGCCGCGGCTCGGTCGGCGCCGGGCTCTGCCGAGCCGGCCGGGTGGGGCGCCCTTGATCGCCCCAGTAGGGTCGTGGCGTGAGTAACGAACCCATCACGCTGACCGCGGGTGACGCGGAGGCGACCGTGCTGCCGGGCAACGGCGGCCGGATCGGCGGGCTGCGCGTCGGCGGCACGGAGCTGCTCCGCCAGGGCGAGCGCTACGGCTGCTTCCCGATGGTCCCCTGGTGCGGCCGGATCCGCGAGGGCCGCTTCCGGGACGGCGCCGTCGTCCGCCAGATGCCGCTCAATTCCCCGCCGCACGCCATCCACGGCACCGCCCGCGACGCCGCCTGGCGCACCGCCCGCGTCACCGGGAACGAGGCCGTCATCACGTACGACCTCGTCGACCCCTGGCCCTACTCCGGCCGCGTCACCCAGGTGATCGCCCTCGCCGAGGACGCGCTGACGCTGACGATGTCCGTGGAGACGTACGAGTCGTCCTTCCCGGCGCAGATCGGCTGGCACCCCTGGTTCAACCGGACCCTCGACGGCGCGGACGGGGCCGGCGTCGCGATCGCCTTCGACCCCGCCTGGCAGGAGGAGCGCGGCGACGACCACCTGCCCACCGGCAACCGCGTCGACCCGAAGCCGGGCCCCTGGGACGACTGCTTCGGCATGCCGGACGGCGTCGACGTCACCCTCACCTGGCCGGAGCGCCTGGAGCTGCGGGTGACCAGCCCGGAGCGGTGGGCCGTGGTCTACGACGAGCAGGAGGCCGCCGTCTGCGTGGAGCCGCAGACCGGGCCGCCCAACGGCCTGAACACCCTCCCGCGCCTGGTCACGCCCCTGGAACCGCTGGAGGCCACGACGACCTGGAGCTGGACCCGGCTCTAAGCTGGTCGGCATGACGGACGTCAACGAAGTAATGCCGCCAGGCACACGCGGCGTGCTGCTGCAGCAGATCAAGGACAAGGCCGTGGTGCACGGCAAGGTGACCCTCTCCTCGGGGCTGGAGGCCGACTACTACGTCGACCTGCGCCGCATCACCCTGGACGGCGAGGCCGCGCCGCTGGTCGGGCAGGTGCTGCTGGACCTGACCGCCGACCTGGACTTCGACGCGGTGGGCGGGCTGACCATGGGCGCCGACCCGGTCGCCGCGGCCATGCTGCACGCCGCCGCCGCGCGCGGGAAGCGCCTGGACGCGTTCGTCGTCCGCAAGGCCGCCAAGGCGCACGGCCTGCAGCGGCGCGTCGAGGGCCCGGACATCAGGGGCCGCCGCGTCCTGGTCGTCGAGGACACCTCCACCACCGGCGGCTCCCCGCTCACCGCCGTCGAGGCCGTGCGCGAGGCCGGTGCCGAGGTCGTGGCCGTGGCGACGATCGTCGACCGTGCGACGGGCGCCGCCGAGAAGATCCAGGACGGCGCCGGGGTGCCGTACCTGTACGCGTACGACAAGGACGAGCTGGGCCTGGACTGAGCCAGGACGGACGTCCGGCGGACGTCCACTCGGAGTATCCCGCTTCGTCTGGAAAGATGGGGCCGACGATGACGTCGCCCCCCCCAGGTCTAGGTCAGGGCCGTAAGCACGTTTCACGCCCCCCGCACATACAAGGAGCGGACAGATGCCCATCGCAACTCCCGAGGTCTACAACGAGATGCTGGACCGGGCGAAGGCAGGAAAGTTCGCCTACCCGGCCATCAACGTGACCTCTTCCCAGACGCTGCACGCGGCCCTGCGCGGTTTCGCCGAGGCGGAGAGCGACGGCATCATCCAGATGTCCACCGGCGGTGCCGAGTTCCTGGGCGGCCAGCACAACAAGGACATGGTGACCGGCGCCGTCGCCCTCGCCGAGTTCGCGCACATCGTGGCCGAGAAGTACGACGTCACCGTCGCCCTGCACACGGACCACTGCCCGAAGGACAAGCTCGACGCGTATGTGCGTCCGCTGCTGGCGGTCTCCGAGGAGCGCGTCAAGGCCGGCCGCAACCCGCTGTTCCAGTCCCACATGTGGGACGGCTCCGCGGAGACGCTCTCCGACAACCTCTCCATCGCCACGGAGCTGCTGGAGCGCGCCCGCGCCGCCAAGATCATCCTTGAGGTCGAGATCACCCCGACCGGCGGCGAGGAGGACGGCGTCTCCCACGAGATCAACGACTCCCTCTACACCACGGTCGACGACGCGGTCCGCACCGTCGAGGCGCTGGGCCTGGGCGAGAAGGGCCGCTACCTGCTCGCCGCGTCCTTCGGCAACGTGCACGGCGTGTACAAGCCGGGCAACGTCGTGCTCCGCCCCGAGCTGCTCAAGGAGCTGAACGAGGGCATCGCCGCGAAGTACGGTCAGCCGGCCGGCAGCAAGCCGTTCGACTTCGTCTTCCACGGCGGCTCCGGCTCCTCCGCCGAGGAGATCGCGACCGCGCTGGAGAACGGCGTGGTCAAGATGAACATCGACACGGACACCCAGTACGCCTTCACGCGTCCGGTCGCCGACCACATGTTCAGCAACTACGACGGCGTCCTGAAGGTCGACGGCGAGGTCGGCAACAAGAAGACCTACGACCCGCGCACCTGGGGCAAGCTGGCCGAGGCCGGCATGGCCGCGCGCGTCGTCGAGGCCTGCGGCCACCTGCGCTCGGCGGGCCAGAAGATCAAGTAACGGCCACCGCGCGCGCCGTCCCCACCGGCCGCGCCGTGTCGTCCGCGACGGGCCCGGCACCGCCAGGATTCTCCTGCGGTGCCGGGCCCTCGTACGTATGCCGGCGGCATGGCGCAGACTTGTGCCCATGGCCATTCACGAGAACCTCCTCGGGGGACCGCCCCCGACCCACCTCCCCGACGACCCCGGGCCGCGCGAGCTGCTGGCGGGCGGGACCTCGCCCGCCGATGTCGCCGCGAAGTACCCGACGTCCTCGCTGGCCTGGGCCCAGCTGGCCGACGAGGCGTTCGAGCGGGGCAGCGTCGTGGAGTCGTACGCGTACGCCCGTACCGGCTACCACCGCGGCCTGGACGCCCTGCGCCGCAGCGGCTGGAAGGGGCACGGCCCGGTGCCCTGGGAGCACGAGCCGAACCGCGGCTTCCTGCGCGCCCTGCACGCCCTCGCCCGCGCCGCCCAGGCGATCGGCGAGAAGGAGGAGTACGAGCGCTGCAGCCAGTTCCTGAAGGACTCCTCGCCGGCGGCGGCCGAGGTACTGGGCTGAACCGGGGACCGGACGTGTCCTGGCCCGCCTGCCGTGCGCAGGCGGGCCTTGCGGTTTGCTGCCACCATTGCGGAGGATGACGTTGGGGACCGGGGCCCCGTGTCGGTAACGGCAGGGCGGACCGCTACCCGTAGTGCACAGCAGGAGACAGCGATGTCCCACGAAGCCCCGAATCTCGACTTCGAGGGCAGCACGCCGTACGAGGACTATGTCAAGGCGGACGTGCTCACCCACCTCCAGCACACCCTCTCCGACGATCCCGGAGAGATGGTCTTCCTGGTCACGACCCAGGTCATGGAGCTGTGGTTCACCGTCATCGTCCACGAGTGGGAGACCGCGGCCCGCGCCCTGCGCGAGGACCGGGTCCAGGTGGCGACCGACGCGCTCAAGCGCTCGGTGCGGGAGCTGGAGGCGCTGAACGCCTCCTGGACGCCGCTCGCGGGCCTCACGCCCGCCCAGTTCAACTCGTACCGCAGCGCCCTCGGCGAGGGGTCCGGCTTCCAGTCGGCGATGTACCGCCGCCTGGAGTTCCTGCTCGGCGACAAGTCCGCGTCCATGCTCGTCCCGCACCGCGGCGCCCCGCGCGTGCACGCGGAGCTGGAGAAGGCGCTGCACGAGCCGAGCCTGTACGACGAGGTGGTCCGGCTGCTCGCCCGGCGCGGGTACGACATCCCGGACGCCGTCCTCCAGCGCGACGTCACCCGGAAGTACGAGGCGGCGCCCGAGGTGGAGGCCGCCTGGACGGCCGTCTACTCCGGTGACCAGAACGGCGAGCTGGCCCGCCTCGGCGAGGCGCTCACCGACGTCGCCGAGCTGGTGTGGCGCTGGCGCAACGACCACCTGGTCGCCACCCGCCGCGCGATGGGCTCCAAGACCGGCACGGGCGGCTCCGCCGGAGTGGCCTGGCTGGAGAAGCGGGCCCGCGGCAATGTGTTCCCCGAGTTGTGGACGGCGCGGTCGTATGTCTGAACCCCTCGAACTGGCTGCTGAGGCCGAGAAGCTGGACGCCGCCGACGAACTGGCGGCACTGCGTGAGCGGTTCGTCCTGGACGACGCCGTCTACCTGGACGGCAACTCGCTCGGCGCCCTCCCGGCCGGTGTCCCCGCGCGCGTGGAGGACGTCGTACGCCGTCAGTGGGGCGAGCTGCGCATCCGGTCCTGGGAGGAGAGCGGCTGGTGGACCGCGCCCGAGCGGATCGGCGACCGGATCGCCCCGCTGGTCGGGGCGGCGTCCGGGCAGATCGTGGTGGGCGACTCGACCAGCGTCAACGTGTTCAAGGCGCTCGTCGCGGCGGTACGGATGGCGGATGCGGGCCGGGACGAGATCCTCGTCGACGCCACCACCTTCCCCACGGACGGGTACATCGCCGAGTCGGCGGCCCGGATGACGGGCCGCACCCTGCGGCCGGTCGCCCCGGCCGAGGTGCCGTCGGCGCTCGGCGACCGCACCGCCGCCGTCCTGCTCAACCACGTCGACTACCGCACGGGCCGGTTGCACGACCTGCCCGCGCTCACGGCGGCGGTGCACGCGGCGGGGGCGTACGTCGTCTGGGACCTGTGCCACAGCGCGGGCGCGCTGCCGGTCGGGCTCGACGAGCACGGTGTCGACCTGGCGGTCGGCTGCACCTACAAGTACCTCAACGGCGGACCCGGTTCGCCCGCGTACCTGTATGTGCGCCGTGACCTCCAGGACCGTTTCGACTCCCCGCTGCCGGGCTGGAACTCACACGCCGAGCCCTTCGGCATGCGGCCCGCGTACGCCCCGGCGTCCGGCGCGGTGCGCGGCCGGGTCGGCACGCCGGACATCCTCTCCCTGCTCGCCCTCGAGGCGGCGCTGGCGGTGTGGGACGGGGTGTCGGTGGAAGCGGTGCGGGCCAAGTCCCTGGCGCTGACGGACTTCTTCCTGCGCTGTGTCGGGGAGTACGTCCCGGACGGCCTGGTGGAGTCGGTGACCCCGGCGGCGCACGCCGAGCGGGGCAGCCAGGTCGCACTGCGCTGTGACGGCGCGGGGGACGTGATGAAGCGCCTGATCGAGCGCGGGGTGGTGGGGGACTTCCGCGCCCCGGACGTCCTGCGCTTCGGCTTCACCCCGCTGTACGTCGGCTTCGCGGACGTGGAGCGGGCGGCGCGGGTGCTGGCGGAGACGCTGGGGTGACGGGCGGGTGAGGACCGGGTGAGGACCGGGCGAGTGAGGACCGGGCGGATGAGGACCGGGAGGATCGCCCGGCCGCGGATCGCCCGGCCGCGGATCGTCTGGTCGCGGATCGTCTGGTCCTCACCGAGTGTTACATCCCCATGTCCGCGCACGTCACCGGCCTGATACCGTCCCGCCAACGGCCGATTTCATTCCCCCGGTCCGCCAACACCGTTTTGCCGCTGAGAGGTTGAGCATGCCGGACGCCGCCGCAGAACCGGGCACCGCTGCCGCGAGGGACGCCGCGGAGGCGGCGGAGGAGAAATCGGCCTTCTCGCACCCGGCGGTCGACCCCGACAGCACCGCTGTGTACGGCGACCACCCCGACCAGGTGATCGACTTCTACGTCCCGCGCGGGGCGGCGGGCCCGGGCGGTGCCGCTCCCGTCGTGGTCGTCCTGCACGGAGGTTCGTGGCGGGCTCCGTACGACCGCCGTCATGTCAGCCCGTTCGCCGGCTTCCTCGCCCGGCGGGGCCTCGCCGTGGCCAGTGTGGAGTACCGGCGCGGTGCGGATGGCGGGGCTGGCGTCGGTGGCACGACTGGCGTCGGTGGCGCGGATGGCGTCGGTGGGGAGGGCGGGGGCGCGGGGGGTCCCGTCGCGGGGCGCTGGCCCGACACCTTCGACGACGTGGCCGCCGCGGTGGACGCCCTGCCCGCGCTGGTACGGCAGCACCTCCCGCAGGCCGACGCGCGCCGTGTCGTGCTCACCGGCCACTCCGCCGGCGGCCACCTCGCCCTGTGGGCGGCCGCCCGGCACCTGCTGCCCGCCGACGCCCCCTGGCGCATCGACCGCCCGGCGCCCCTGCGCGGTGTGGTCGCCCTCGCGCCGATCGCCGACTTCGAGGTCGCCGACAAGCTCGACGTGTGCGGCGGTGCGGCGCGGCAACTCCTGGGCGGGGAGGAACTCTTCGCCGAGCGCCGACCCTACGCGGACCCGGCCCTGCTGCTGCCCACCGGCATCGCCACGACCCTCGTCCAGGGCCGTGCCGACGTGGACGTTCCGCAGGCGGTCGCCGAGGCGTATGCCGACGCGGCGGCGAAGGCCGGGGAGGTGGTGGGAGTGACGCTGCTGGAGGACGTCGGCCACTACCCGCTGATCGACCCGGCGGCGGACGCGTGCGCGGTGGTGGCGGAGGAGATCGCACAGCTGGCTTGGTGAGCACCGATCGGGTGGTCGAGCCCTTGCGGTCGTACCCGTAGTACCTGAGAGCTACCTCGCAGGTGAGTTCCCTGGCGGGACGCGGGTTACCCGGCGCGATTCATAACTTCCCCTACAGACAAGCCCGATGGTCGGGCGAGCTGGAGGGGAGAGGCCATGGGGCCCGGGACGGCGGTACGTTGGCGGCGGCGCGTGAGCAGATGGCGTCGGACCGTCCTCGCCGCGCTCATCTGTGGCGCCGTGGTCCTCCCCCTCTCCGGTGCCGCGCGCCCCGAGATCCCCGCTCCGCCTCCCGCCGTGCTCGCGGCCCCGACGGCCGGCACGCTGGAGGAGGCGTACGCCGCCAACCGGGCCAACGCCGCCGAGGCGTCCCGGATGGCCGCCGCCCACGGCGACCGGCACCGCGCGGCGGCGGACCGCTCGATGGCCGACCCGTCCCGGCGTCTGCTCGCCTTCGACGGCCGGGGCGCCGGACTGGCCACGGAGGTCTTCGGCGACCTGGCCCACGCCGACCGCGTCGCCGTCCTGGTCCCGGGCTCCGACACGAGCATCGACACGTACGGCCGGTTCCGTGCCGCCGCCCTCGCCCTGCACCGACAGCTCGCCGCGCAAGCGCCCCAGGGCACGCTCCCCCGCTCTCGGCTTCAGTCGAGCGGGAGGACCTCCGTCGCGGTCGTGGCCTGGCTGGGCTACGAGACACCGGGCACCGTCAGCACCACGGTCGCCACCACCGGCCGCGCCGACCGGGCCGCCCCGAAGCTTCGCGCCCTGGTCGACACCCTGCGCGGGATCACCGGCCCCGGCACCCGCCTCGCCCTCCTCTGCCACTCCTACGGCTCGGTGGTCTGCGCCCGCGCCGCCGACGGCCTGGACGTCGCCGACATCGCCCTGGTCGGCAGCCCCGGCACCGGCGCCGACTCCGCCGCGGGCCTGCACACGAGCGCCAGGGTCTGGGCGGCCCGGGGCGCCGACGACTGGGTGGAGCACGTGCCGCACCTCAGCGCCGACCTCTTCGGCTCCACCGTCGGCTTCGGCACCGACCCGGTCTCCCCGGACTTCGGCGCCCGGGTCTTCGCGGCCGGCGACGGCGGCCACAGCGACTACTTCGACACCGGCTCCGTCTCCCTGACCAACCTGGCCCGGATCGCCCTGGGCGAGACCACGGAGGTGACCCATGACTGAGGCGACCCGAGCGACCCGACCGAGTCCTCCGCACGCCGCGCCGGACCGGGGGCCCGGCGCCGACACCCGGAAGGGGCTTGGCCGTACCGCCACCCGGCAAGGGCTGCGCCGCATCGCCACCCGGCAAGGGCTGCGCCGCACCGCCGCCCGGATCGACGCCGCGACGCCCGCGTCGCGGGACCGTGCCGTCGACGCCCTGCGTGCCATCGCCATCCTCGGCGTGGTCCTCGGCCACTGGCTGGTGACGGCCCTGGTCGCCGACGGCGGCGGCCTGCACGCGGCCAGTCCGCTCCAGGACATGCCCTGGCTGTCCCCGATCTCCTGGGTCTTCCAGACCCTCGCCGTGTTCTTCCTGGTCGGCGGCCATGTCGCCACCCGCGGCTACGCGTCGGCCAGAGCCCGCGGCACCTCCTACGGCCGCTGGCTGTCCGCCCGGCTGTCCCGACTGTTCCGCCCGGTCGCGGCCGTCCTCACCCTGTGGACGGTGACGGCGGCGCTGCTGCTCCTGACGGGCGCGGAGTTCGTGACCGTCCACACCCTGGTGAAACTGGCCCTGTCCCCGTTGTGGTTCCTCCTGGTCTTCGCCGCGTTGACGGCGGCGACTCCGCTGCTGACCCGGCTGCATCCGCTGTGGCCGCTGGTCGTCGTCATCCACGTCGACCTGCTTCGCTTCGGGTTCGGCGCCCCCTCCTGGCTCGGCTGGATCAACCTCGCCGCAGGCTGGCTGGTCCCCTACACCCTCGGGGCCGCCTGGTCCCGCGGCGAGCTGGACCGCCGCCGCGCCGGCTGGACCCTGCTCGCCGGCGGTACGGCGGCGACCGCGGCGCTCGTGGCCTGGGCGGGCTATCCGGCGTCGATGGTCGGCGTCCCCGGCGCCGAGGTGTCGAACCTCAACCCGCCGACGCTGGCCGCCGTCACCTTCGGCCTGGCGCAGTGCGGCCTCGCGCTGCTGCTGCGCGAGCGGCTGCGCCGTGCGATGCGGCGGCCCGTGGCGTGGGCGGCGGTCGCGCTGGTCAACCTCTCCGCGATGACGATCTTCCTGTGGCACCAGACCGCGTTGATGGCGACCACGGCCACCGGCCTCCTCGTCGGCCGTCTGCCCGGCCTGCACACGCTCCCCGACGGGCTGGACTGGGTCGCGGCCCGGCTCGTCTGGCTACCGGCGTTCGCGCTCGCCCTGGCCGGATGCTGGGCCGCCTTCCGTTCCGTCGAGCGCGGTGGCGGCCGGCGCCGCTCCCGGGTCGTCCGGACGCACCGCCCGCAGGGCCGGACGAGGGCGGCGGGTGCACGTCATGTCTAGGGTGGGCCGTGTGATGCGATGGGGGAGCCGGCGGATGGTCACGGGGGGCCCGGTCAGGCGTGTGCTGCGGGTGCTCCACGACGACCTGTGGACCTGGCGGGCGGATCCGCTGCCGCCGTCGGTGTGGCTGCGCTGGTTCCCCCACGGGGTCGTCTGCCTGGCCGCCCTCGGCGTGCTGCTCGGCGACGCAGCCCAGCTCGGCGACAACGGCGGGGTCGAACCCGGGTTCGCCTTCCTGATCGCGCTCGCCCAGGCGGGAGCGATGGTGCTCGCGCTGTGGCGGCCGGTCGCGGCGTGGTGGCTGTCGATGGCGGCCATGCTGGTGGGGGCCTTCGCCGTGCGGTCCGAGATGGACGCGGGCGGCGCCGAGTTCACCTGGCCATGGCCGGCCGCCGGGATCATCGCGCACCTGTTCGTCCTGCTGCTGCTCGCCCTGCGGGTCCGTACCCGGGTCTCCGCGGAGGCGCTGGCCCTGACCGCGCTCGTCACCTACGTCGTGCAGGGCCTGGTGGGCGCGCTGAACTACCAGCCGACCGGCCAGCTCGCCGTCATCCTGTTCGCGGTCGTCGTGGCGCTCGGCACCGCCCTGCGCGGACGCCGCGAGGCCCGCGCGGAACTGAAGCAGCAGACCTCGCTCACCGCCGAGGAGAGAGCCCGGCGCACCCTGCTGGAGGAGCGTGGCCGCATCGCACGCGAGCTGCACGACGTGGTCGCCCACCACATGTCGGTGATCTCCATCCAGGCCCAGGTCGCCCCCCTCCTCGTCGAGAACCCGCCGGACGAGCTGAAGGAGAACCTCGCGGGCATCCGGCAGAACGCGCTGGAGGCCCTCACCGAGCTGCGCCGGGTGCTGGGCGTGCTGCGCGCCGAGCACCCCGACGCGCTGGAGACCCCCGGCGGGGGCGACGCCGCCCCACATGCCCCGCAACCCACCCTCGACCGGCTGGACGCGCTGGTGGAGAACATCCGGGCCGCCGGGCTGACCGTCACCACCGAGACGAGCGGGACGCGCGTACCCCTGCCGCCCGGTGTGGAGCTGTCGGCGTACCGGATCGTGCAGGAGGCCCTGAGCAATGTCCTGCGGCACGCGCCCGGCGCGACCGCCCGGGTCCACCTGATGCATCTACCGATCGGACTGCGCGTGGACGTGTCCAACACCCGCCCGGAGCGGGACCCGGCACCGTCCCAGGGGGCGGGACACGGACTGCTCGGCATGCGGGAGCGGGTGGCGATGCTCGACGGCACCCTGACGGCGCGGCCACTGCCGGACGGCGGCTACCAGGTGGCCGCGTTCCTGCCGGCCGACGGCCCCGACGGCCCCGACGGACCCCTCAGCCCCTCCGCCCCTCCCTCCGCCCCTCCCTCCACTCACCACTCCACCGAGGACGACACCCCATGACGACCAGCAGCAACGGCCGCGTGATCCGCGTGCTGATCGCCGACGACCAGCAGATGGTCCGGCAGGGCTTCACCGTGCTGCTCAACACCCAGCCCGACATCGAGGTGATCGGGCAGGCGGTGGACGGCCTGGACGCCGTGGCCAAGGTCGCCGAGATGGCACCGGACGTCGTCCTGATGGACATCCGCATGCCCGAGCTGGGCGGCATCGAGGCCACCCGCCGCATCACCGGGGCGACCGCGTCGATCAGGGTGCTGGTGCTGACCACCTTCGACCTCGACGAGTACGTGTACGAGGCGCTGCGGGCCGGCGCGTCCGGGTTCCTGTTGAAGGACGCCTCCGCCGACCAGCTCGCCGAGGCGGTCAGGGTGGTGGCGGACGGGGACGCGCTGCTCGCGCCGGGCATCACCCGGCGGCTGATCGCCGAGTTCGCCCGGCTCGACGACCGGCCGCGCGGCCCGTTGAAGGCCCGCGTCGGTGAGCTGACCGAGCGGGAGACCGAGGTGCTGGCCCTGATCGCGCAGGGCCTGTCGAACGCGGAGATCGCCCAGAGATTGGTGGTCGCCGAGCAGACGGTGAAGACCCATGTGGGCCGGATCCTGGTGAAACTGGGCCTCCGGGACCGGACGCAGGCGGCGGTGTTCGCGTACGAGTCGGGGCTGGTGCGGCCGTCGGGGTACTGACCCGCGCCCGGCGCCCGTGGCCCCCGTAGTACCTGAGACGGATACCGAAGGACCCCTCTCACTGGTGACGACGGTGCACCCGGCAGCGCCTACCGTTGCGAACGTGACCGAGACGACCCAGATGCGGACCACCCCCTCCGGTGAGGGTGACGCGCCGCGCAGCCCCGAGTTCCGGCTGGCCATGGACGCACTGCAGGGCCTGCGCCAGGACCTGTTCCACGACGCCTTCGCGTACCGCCCGCTGCCGCTCATGGCGACGAAGGGTCCGCTGACCCGCCGGCTCCCCGACCGCATGCGGTCGTACGCCACCCGCTTGCCGCACGCGGTGGTGGTGGCCGCCGCGCTGATCGCCCTGTTCGGCGGTTCCGTGGCCGGCGGTGCCCTGGGAGGGCCGGCGGCCCTGCTGAGCGGACTGGTGTGCGCGATCCCGGTGCTGGCCACGCTGGTCCGGCCGGTCGGCGCCTTCTGGATGTCGATGGCGGCGACCCCGGTGGTCGCGGTGCTTCTCGGCGAATTGGGCGAATGGCCTTGGCCGCCCGGTCCGTTCATCTGCCATCTGACGGTGCTGGTGATCGTGGCCATACGCACCCGGCCCCGCACGGCCGCCTGGATGTGGACCCTGACCGCCGCCTACGCCCTGCTCGTGGAGACGCTGTTCGGCGACGGGGAGTACAACACCTCCGCGCCGATGCTGTTCCTCTCCGCCCTCGCCCTCCTGGTGGTCGCCGTCCGGCACGTCCGCCGGGAGGCTCAGCAGGAGGTCACCGCCCAGCAGACGGTCACCGCGCACGAGCGGTCCCGGCGGACCCTGCTGGAGGAGCGCACCACCATCGCCCGCGAGCTGCACGACGTGGTGGCCCACCACATGTCGGTCGTCGCGATCCAGGCGGAGGCGGCCCCCTACCGGGTGGAGAATCCGCCCCCGGAGCTGGAGCGCGCCTTCGCCACCATCCGGGAGAACGCGGTGGCCGCCCTCACCGAGCTGCGCCGCGTCCTGGGCGTCGTCCGCGCCGAGGACTACGAGGCCCCGGACGCCCCGCAGCCCACGCTCGCCGACCTGGACGCCCTGCTCGCCAACGTGCGGGACGCCGGCCTGAGCGTGGAGAAGGCGGTGACCGGAGCGGTGCGTGAGCTGCCGCCCGGTGTGGAGCTGTCGGCGTACCGGATCGTGCAGGAGGCGCTGAGCAACACCCTGCGGCACGCACCCGGCGCGACCGCCCGCGTGGAGGTCTCCTACGTCCTGGGCGGGCTGGGCCTGCGCATCGTCAATGGCCCGATCCCGGAACTGACCCTCGTGAAGCCCTCGCCCGGCGCCGGGCACGGCGTCACCGGCATGCGCGAGCGCGTCTCGATGCTGAACGGCGAGATGACGGCCGGCCCCACCGACGACGGGGGTTACGAGGTGGCGGTGTTCCTGCCGGTCACGGCACCGACCGAAGGTGAAGCATGAGCGACCGCACGATCCGGGTACTGATCGCCGACGACCAGATGATGGTGCGCGAGGGCTTCTCCGTCCTGTTGAACGCGATGCCGGACATCGAGGTCGCCGGTGAGGCGGTCAACGGCCGGGATGCCGTGGCGAAGGTCCGCGAACTGGCCCCGGACGTCGTCCTGATGGACATCCGCATGCCCGAGCTGAACGGCATCGAGGCGACGAGGGAGATCGCCGCGGCGGACGGCACGTCGAAGGTGCTGGTCCTCACCACCTTCGACCTCGACGAGTACGTGTACCAGGCACTGCGCGCGGGCGCTTCCGGCTTCCTCCTCAAGGACGCCTCGGCGCGCCAACTCGCCGACGGGGTCCGGGTGGTGGCCGCCGGCGAGGCCCTCCTCGCCCCCTCCGTCACCAAGCGCCTGATCACCGAGTTCTCCAAGCTGTCCGACGCCCCGCGCCTGATGTCCTCGGCCCAGGCGGCGTACGGCGACCTGACCGAGCGGGAGACGGAGGTGCTGGTCCTGATCGCACAGGGCCTGTCCAACTCGGAGATCGCCGAGCGCCTGGTGGTAGCCGAGTCGACGATCAAGACGCACGTCAGCCGCATCCTGGTGAAGCTGGGCCTCAGAGACCGCACCCAGGCGGCGGTCTTCGCCTACGAGGCCCGCCTGGTGACGCCTGGCTGAGAGAGTGCCCGGACCTCTGGCCCCCGGTCGGCACCACCCGTTAGCGTCCGTCCATGACGGCTGAATCCGACCTCGCCTTCGACCCCTGGGACCCGGCGTTCGTCGCCGACCCGTACCCCGCCTTCGCCGAGCTGCGGGCCCGGGGGCGGGTGCTCTACTACGAGCCGAGCGACCAGTGGCTGGTGCCGCACCACGCGGACGTCTCGGCGCTGCTGCGCGACCGTCGGCTGGGCCGGACCTACCAGCACCGTTTCACGCACGAGGACTTCGGCCGTACCGCGCCCCCGCCGGAGCAGGAGCCCTTCCACACGCTCAACGACCACGGGATGCTGGACCTGGAGCCGCCGGACCACACCCGTATCCGGCGTCTGGTGTCGAAGGCGTTCACGCCGCGCACGGTGGAGCAGCTGAGGCCGTACGTGCACGGGCTGGCGGACGACCTGGTGGCCCGGCTGGTGGCGGCCGGCGGCGGCGACCTGCTGCGGGACGTGGCCGAGCCGCTCCCGGTCGCCGTGATCGCCGAGATGCTGGGCATCCCGGAGTCCGACCGTGCCCCGCTGCGGCCCTGGTCGGCGGAGATCTGCGGGATGTACGAGCTGAACCCGTCCGAGGAGACGGCGGCGAAGGCGGTCCGCGCGTCGGTCGAGTTCTCCGAGTACCTGCGCGGACTGATCGCGGCTCGCCGCAAGGAACCGGGCGACGACCTGATCTCGGGTCTGATCGCGGCCCACGACGAGGACGACGACCGGCTCACCGAGCAGGAGATGATCTCGACCTGCGTCCTGCTCCTGAACGCGGGCCACGAGGCCACGGTGAACGCCACGACCAACGGCTGGCTGGCCCTGTTCCGCAATCCGGACCAGTTGGCGGCCCTGCGCGCCGACCACTCCCTCGTCCCGTCCGCCGTGGAGGAGCTGATGCGCTACGACACCCCGCTCCAGCTCTTCGAACGCTGGGTACTGGACGAGATCGAGATCGACGGGACGACCGTCCCGCGCGGCGCGGAGGTGGCGATGCTGTTCGGCTCGGCCAACCACGACCCGGCGGTCTTCACCGCCCCGGACCGCCTCGACCTCACCCGTCGGGACAACCCCCACATCTCCTTCAGCGCCGGTATCCACTACTGCATCGGCGCCCCACTGGCCCGCATCGAACTGGCGGCGTCCATGACGTCCCTGCTGGAGCGGGCCCCGGAGCTGCGCCTGGCGACGGAACCGGAACGGAAGCCGAACTTCGTGATGAGGGGGCTGACGGAGCTACGAGTGGAGGTCTGAACGCCGGCGCCGGCCCAGCAGCCAGGCGCCCAGCGCCCAGACCACGGCGGGTACGACGGCTCCGGCGAGGAGGACGAAGGGCAGTTCGGTGTAGAGGACGCCGAGGTCCATGCCGTTGTTCTCGAACTTGTTGCCGAGGTGCCGCTGGGTACGGTCCGACGTCCCCCAGACGGACACGGCCCCCACGGCCCCCACCGCCGAAACCCCACAGCCACCACACGTCACCGCGTCCCGACTCATACCCGAGGTGACGCCCCCGCCGCCTCCCGGGGTTCCGGCCTGATCCAAACGACACCCCCTGGCTCACGTCATCATGTCCCGCCGCCGCAGCCCGGCCAGTCCCACCCCCACCAGCACCACCGCGATCGATGTGAGCACCAGCACCGGCGCCCAGCTCATCTCCCCGCCCGGCAGCTTCGGCAGATGCCCGAACGGTGACACGTCCAGCACCCGCTGCGGCACATCCAGCGCCGGCCCGACCCACCCGAGCAGCAGCACCGCACCGGCGACTGCCCACGCGGCCACCGCGCCCCGGGGCAGCACCCCGTGCAGCAGTACCGCCACCCCGCCGATCACCCACACCGCCGGCAACTGCACCAGACACGCGCCCAGGATCGCCCCGGCGTCCTGGCCGTACCCGGCCGCGAAACCGGCCCCGGCGAGCAGCATGATGAGCGCCGCGCCGCCGAAGGCGATCACCAGGTGCCCCGCGGCCCACCGCAGCCGTCCCACCGCGCCCGCGAGCACCGGCTCCGCCCGTCCGGAGGTCTCCTCGCCGTTCAGCCGCAGCACCGACGCGACGACGTACAGCGCGGCGATCAGCCCGAGCATCCCGACCATCGCCGACACGAACGCGTCGGTCAGCCCGGCCTGCCCGCCCATCCGCTCGATGATCTCGCGGGCCTGCTCGTTGTCCCCGACCAGATCGGCCGCCCCCTCGGTCATCCCGCCGTAGACGACCCCGGCGAGGAAGAAGCCGATGCTCCAGCCGAGCACGCTGCCCCGCTGCAACCGCCAGGCCAGCGCACCGGCCGTACGCAGGCGCCCGGCGGCCGGTCCCGGCCGGGTCGGCAGGAAGCTCATGCCGAGGTCCCGGCGACCGGCCAGCTCGTAGGCCACCGCGCCCTGCACCACCGCCGCGCCGGCGATCAGCAGCAGCACCCACCACCGCTCGGCCGCGAAGGCGCGCAGGTTCTCCAGCCAGCCGAGCGGCGACAGCCACGTCAGTACGGACGAGCCGTCGACGGTCGCCGAGTCGCCCGCCGCGCGCAGCACGAAGGCGCCGCCCAGCACCGCCGCCGTCAGTCCCCGGGCCAGCCGCGCGCTCTCCGTCAGCTGGGCGACGATCGCCGCCATCGTGGCGAAGAGCATCCCGACGCCCGCGATCCCGAGCCCGAGGGCCAGCGCGCCCGCCGTCCCCTGCCCGGCCAGCCCGGCGACGACCAGCAGCGCCAGGACGCCGTTCGCGACCGCCGCCGTGAGCAGGGCGGCGGTCAGCGGGGCCCGGCGGCCGACCATCCCGGAGGCGACCACTTCCTGCCGCCCGCTCTCCTCCTCGTCGCGGGTGTGCCGTACGACGATCAACAGGCTCATCACTGCGGCGAGCGCGGCGGCGTACGCACCGACGCGCCAGGCCGTGAGCGCGCCGAGGCTGTCGTCGAAGACCGGGCCGACCATCGCGCGCAGCGAGGAGTTGGTCTCCATCTGCCGCACCAGGTCGGCGCGTTCGGCGGCGGTGGCGTACAGGCCCTTGATGGTGCCGGGCATGGAGAGCACCATGAGCGCGTTCACCGCCACCCAGACCGGGATCATCACCCGGTCGCGGCGCAGGGCGAAGCGCAGCAGCGTGCCGGTACCGGCGAGTTGGCGCGCGCCGCCGGACCGTACCGCGAGAGCCGTGGTGGTGGCCGTGGCGGTCATCGCGACGCCACCGCCTCGGCGGCCTCGGCCTGGTAGTGCCGCATGAACAGCTCCTCCAGCGTCGGCGGCGTCGACGTCAGCGACCGCACGCCCGTCTCGCTCAGGCAGCGCAGTACGGCGTCCAGCTTGTCGGTGTCGACCTGGAGCCGGACCCGGTGGCCCTGGACGTCGAGGTCGTGCACGCCCGGCAGCCCCGCCAGCCCGCCCGGGACGCCCGCGAGTTCGGCGCTCACGCTGGTCCGCGTCAGATGGCGCAGGTCGGCGAGCGAGCCGCTCTCGACGGTCCGCCCCTTGCGGATGATGCTGACCCGGTCGCACAGCTCCTCGACCTCGCTGAGGATGTGGGAGGAGAGCAGGATCGTCCGGCCGCGCTCGCGCTCCTCGGCCACGCACCTCTGGAAGACCTCCTCCATCAGCGGGTCCAGTCCGGAGGTCGGCTCGTCGAGGATCAGCAGGTCGACGTCCGAGGCGAAGGCGGCCACCAGGGCCACCTTCTGCCGGTTGCCCTTGGAGTACGTGCGGCCCTTCTTGGTCGGGTCCAGTTCGAACCGCTCGACCAGTTCCGCGCGCCGCCTCGTGTCCAGCCCGCCGCGCAGCCGGCCGTAGAGGTCGATGACCTCGCCGCCGGAGAGGTTGCGCCACAGCGTCACGTCGCCGGGGACGTACGCGATCCGGCGGTGCGCCTCCACCGCGTCCGCCCACGGATCACGGCCGAGCACCTGCGCGGCGCCCGAGTCGGCGCGCAGCAGGCCGAGCAGGACGCGGATGGTGGTGGACTTGCCGGCGCCGTTGGGGCCGAGGAAGCCGTGGACCTCGCCGGCCTCGACCTCCAGGTCGAGCCCGTCCAGCGCGTGCGTCCGGCCGAACGACTTGTGGAGGCCCGAGACGCTGATTGCCTTCGTCATGATTCCGAAAGTACGCTATCTTCAGAAAATTGTGAAGTTAAGAAACCGTCAGGATGTGAGGGATGATCGAACGATGAGGGAAGAACCGGAACCGGCCGAACGGGATCGTGACCCCGAGGCGGTGTCGAAGTTCGTGGAGGGCTTCGCCGCCCAGCTCGTCGAGGCCGGGATGCAGCGGATGCCGGCCCGGGTCTTCGCCGCGCTGCTGGCCTCCGACTCGGGGTCGCTGACCTCCGGGGAACTCGGTGAACGGCTCCAGGTCAGCCCGGCCGCCGTCTCAGGTGCCGTGCGCTACCTCTCGCAACAGCACATGGTCTCGCGCGAGCGCGAACCCGGCTCGCGCCGGGAGCGGTACCGGGTGCACAGCAATCAGTGGTACGAGGCGCTCACCAACCGCGAGGCCGTCCTCAAGCGCTGGGAGAGCGCGCTGCGCGAGGGCGTCGCCAGCCTCGGCGCCGAGTCCCCGGCGGGGCGCCGCATGGCCGAGACCCTGGCGTTCTTCGAGTTCGTCGACGGGGAGATCGCCGCCATGATGGAGCGCTGGCGCGTGCACCGGGAGGAGACCTTCGGGCACCGCTGACGCGAGGGCACCGCCACCGCTGACGCGAGGGCGCCGACGCTCAGCGCACCAGGTGCCCGTCCAGTTCGTCGGCCCATTCGCGCACCCCGACCCCCCACCCCCGCTCAGCGCGCGCGGGCCACCGCACCTCGGCCCCGGCCCGGCGGGCCAGCGCCAGCACAGTCGCCGTGAAGCCCCAGGACAGGGCGTCGATCACATGGTGCGACCGCCGGTCGTGCCACACGAGCAGAGCGTTGACGAAGGCCTCCAGGGCGGCCGGGTCGACCTGGCACTCGTCGTTCTCCATCGCCCCGAACCCCGACGCGAGCCCCACCTCCTCCTCGTAGACGCGCAGCGTCCGCAGGAACAGCCGCGCCGCCCCGCTGGACGGATTCCACAGCGTCTCGTCGCCCACGTCGAAGTACTGGCTCATGCCCGCCCCCTGGTCGGATCCGGCCGGGAGCATAGCCACCGGGCCCGGCCGACCGCACGCCGTTCACCGCGCCGGCAGCGTCAGCCCCCACGCCCCCTCCCGCACCGTCCACGTCCGCGTCCCCACCGGCCCCGACACCACCGCGTCGGCCCGGTACCTGAAGTGCGCCCCCGACACGGTCACCGTCCGTCCGCTCGCCGTCAGCGGCGACGCCTGCGCGCCCACCGACAGCGGCCGCACCTCCACCACGGCCACTCCGCCGGCGCCCGGCGTCACCGAGACCCCCTCGACCGGCTGGTCCAGGTCCACCAGCGTCACCCCGTCGACCTCCACCCGCAGCCGCGCCGGACCGGCCGCCCCCAGCGCCGCCGTGACCCGGGCCGGCCGCGAGGACGCCAGCGTCCGTACGAGGGACTGGCAGGTCCGCAGCCAGGGACGGGCCGGCGCCTCCGGCCCCACGTCCGTGCCCTCGGGGGCGGCGACCGGCGGAATCCCCACCGCCCCCAGCACCACCCCGTCACTGTCGTCGACGAGCAGGTCGAGGCGGCGTTCCGTCCCGTCCAGCACCGCCCGCGCCGCCGCCACCGCGCCCGACGGCAGCCCGAGCGCCCGGGTGAGGCCCAGTACCGGTCCCACCGGCACCACCGACAGCGAGCAGCCCGCCAGCTCCCGCTGCCGGTGCAGCAGGCCGACGGCCCGCAGCAGCGCGCGGTCGTCGCCGACCACGACGGGCCGCCGTGATCCCCTTCGCCGCAGCGCCCGGGCGAATTCCTCCGGACCGTCCGGCAGACACACCTTCGTGCTCGCCGCACCCGCGCTGAGCACGTCTTTCGCGATCCGGACGGACTCGCCGTCCGCTCGCCGGGCGACCGGATCGATGACCACCAGAAGCTGATCGGGCGTCGCGGAAGATCTCGCGGAAGTCGCCACCTCGGCCATGCCTCGCTTCCTCGGGTAGCATCTTTGTGCAAGAGCCCCTTGCGCTATTGCGCCAGGGGCTTCGTCTATTCCGGGGCATCCGGTCCGACGGTTGGCGGCCAACGACGGTCGCGGTGTACGTGGCGGAAACCCACCGCGTACGCCCTCGACCATGGACATGCCCCGCCCGGAAGGGGTGTACGCGCGTGCCCGCACTTGTGCTGCTCGGTGCTCAGTGGGGTGACGAAGGCAAGGGAAAGGCGACGGACCTGCTCGGTGGTTCCGTCGACTATGTGGTGCGCTACCAGGGCGGCAACAACGCCGGCCACACGGTAGTCGTGGGCGATCAGAAGTACGCCCTCCACCTGCTCCCTTCCGGAATCCTGTCTCCCGGCTGTACGCCGGTCATCGGTAACGGTGTCGTTGTCGACCCGTCGGTCCTGTTCTCCGAGCTGAGCGGGCTGAACGAGCGCGGCGTCGACACGTCCAAGCTCCTGATCAGCGGAAACGCGCACATCATCACGCCGTACAACGTGACCGTCGACAAGGTGACGGAACGCTTCCTCGGCAAGCGCAAGATCGGCACCACCGGGCGCGGCATCGGCCCGACCTACGCCGACAAGATCAACCGTGTGGGCATCCGCGTCCAGGACCTCTACGACGAGTCGATCCTCACCCAGAAGGTCGAGGCGGCGCTCGACGCCAAGAACCAGATGCTCACCAAGCTCTACAACCGCCGTGCGATCGCCACGGGCCAGGTCGTCGAGGAGCTGCTGGGCTACGCGGACAAGCTCGCGCCGTACGTCGCCGACACCGTCCTGGTCCTGAACCAGGCCCTCGACGACGACAAGGTGGTCCTCTTCGAGGGCGGCCAGGGCACGCTGCTCGACATCGACCACGGCACGTACCCCTTCGTCACCTCGTCGAACCCGACCGCGGGCGGCGCCTGCACCGGCGCCGGCGTGGGCCCGACGAAGATCAGCCGGGTCATCGGCATCCTGAAGGCGTACACGACCCGTGTCGGCGCGGGCCCGTTCCCGACCGAGCTGTTCGACGAGGACGGCGAGGCCCTGCGCCGCATCGGCGGCGAGCGCGGTGTGACGACCGGCCGCGACCGCCGCTGCGGCTGGTTCGACGCGGTGATCGCCCGTTACGCGACCCGGGTCAACGGCCTCACCGACTTCTTCCTCACCAAGCTCGACGTCCTCACCGGCTGGGAGCAGATCCCGGTCTGCGTGGCGTACGAGATCGACGGCAAGCGCGTCGAGGAGCTGCCGTACTCGCAGTCCGACTTCCACCACGCGAAGCCGGTCTACGAGATGCTGCCGGGCTGGAGCGAGGACATCAGCAAGGCGAAGTCCTTCTCCGAGCTGCCGAAGAACGCCCAGGCGTACGTCAAGGCGCTGGAGGAGATGTCCGGCGCCCCGATCTCCGCGATCGGCGTGGGTCCGGGCCGGGACGAGACGATCGAGATCAACTCGTTCCTGTAGGACCGCTGGAATCGCCGGCGAACGCCGCCGACGGCCGGAGCCCCGCCCGGGGCCCCGGCCGTCGGCGTTCGGTGGACGGATACGCTGGCCGGTGACAGCAGGGGACGGAACGGACAGCGCGGAGCGAGCGGAACATGCGGAAGCCCACCACCCGGATGTGGATCTGGCTGACCGTGGCCGTCGTGGCCGTCGCCGGAGGGCTCCTCTACGTCGACAGCCACCGCGTCTCCGCCGCCCCGCACGCCGCCGACGCCAAGTGCGACAAGGTGGTCTCCCGCCTCCCGGACGACATACCCGGCGCCTCGCGCGACTGGGCCCTCGGTGACGGCGTCGCCTCCTGGGGCGGCCAGAAGGCGGTGTTCCGCTGCGGCGCCGAGGAACTGCCGCCGAACATCAACCTCTGCGTCACGGCCGACGGCGTCGACTGGGTCCTGGACGAGGAGCGGCTCAAGAGCGACGGCGTGAGCGTCCTGCGGACGTACGGCCGCTCACCGGCCGTGGAACTCACGTACTCCGGTCCGCGCGAGGAGGTGGGCGGCGTTCTCGCCGCGCTGGACCCGGCCGTGAAGTGGATCCCGCAGGAGCGGAAGTGCGTCGGCCTCGACGACGCCGACGTCCTCGGCTAGCCGTTCGGCCCCCTTCACCGGGCGTCGGCGCGGAGCCTGGTGTCGGATCGGGGCATGACCGACCGTGAGAGCGGGGGCATGACCGACCGTGACCGCGCCGCTTCCTGCCGGGGCCCGTACGGCGGTGAGACCGAACCGGTCGACTGCGGCGACCCGGCCCGCTTCGAGGTCGCCCGGCATCAGCGGGCGCCGCTGCGGGTGTGCCCCGTACATCTTGGACCGTCCCTGCTGTTGGCGGACGGGGTGCTGTGGCCACCGGGGATCTCCCTGATCCGCTGAGGAAGCGGTCCACCGGAGTGGTTCACTTGGGTGACTCGGCCGGACCGGACCGAGGTCCCGAGAGGGGGAGGAAGCCGTACGGTGCCTGGACGATCCGATGCGATGGCGGAGCGCTTCGAGCGGGACCGCCCCCGGCTGCGGGCGGTCGCCTACCGGATCCTCGGCTCCCTCGGCGAGGCCGACGACGCTCTCCAGGACGCGTGGCTGCGCGCCGACCGTGCGGACACCTCCGGGGTGGAGAACCCGTCCGGCTGGCTCACCACGGTCGTGGCCCGGGTCTGCCTCAACCTGCTCCGCGCCCGGGACACGCGCCGTGAAGAGTCCTTGGACGACGGGACGGACCGCGGACCGGCCGCCGTCGCCCCGCTGTCCGGCGGGCCCGCCGCCGACCCGGCCGAGGAGGCGCTGCTCGCCGACGAGGTCGGCGTCGCGCTGCTGATCGTCCTGGACACCCTGGGCCCGGCCGAGCGGCTCACGTTCGTCCTGCACGACATGTTCGACGTGCCCTTCGACGACATCGCCGCGATGCTCGACAAGACGTCCGCGGCCACCCGCCAGCTGGCCAGCCGCGCCCGCCGCCGGGTCAGGGGCGTACCCGCGCCCGATGCCGACCTGCCCCGCAGGCGCCGCGCGGTCGACGCGTATCTGGCGGCCACGCGCGGCGGCGACTTCGACGCGCTGGTCTCCCTGCTCCACCCGGACGTCGTCCTGCGCGCCGACGCGGCGGTCGTTCCGACGCCCGAGCCCGTCGCCGTCACCGGCGTGGAGCGGGTGGCCAGGGGCGCGCTGGCCTCGATGGGCCGGGCCAGGTACGCCGGTGTCGTCCTGGTCGACGGCCGGGTGGGCCTGGCGATGGCCGAGCACGGCCGGCTGCGCGTGGTGCTCCGCTTCACCTTCGCGGACGACGGTCTCATCACCGGCATCGATGTGATCGCGGAGCCGGACCAGCTGAACAATCTCGTCATTTCGGGCATAGGCTGAGGCTGTACACGCCGCGTCGGCAGAAGAAGGTGAGTGCGATGCGCGTGCTGCTCAAGGCCACGCTGGACACGGAGAAGTCGAACGAACTCATCCGCAGCGGCAAGATGGCGGACGTGATGAGGGAGACCCTCGACCACATCAAGCCGGAGGCCGCCTACTTCGGCACCGTCGGCGGTCGGCGGACGGCCCTGCTGTTCTTCGACATGCAGGACAGCTCGGAGATGCCCCCGATCGGTGAACCGTTCTTCATGAAGATGAACGCCGAGGTCGACATCTGCCCGATCATGAACGCCGAGGACCTGGGGAAGGGACTCTCCCAACTCGACTGACCGGCACCGGGTCAACTGAAGACGATCATCGACCCCTGCGCCAGGCTCCGCGTGGCCGCCGCGTGCAGGCCCAGCCACACATGGCGCTCGCGGGCGAAGGGGCTGGAGTCGTACGGCGCGGGCACGGCCGGCTCCTCCAGCTCCGTCGGGGCGAGCGGCGGCTGCGGGGGCGCCGGGGGGTTGGCCGGATCGATGCCCAGGGCCGGGGCGACGGCCCCCAGTTCCCGCAGGAGGGTGTGCGAGGAGCCCAACGGGCCGCCACCCGCGAGGAGTTCGTCGCTGGAGAGCGGGTGCGGGAAGTCGACGGGGACGTAGGCGCCCGCGTGGTCGTAGTGCCAGACCAGGTGCGACTGCTGGGCCGTCGCCTCGAACATCTCCAGCAACTGCTCGTAGTCGCCGCCGAGTTCGTCCACCGGCGTCACCGGCAGCCCGCACACCTGGAGCAGGTGCGCCCGGCGCAGGAAGTGCAGCGCGTCGTAGTCGAAACCGGCCACCGGGGCGACCTCGCCGGACAGTCCCGGCATGTACTGGTACACCGGCACCGGCGGCAGCCCCGCCTCGGCCAGCACCTTGTCGTATTGCGCGAGTTCCTCGGCGAAGGGGTTGTCCGGGGTGTGGCACAAGACGTCGACGAGCGGTACCAGCCACAGGTCACAGGCCAAAAGAGGGCTCCTCACACAGCACGGCGATCAAGCACGATGGTCGGGCACGATGGTCAGGCTCGGTGGTCAGGAAGCGTAGTCGGTGCGTGTTGCGTGCAGTTCCCATACCCATCTGGCGCCGGACCACGACACGCGGGACGTTGGTCATCCTCCCCGGCCGTCCCGGGTCATCGCCGGGCGAGCCGCTCGATGAGGGCGAGCGAGTGGGCGTTGTACGCCTCGACGAGCGACCGCGCCCCCGGTGCGTCGCGGCGGGCGAGGGCGTCGACCAGTTCGGTGTGCCCGGACCACAGCGCGCCGCGCAGGTCGCTGAGCCGACGCAGGTGCTGCACCGTGCACACCCAGCTCTGCACGCGCAGCCGGTGCAGGAAGTCGGAGAGGTAGGGGTTGCCGAACAGGACGGCCAGTTCGCGCCAGTACCGCAGGTCGTAGCCGATGAGGATGGTCAGGTCACCGGCCGCGGCGGCGCGCTGTGCCTCCTCGCCGCGTCGGCGGACCCCGGCGAGGGCGGCGGCGATCCGCGGGTCGTGGGGGCCCGGGCCGCCCCGGCGGTCGTCGACGAGGACGAGGAACATCCCGTCGGTGACGAGGCTGCGGGCCTCGATCATGCCCCGGAAGTCGTCGACCGAGTACTCGTGCACGCGGAAGCCGCGATGGTGGTCGGCGTCGAGGAGCCCCTGCGCGGACAGGTCGACCAGGGCCTCGCGCACGGGCGTCGCGGAGACCCCGTACTGCTCGGCGATCTCCTTGACCGTGAACTCCTGCCCCGGCTGGAGCCGCCCGGCCAGCACCTCGTCGCGGAGCGCGTCGGCGATCTGCTGCCGCAGGGTGCTGCGCGTGACGGCACCGGTGCCGCTGGGGCCGGGCATGGTCGGGCGGTCTCCTTGTCGCGTACGGGGGAGGGGGCGTACTCGTACACATGTCTACCGTGTACGAGCACGCCACCTTACGCGCTCGGATCCGTTTCCTGCCCGTATGCGGGCAGGGCCCCGCTCGGGGCTTACTCGGTGTACTCGTCCGCCACGGACAGTGCCGTGTCCAGGGCCGTCAGGCCCTCCTTCAGCTCCGTCTCGGAGACGTTGCACGGCGGCACGACGTGGGTCCGGTTCATGTTCACGAACGGCCACGCGCCGTGGGCCTTGGCGGAGGCGGCGAAGGCGGACATCGGCGTGGCCGCCTGCCCGGTCGCGTTGTACGGCACCAGCGGCTCCCGGGTCTCCCGGTTCCTCACCAGCTCCAGGGCCCAGAACATGCCGACGCCGCGCACGTCGCCCACGCTCGGGTGGCGCTCGGCCAGCTCCCGCAGCGCGGGCTCGACGACCTCGGCACCGAGCCGCGCCGCGTGCTCGACGATGCCCTCCTCCTCCATCACGTTGATCGTGGCGACGGCGGCGGCGCAGGCCAGCGGGTGCCCTGAGTAGGTCAGCCCGCCGGGGTAGGGCCGCTCGGCGAAGGTCTCGGCGATCCTCGCGGAGATCGCGACGCCGCCCAGCGGCACGTAGCCCGAGTTCACGCCCTTGGCGAAGGTCATCAGGTCGGGCACGACGTCGTACAGGTCCGCCGCGAACCACGTACCGGTCCGCCCGAACCCGGCCATGACCTCGTCGAGCACGAAGACGATCCCGTACTTGTCGCAGATCTCGCGGACCCCGGCCAGGTAACCGGCCGGCGGCATCATGATCCCCGCGGTACCCGGGATCGTCTCCAGGATGATCGCGGCGACGGTCCCCGGACCCTCGAACGCGATCGTCGTCTCCAGGTGCTCCAGCGCCCGCGCGCACTCCTGCTCCTCGGTCTCGGCGTAGAAGCGCGAGCGGTAGAGGAAGGGTGCCCAGAAGTGCACGACACCGGCCGCGCCGCTGTCCGAGGCCCAGCGGCGCGGGTCGCCGGTGAGGTTGATCGCCTGCTGGGTGCCGCCGTGGTACGAGCGGTACGCCGACAGCACCTTCGGCCGCCCGGTGTGCAGCCGCGCCATGCGCACGGCGTGCTCCACGGCGTCCGCGCCGCCGTTGGTGAAGAAGATCTTGTCCAGGTCGCCGGGCGTCCGCTCGGCGATCAGCCGCGCCGCCTCCGAGCGCGCCTCGACGGCGAACGCGGGCGCGAAGGTCGTCATCCGCGCCGCCTGCTCCTGGATCGCGGCGACGACCTTGGGGTGCTGGTAGCCGATGTTGGTGTAGACGAGCCCGCTGGCGAGGTCGAGGTAGCGCTTGCCTTCGTAGTCCCAGAAGTACGACCCCTCGGCGCCGGCGACGGCGAGCGGGTCGATGAGCTCCTGCGCGGACCAGGAGTGGAAGACGTGCGCGCGGTCCGCGGCCTTCACGGCGGCGCCGGCCTGGGGATTGGGCTGAGGGGTCATGCGGCCGAGGGTAGATGTCCGCGATGCGGAAACGGAATCGGCGTCCTGTCTGCGGTCGGGGGCTTTCCACGACAGGTTGTCGACGCGGCGCGCGCCCAACTCTATTGACAGCATACTGTCATCATGACAGTCTTCTGTCATAAGGTTCCCGTGCAACCGCTGGAGGGGTCATGAACGGCACCAAGAACGGCACCCGCAAGCCCGTCCACCTCGCCGTGTACGACACTCTGGCCGACTGGGAGACCGGCCACGCGACGGCCCACCTGGCCCGCGCCGGGTACCCGGTCCGCACTGTCGGCCCCACCCCCGCACCCGTCACGAGCATCGGCGGCCTGCGTATCCAGCCCGACCTGGCCCTGGCCGACGTACGCCCCGAGGACAGCTCCCTGCTGGTCCTCCCGGGCGCCGACCTCTGGGACACGGGCGACGACCTGGCCCCCTTCGCCCGCACCGCCCGCGCCTTCCTGGACGCCGGCGTGCCGGTCGCCGCCATCTGCGGCGCCACCGCCGGACTGGCCCGCGAGGGACTGCTCGACGACCGCGCGCACACCAGCGCCGTCTCCTTCTACCTGGCGGCGACCGGCTACGCGGGCGGCGAGCGGTACGTGGAGGCCGACGCGGTCACCGACCGCGGCCTGATCACCGCCGGCCCCACCGAGCCGGTCGCCTTCGCCCGCGAGGTCCTCGGCCTGCTCGGGGTGTACGAGGGCGAGGTGCTGGACGCCTGGTACCGGCTGTTCCACGACTCCGACCCGGAGGCGTACGCCGTACTGGAGAAGGCGGGCGCCGCGTGAGCGGCCGGGAGCGGCAGGACCTGCTCAGCGGCGCCGCGCTCGGCGTCTTCCGGCTCAACGGCCAGTTCCTCGCGGTCGCCGAGGAACTGGCCCGCCCCGCCGGACTCACCGCCGCCCGGTGGCAGGTGCTCGGCGCGGTGCTGCGCGAGCCGCTGCCCGTCTCCGGCGTCGCGCGGGCGATGGGCATCACCCGGCAGAGCGTGCAGCGCATCGCCGATCTGCTGGTGGAGCGCGGCCTCGCCGAATACCGGCCCAATCCGGCCCACCGCCGCGCCAAGCTCCTCGCGCCGACGGACGCGGGCCTCGCGGCCCTCTCCCGCATCGGCCCCGGCCACGCCGCCTTCGCCGACCGGCTGGCGGAGGCGTACGGGTCCGAGGCGGAGCTGGCGGAGGCGGTGGTGGCCCTCGAACGACTGTCGAAGGTGCTGGGCGGGCTCGGCGGACCGTCCACCGCGGACGACCCGCCTGTCGCGGACGCGGACGACCCGCCTGTTACGGAACCGTAGAACCGGACCGGCTCACCGCGCGGCCGCCCCGCACTATCCTCGGTCTGTTGCTCACGTGGGTTCACGTGCGGGGGAAGGCGGCGCGACATGGAGAAGCTCGGGGGCGGGGACCCGATGGGGGTCCCCCCAGGCGTTCAGCACTGGGGGAGAATCGGCGATTACCGGCTGCTGGGGCGGCTCGGTGCGGGCGGTATGGGCCACGTCTACCTGGCCCGCTCGGACCGCGGACGCACGGTCGCCGTCAAGGTGGTGCGCGAGGAACTGGCCGCGCAGGAGGAGTTCCGGGAGCGGTTCCGGCAGGAGGTGGAGTCCGCGCGGCGGGTCGGCGGCCACTGGACGGCGCCCGTGCTGGACGCCGACACCGAGGCCGCCGTGCCGTGGGTCGCCACCGGGTACGTCGCGGGCCCCAGCCTTCAGCAGGTCGTGGGGCA
This sequence comes from Streptomyces sp. NPDC058812, assembly GCF_042744565.1. NCBI lineage: Bacteria > Bacillati > Actinomycetota > Actinomycetes > Kitasatosporales > Streptomycetaceae > Streptomyces > Streptomyces sp. NPDC058812. The sequence goes on from NZ_JBHYOB010000006.1 coordinate 358,848, forward strand.
CGACCACGGGGCCCTGCCCGAGCGCTCGGTACGCACGCTGGCGGCCGGTCTCGCCCACGCGCTCCAGGACATCCACGCCGCCGGGATCATCCACCGCGACCTCAAGCCGTCCAACGTCCTCGTCACCATCGACGGCCCCCGCGTCATCGACTTCGGCATCGCGCGCGCCCTGCAGACGATGACCGACGGCGGGCTCACCCGCACCGGCGCGCTGGTCGGCTCGCCCGGTTTCATGGCGCCCGAGCAGGTGCGCGGCGACCGCATCACGCCCGCCTGCGACGTCTTCTGCCTCGGTTCCGTCGTCGCCTACGCCGCCACCGGCGAGCTGCCCTTCGGCACCGTCAACAGCGGCGTGCACGCGCTGATGTTCCGCATCGCGCAGGAGGAACCCGACCTGGACGGCGTGCCCGAGAGCATCGCCGACCTCGTACGCGACTGCCTGAAGAAGGACCCCGCCGCACGCCCCGCCCTCGCCGAGGTCCTGGAGCGTACGGGCGCGCAGGACACGGTCGCCGACGGCCGCTCCCGCGACCCCTGGCTGCCCAGCGCGCTGGTGGCGCAGCTCGGCCGGCACGCGGTACGGCTGCTGGACACGGAGAACCCGGAGGCGCCGCCGGGAGCGGCCGGGGCCGCCGCGGTGACCGCCCCGAATCCGGACGCGCCGTCCCCGTCCCCGTCCCCGGAGGGGGAACCGGCCGCCGCGACGCCGGACGGCCCGCCGCCACCGCGCGAGCCGGGCAGCGGCGGCGCCCCGCTGAACCACCTCCCCACACTGGTCGCGGGCCAGAGCCCGCCGACGCCCCCGCCCGCCCACGGCCACCCTCAACAGCCCCAGCCCCCCGCTCACGGCTACGCCCCGGCCTACGGCGCGCCCCCCGGGTACCACCCGTACGGCGGGGGCCTCGGCCCGACCCCGCCCTACGGGCCCCCGCCGCCGTACGGCCCGCCGCAGGCACCGCCCCGAAGAGGCCGCTCCACCGCCCTGCTGATCGTGGTCGCCCTGGTCGTCGCGCTGGGCGCCGGAGGCTCGGTCTACGCCCTGATGAGCGGGGACGACGGCGACAACCGGGTCGGCGACGACCACACGAACAACTCGACGGCCGGCGCACCCCAGAACCCGGGCCCCAGTACGGACGGCTCGGCTCCGACGACCGAGGCCGGCCAGCCGACCACGCCCACGCCCACGTCGTCGAAGCCTCAGAACGGCACGATCCCGACGGCGTACCTGGGCACGTGGACCACGACCATCGACAACGCCTCCGGCGTCCACCCCAGACGGCTGACCATCCAGCAGGGCGACGTGGGCGACACGGTCATGTCGCTCGTCGCGGACGGCCCCGCGGGCAACGGCACCTACCACTGCGTCTTCGAGGCCGACCTCAGCAATGCCCCGGGCTCCGACGGCCCCCTGAACCTCGGCCCCTCCACGGTCACGGTCGGCCCCGCCACCACCTGCGCCCCGGGCGAACCCACCCAGGTCACCCTCCTGCCGAACGGCACCCTGGAACGCACCAACACAAGCACCGGCGAAACGCTGACGTACCGACGCCAGTAGCGCGGCGGCGAAACGCCGGACCGGTCACCGCGGCTCCGGCGGCCGCTGCCGAGGCATGTTCGGCCGAGCCCCGTTCGCCGGCGCCGAAAACCGCCCCGGCACTCCCACCGCCCCCGCTTCCGGCCGCGCCCCGCCCGCGGACACCGCCTGCAACCCCAGCGGCGCCGACCCGGTCCGGAAATCCACCATCCAGTCCGCCGTCTCCGTCCGCACCAGCTCCGTCACGTCCTCCGAGAACCGCCGCAGCACCAGCAGACACCGCTCGGCCGCCTCGCTCGCCGTCCCGTCCGCCGGCCCCAGCACCTCCCGCACGCTCTCCGACGCCCAGTCGAACTGGAGCACCTGGAGCCGCCGCTGCACGGCCTGCGCCGTGGCGACGTCCCGCATCCACCCGGACGTGACCCCGAAATACCGGTCCCCGGCCACGCACGCCACCCCGAACAGCAGCGCCAGATACCCCCACGGAGCGACCCCGCCCACCACCCCGGACATGTCCAGCAGCGGCAGCGCCGCCCCCGCGACCGCCCCCACCGCGGCCCCGCCCCGCAGCATCATGGCGCCCCGCCGCTTCCACACCCGGTCCGCCAGATACCAGGCCGACGTGTCCAGCGCGCCCCGCTCCACCCACCGGTACAGCTCGTCCAGCCGCTCCGCGGGCAGTGCCCAGTCCCCGAGCGGAAACGCCCGCCCGGTGAGGTCGCCCGGCCGCGGCCCGGCCGCCCCCTCACCGCCCCGCCCGTCGTGCGGCGGCCCCTCGGGCTGCATCTCCGGCTGTCCCACCCGGCACTCCCTACTGCTCACCATCTGTGAAGACCTGAAGACCCGCAGACCTCATGCGCCAGCACCTTCCTACCGCCCAATGGGTGGCGAAGCCCTGGGTTCCGCCGCTTTTCCGCCCGGAAGTGGGTGTTGATCAGGTATAGGGCTCCCTCGACGTCACTCGAAAGAGTGCTGGAGCGAGGGCCGCCCGGACCACGTAGGCTCGTGCCGAACGGCAAAAACCCGCGGCGACCCCGCGGCGACAGCGGCGACAGGAGCTGAACGTGATCCCCGGTGGTGGCCAGCCCAACATGCAGCAGCTGCTTCAGCAGGCCCAGAAGATGCAGCAGGACCTCGCCCAGGCCCAGGAGGAACTGGCGAGGACCGAGGTCGACGGCCAGGCGGGCGGCGGCCTGGTGAAGGCCACGGTCACCGGCTCCGGCGAACTGCGCGGCCTCGTGATCGACCCGAAGGCGGTGGACCCGGAGGACACAGAGACCCTCGCCGACCTGGTCGTGGCCGCGGTCCAGGCGGCCAACGAGAACGCGCAGGCCCTCCAGCAGCAGAAGCTGGGCCCCCTCGCCCAGGGCATGGGTGGCGGCGGTACCGGCATCCCCGGCCTGCCTTTCTGAGTTCGCCTTTCTCAGACCGGCCGAAGCCCTCTACCGTACGTAGTGCAGGAACCTCAGGAAGGACGGCAGTCCGTTGTACGAAGGCGTGGTCCAGGACCTCATCGACGAACTCGGGCGGCTGCCCGGCGTCGGTCCCAAGAGCGCGCAGCGGATCGCCTTCCACATCCTCCAGGCGGAACCGACCGACGTACGGCGGCTCGCCCAGGCCCTCATGGAAGTGAAGGCCAAGGTCCGCTTCTGCGCGACCTGCGGGAACGTCGCGCAGGAGGAGCAGTGCAACATCTGCCGCGACACCCGGCGCGACCCCTCCGTCATCTGCGTGGTGGAGGAACCGAAGGACGTCGTGGCCATCGAGCGCACCCGCGAGTTCCGCGGGCGCTACCACGTGCTCGGCGGCGCGATCAGCCCGATCGACGGGGTCGGCCCCGACGACCTCCGCATCCGTGAACTGCTCGCCCGCCTCGCGGACGGCACCGTCACGGAACTGATCCTGGCCACGGACCCGAATCTGGAGGGCGAGGCCACGGCCACGTACCTCGCCCGCATGATCAAGCCCATGGGCCTCAAGGTCACCCGCCTGGCCAGCGGCCTCCCGGTGGGCGGCGACCTGGAATACGCGGACGAGGTGACCCTCGGCCGCGCCTTCGAGGGGAGACGACTCCTAGATGTCTGACGCCACGCTGCACGCGACCAACCAGAACCCCGACGACTTCGCCGTCCAGATCGCCGACCAGATCGAGAGCTTCCTGGTCGCCGTCACCGAGGTGGCGAAGGGCGACGAGCCGGACTCCGCCGTCCCCTTCCTCCTCCTGGAGGTCTCCCAGCTCATGCTGGCCGGTGGCCGCCTGGGCGCCCACGAGGACATCGTCCCCGACGAGCGCTACGAACCCGACCCGGGCCCGGAACTCGACGTGGACGAGCTGCGCGAGAACCTCGCCCGCCTCCTCGACCCGATCGACGTCTACTCCGAGGTCTTCGACCCCTACGAGCCGCGCAAGGCCCCGGTCCCGGCCCGTATCTCCGACGACCTCACCGATGTCATCACCGACCTCCGCCACGGCATGGTCCACTACAAGGCCGGCCGTACCACGGAGGCCCTGTGGTGGTGGCAGTTCTCCTACTTCTCCAACTGGGGCTCCACGGCCTCGGCGGCGCTGCGGGCGCTGCAGTCCGTGGTGGCGCACGTGAGGCTGAACCAGCCCCTCGAGGAACTGGACGGCCTGGACACGGACCAGGGCCTCGGTGACGACACCCTGGAGACGGAGGCCGGCCGGGTCATGGTGGAGGAGATCGCGGGCCCACTGGGCCTGCGCCCGGTCAAGTAAGGGCACCGAGCAGCGCCCTCGCGTCGACGTACTCGCCTCGCACACGATCGGCCCCGCATCGTCGTCCGGCGCCTCGACGAGCCACTCGGCGACCAGCTCCCCACGGATGCCGTCGATCCTTACGGCGTCGAAGTGCACGCCCGCGAGGTGCAGTCGATGTCCGCTGCGATCGTGCAGGAGGCGGACGCCATGACCCGCAGGACCAAGCACCGGCCACAGATGTCCGTCGAGGATTTCGAGGAGCCGGCGGACTGAGACCGGCCCGGGGTGCCCCCACCCCGGGCCGGGAACCCGCCGCCGGTCAGGAGACCGCCGTGTGGTCCGGGTACGTGTCGAGGACGGTGTCGGCCTTCCGGGCGCCGAAGGGCGCGCGCCAGTTGCCGGTGCCCGGGTAGTAGTACGTGTGGTCCGCGCCGTAGGCGTACAGGTCGGGACGGCCGTCCCGGTCGGCGTCGCCGACGCCGACGGTGTACTGGTAGGCGTTCCAGCCGCCGCCGATCCGCGTGCGGGGGGCGAAGGTGCCGTCGCCCTTGCCGAGGTAGAGCCAGAGGACACCGGCCTTGTCGCGGGCGACCAGGTCGCCGGTCGCGGCGCCGCCGATGTCGCCCGTGGCCGTCAGCTCGTTGTAGACGCCCCAGCCGCCGCCGACCCTGGTCCGCTTGCCGAAGGGCGCGCGCCAGTCGCCGGTGCCCTTGTAGAGCCACAGGACGCCGCTCTTGTCGGTGGCCAGGAGGTCGGCCCTGCCGTCGTTGGTGAGGTCACTGCCCGCGGCGATCTTGTCGTAGACGCCCCAGCCGCCGCCGATCCGGCTGCGGGTGGCGAAGGTGCCGTCGCCCTTGCTCAGGTAGAGCCACAGGACGCCCGCCTTGTCGCGGGCGACCAGGTCTCCGTGCGCGGCGCCGCCCAGGTTGCCGGCCGCCTCGATCCGGTCGTAGGTGTTCCAGCCGCCGCCGACGAGCTTCCGCTCCGGTGCCCGGGTGAAGTTCTTGTTCCACGAGTCGAAGTGGGAGTCGGTGCGCCACAGGCGGCCCGACGGGTCGCGGGCCAGGAGGTCCGGGGTGCCGTTGTCCGTGTAGTCGTGCGGAGCGGCCTCGCGGACGACCTCGAAGGTCCCGGACGAGGTCAGGGTCGGGCCGATGCCGTTGCGCGGGCGGGCCGAGATCTCCCAGGTGTAGTCGCCGTTGGGCGCGCTGGCCGTGACCTGGTCCACGTCGCCCCTCCACTCGAAGGTGAAGTTCGTCGGCTCGGGCCCGTAGAAGACGGCCTGCGCGATCTTCCCGGTGCGCTTGTGGCGCAGTGTCACCCACAGCTCCGCGTTGTTCCGCGACAGAGTCCAGCGCAGCTTGATCCGGCCGCCGTCGCGGTCGAGGTCGATCACCGCGGGGACGTTGTGGCCGACGAGGGCGAGCGCGGTCGGTTCGCCGGTGCTCGCGACCAGGGTGGCGGCCGGGATGCCGTCGGCGCCGGGGGCGATGCGGTACAGCCCCTCGCCGTCGGCGACGGTGCCGCCGCGGACGTGGAGGACGCCGTCGGGGGAGGTCGCGGCGGACGTGAGGTGGTCCAGCAGCTTGGTGGTCACCCCGGTCTTCAGGTCGCGGGCGGTCAGGGCGGACAGTGTGGCCTCGTAGTCGTAGGACTGGCCGCCGGGGTCGCCGTACACCAGGAGGTCGCCCTGGAGGCCGACCTCGACGTCCCGGGAGTAGGAACTGGCCAGCGCGATGCGCCGCGTCTCGCCCGTGGCGCGGGTGCGGACGGCGATGCCGGTCCGCTCCGTGCCGTACTCGACCCACGCCACGTACTCCGGCGAGACGGCGATGTCGCCGTTGCCCCTCGGGTCGTCCCGCAGGCCGGTCTCCGCCACGGAGCCGGTGGCCAGGTCGATCAGACCCCAGTACTTCTTGTCGCCGCTGGTGTACGTGACCAGGCCGTGCTTGGAGGTGCCGGCCGAGACCCTGCGGAGAGTCGCGTCGGCCGGGAGGCCGGTGACCGGGGCCCGCCCGCCGTCCCTGGTGTGCATGAGCAGGTCGGCGCCCGCCGGTGCGCTCTTGTCCGTGATGAACAGGGCCTGGCCCGCCGCGCCGGCGTAGTCGAGCCCGGCGGCCGGCTGGGCGAAGACGTCGAAGACCTTGCGTCCGGTGGCCAGGTCCCGCAGTTCCGCCGTGTCGCGGCGGGGCAGTACGGCCACGAGGTCGCCGTAACCGGTGGCCTGCATGGGCAGACTGTCGACCAGATCGGTCACCGCGCCGTCCGAGGCCCGGACCCAGGCTCGATCGTTCTTGGTGTTGTCCCAGGTCAGGTAGCCGGACGCGGTCACTGCCACGATCTTGTGGCCGACCGGGAAGGCGACTGTGGCCGCGTCGGCCGACACCGCCTGCTGTGTCGCCCCCCGCACCGGCGGGGCGGCCACGGCCGGAAGGGCCACAGCGGTGGCGCCGATGGTGGCGGCAAGGACGGCGGTGGCGGTGACGGCGAGCCGTCGGCGCGCCGGACGTGCGTGAGACAAGGCGGTGATCCTCCCCAGGGCGCGGCGCACCACGCGCCGCGGCGGAAGATCAGACTCACCGTCATTCACGGAGGTTGTAGGCGAGAGGCCTTGTGAACGTGTGACTCACGGCACTTTCCCGAGTGACCCGCGCCCTCCTGGGCATGAGCCAGCCTGAGCGAGTACCCAGGTCTCACCATGCGATACCGCAGGGGGGAAACCTGGACGCTCGGTAAAATGAGCCGACCGCAGTACATATACGTACGTGCGGAAAGAGACGGATTGAGCGAGGAGCGCACGTGGGCCTTGTCGTGCAGAAGTACGGAGGCTCCTCCGTAGCCGATGCCGAAGGCATCAAGCGCGTCGCCAAGCGGATCGTGGAAGCGAAGAAGAACGGCAACCAGGTGGTCGCCGTCGTTTCCGCGATGGGCGACACGACGGACGAGCTGATCGATCTCGCCGAGCAGGTATCCCCGATCCCTGCCGGGCGCGAACTCGACATGCTGCTGACCGCCGGAGAGCGTATCTCCATGGCGCTGCTGGCCATGGCGATCAAAAACCTGGGCCACGAGGCCCAGTCGTTCACCGGCAGCCAGGCCGGAGTCATCACCGACTCGGTCCACAACAAGGCCCGGATCATCGACGTGACGCCGGGTCGCATCAAGACCTCGGTGGACGAGGGCAACGTCGCCATCGTGGCCGGCTTCCAGGGCGTCAGCCAGGACAGCAAGGACATCACCACGCTGGGGCGCGGCGGATCCGACACCACGGCCGTCGCTCTCGCCGCCGCGCTCGACGCGGACGTCTGTGAGATCTACACCGACGTCGACGGCGTGTTCACCGCCGACCCGCGCGTGGTGAAGAAGGCGAAGAAGATCGACTGGATCTCCTTCGAGGACATGCTGGAGCTCGCGGCCTCCGGTTCCAAGGTGCTCCTCCACCGCTGTGTGGAGTACGCCCGCCGGTACAACATCCCGATCCACGTCCGGTCCAGCTTCAGCGGACTGCAGGGTACGTGGGTCAGCAGCGAGCCGATCAAGCAAGGGGAAAAGCAGGTGGAGCAGGCCCTCATCTCCGGTGTCGCGCACGACACCTCGGAGGCCAAGGTCACGGTCGTCGGTGTGCCGGACAAGCCGGGCGAGGCGGCCGCGATCTTCCGCGCGATCGCCGACGCCCAGGTCAACATCGACATGGTCGTGCAGAACGTGTCCGCCGCCTCCACGGGCCTGACGGACATCTCCTTCACCCTGCCGAAGACCGAGGGCCGCAAGGCCATCGACGCGCTGGAGAAGAGCCGGGCCGGCATCGGCTTCGACTCGCTGCGCTATGACGACCAGATCGGCAAGATCTCCCTGGTCGGCGCGGGGATGAAGAGCAACCCGGGCGTCACCGCCGACTTCTTCACCGCGCTGTCCGACGCCGGGGTGAACATCGAGCTGATCTCGACCTCCGAGATCCGTATCTCGGTCGTCACCCGCAAGGACGACGTGAACGAGGCCGTCCGCGCCGTGCACACCGCCTTCGGGCTGGACTCCGACAGCGACGAGGCCGTCGTCTACGGAGGCACCGGGCGCTGATGGTCGACATCGCGGGTGCCGGGCGCACCGGGCGGCCGACCCTGGCCGTCGTCGGAGCGACCGGCGCCGTCGGTGCGGTCATGCTCCAGATCCTGTCCCAGCACGCGGACGTCTGGGGTGAAATCCGCCTGATCGCCTCGCCGCGCTCGGTCGGCCGCAAGCTGGCCGTGCGCGGTGAGGAGGTCGAGGTGGTGGCGCTCACCGAGGAGGCCTTCGACGGGGTCGACGTCGCCATGTTCGACGTACCCGACGAGGTCTCCGCCCAGTGGGCGCCGGTCGCCGCCGCCAAGGGTGTGGTGGTGGTCGACAACTCCGGCGCGTTCCGGATGGACCCGGACGTGCCGCTCGTCGTGCCCGAGGTCAATCCGCACGCCGTGCGGATGCGCCCGCGCGGGATCGTCGCCAACCCCGACTGCACGACGCTGTCCATGATCGTGGCGCTGGGCGCGCTGCACGCCGAGTTCGGGCTGCGCGAGCTGGTCGTCTCCTCGTACCAGGCGGTGAGCGGTGCCGGGCGGGACGGCGTTCAGACGCTGCGCCGGCAGCTGTCCCTGGTGGCCGGGACCGAGCTGGGGACCAGCCCGGGCGACGTGCGGCGGGCCGTCGGCGACGACACCGGGCCGTTCCCGGAGCCGGTCGCGCTGAACGTCGTACCGTGGGCCGGGTCGCTGAAGGACGACGGCTGGTCGTCGGAGGAGATGAAGGTGCGGGACGAGTCCCGCAAGATCCTCGGGCTGCCGCAGCTGCCGGTGGCGGTGACGTGCGTACGGGTCCCCGTGGTCACCACGCACTCGCTGACCGTGCACGCCCGCTTCGAGGGCGAGGTCACCGTCGACAGGGCCCGGGAGATCCTGGCCACCGCGCCCGGCGTCGTCCTCTTCGACAACCCGGCCGCGGGCGAGTTCCCCACCCCCGCCGACGTGGTGGGCACCGACCCGACCTGGGTCGGCCGGGTGCGGCGGGCCCTGGACGACCCGACGGCGCTCGAACTCTTCGTCTGCGGGGACAACCTGCGCAAGGGGGCCGCCCTGAACACCGCGCAGATCGCGGAGCTGGTGGCGGCCGAGTTCGCCTGAACAGGGATCAGAGGGATAAAAGCCCTGGCCTCTGTGGGGTTTGTTCGTAGGAGCCATGAACGAGATGTGATCCGGAAATTGGTCCGGACTACTTGTACCCGGCACCTGTGGCATCAGAGGATTTCCTCCCCGCCCTCCGCAACCGTGCGAAGGGCGGGGAGCGTCTTTGCGGTCACCCATTCAGGGCGCGGGGACGCGTGAGTCGGCGTGGGGACGCCGAGGACGGGCGTGGGGACGCTCGTTCACATGGGACATAGGGGAAGAGCGGGACGATGAGGGCCTATGACGCACCGTCAGCCGGGTGGCTGCCCGACAGCCGCGAGAACGTGACGCCCGGCACGTACAACCCTCACGGGGGTGAGCGTGTCCAACTGGCGTGGCAGAGGTACTCGAATTCACCGCAGGAACGCGGGGCGCGGCTCTGCGCCCGCCCAGCCGGTCCGTCCGTCCCCGTGTGGCCGGTCCGGCCGGTGGCATGCCGGTGATCGCGCCCATGCCCGCAGCGCGGCCGGCCCGCATATCGAACCAGCGCGACGGCGCGGACGAGGACGCGGTGGCGGCGGGTACCACCGTCGACCACCTCACCGAGACGTACCGGGCGCACTACCGGTCGCTGCTCGGCCTCGCCGCCCTCCTCCTCGACGACACCGCCTCCTGCGAGGACGTCGTCCAGGAGGCCTTCATCCGTGTCCACTCGGCGCGCAAACGCGTCCGCGACCCGGAGAAGACCCTGGCGTACCTGCGTCAGACCGTCGTCAATCTCTCGCGTTCGGCGCTGCGCCGCCGCATCCTCGGCCTCAAGCTGCTCTCCAAGCCGATGCCGGACATGGCGAGCGCGGAGGAGGGCGCCTACGACCAGCTGGAGCGCGACTCCCTGATCAAGGCGATGAAGGGACTCCAGCGCCGCCAGCGCGAGGTCCTGGTCCTGCGCTACTTCGCGGACATGACCGAGGCGCAGGTCGCCGAGACGCTCGGCATATCCCTCGGCTCGGTCAAGGCGTACGGGTCGCGCGGCATCGCGGCGCTCAGGGTGGCCATGGAGGCACCGGCATGAGCGACGGCAACGACGCGCGGCGCGACGCCCGCGACGAGCACCGCCCCCGGGTGGGGGACGCGCCGACCGAGCCGACCGGCCCGGCCGGGCTGATCGGGCAAGAGCAGCCGAAGCACACGCACGCTGGGAACGGAACTGTGAACCACGGCCCCGCCGAACAGGGCCCCGACGCTCAGGAGCCCCCCGCTCAGGGACCCGACGGGCTCGACTCCGACGAGCTGGCCCTGCGCAGGATGCTGCACCGCGCCGTCCAGGACGTGGAGCCGGGCGACGGCACCCTGGACCACCTGCGCCGCGCGGTGCCCGCCCGGCGGGCCCGCAAGCGCCAGGCCGCCGTCGGTGTGGCGGCCGCCGCCCTCTTCCTCGGCACGGCGGTCCCGGCCCTCGTGCACGTCTCGGATGCCACCGGCCGGGGGGCCGACCCGTCCGTCGCGGGCCACGCCTCGCAGGCCCAGGGCGGTGTCTCCCAGGGCAAGGACCCGGCCGGCGGCCAGAGCGGCATCGCCGGCTCCGCGGGCACGGACGAGGGCAAGGACAAGGCCGGTCCGAAGGAGACGCCCGACAAGGACGAGGAGAGCGGCGCCGCGACGGGCTCGGCCCCGGGCGCCGACCCCTCCGCCAGTACCACCGCCGACATCCCCGCGTGTACGGCGAAGCAGCTCGGCCCGGCCGTCGCGAGCAGCGCCGCCCCCGACTCCACGGGCGTGGTCTACGGTTCCTTCCGCGTCACCAACGTCTCCTCGGACGGCTGCACCGTCGTCGGCCCCGGCAGCGTGGTCACCACCCCGCAGGGCGCGGCGGACGCCGCGAAGATCGGCACGGCACGGCACGTGGCCGGGGACGCCGCGGCCGGACTGCCCGACCCGTCCCTGGAGACCGCCACGCTGACACTGGCGCCCAGCTCCGCGTACGAGGTGCGGTTCGCCTGGGTGCCCTCGGAGACCTGCCCCACCACCGGCGGCACCACGGGGGGCGGCACCGGCGGACCCTCGCCGGACCCCTCGCCCACCGAGGACACGACCGCCGAGGGCGGCGCCTCCACGAGCGGCGGCGGCGACGCCGGCGCCACGCCCCAGCTGGTCACCGAGGACGGCCCGGCCGACGGGAGCGTGTCGGTGACGTACACCCCGGAGGGCGGCGCCGGTTCGGCGACGGCCACGGTGTCCGACGCGTGCGCGGGGACGGTGTACTGGACGGGTGTGCTGGCGGCGACAACGTAGCCTCGCCGGCGGGCGCCCCGGGCGCCCGCGGGCTCTGCCGACCGTCCGGCGTCAGACGCCGGACGGGGCGGGGTGCGGCTCCGGCTCGTCCTCCGAAGCCAGGCCCAGCTCCGCGTCACGGGCGAGTTCGACCTCGCGGCGCAGCAGCCGGAACCACATGAAGATCACGAATCCCACGAAGGCGAACCACTCGGCGGTGTAGCCGAGGTTCTGGAACGCCTTGAGGTCCAGCCCGGTGTTCTGCGGAGCGCTCACGGGTACGGCGCGCATCCCGGAGTCGCCCTCGTTGAGCGTGACCCACGCGTCGTACACGTCGTACGGCACGAGGTTCAGCAGGGTCGCCGCGCTGATCGCGCCGGTCTGCCCGGCCGGCCATCCGGTGCGGCCGCTGACGCCGTTGGCGCCGACCGACTCGGCCGCCTGGAGCGCGCCGGTGACGGTGACCTCGCCGGTGGGCGGGGCCGGGGCCTTCGCCGGGTCGGGCTCGCCGGGCAGCCAGCCGCGTACGACGGGCAGAGCCTTGCCGGCGTCGGTGCGCAGCAGGGTGAGGACGTAGTAGCCCTCCCGGCCGTCCAGCTCCCGCTCCGGGACGAGCAGCTGGTCGTCGTACCGGCCGCGCACGGTGGTCTGGTCGCCGACCGTCGCCTTGTCCACGGGCAGCAGCTCCGCCAGCGGGCGGGCCGCCTCCCCGCGGGCCGACTCGTCCTGCGTGGTGGCGGTCTCGTGGTCCTGCACCCGGTCCTCGAACCGGCCGAGCTGCCAGGAACCCATGAAAATGCAGAAGGGGATGGCCAGGACGACGAAGACGTTGATCCCCCACCATCGGGGCGTCAGCAGAAACCGGTACACGCCCTCCACGGTACGGTGCGCGCCCCCGCGGCCCGTTCTCGGGGCTGTGGATAAACGTCGGACAGAGCCGGGCCGGGGGGAGTTGTCCACAGGCTGGGGATCCGGTCCGCGCTTTGTCACCGGGACGGGGCAGTATGGGGCCATGACTGAGAGCAACGGGTCCGTGTCACCGGACCAGCGGCGGGGACAGGGCAGCGCGGGGGAAGACCGGCAGGTCGCGGAGATGCCCGACTGGGAGAAGCGGTTCCGGGCGCCGCGGGTGTCGCTGCCCGACTGGGCCGAGGACGCACCGGACCGCTCCCTGTTCGTGTCGAACGCGACGGGGACGTACGAGCTGTACGCCTGGGACCGGTCGACCGGCGAGCAGCGCCAGGTCACCGACCGGCCCAACGGCACGACGGACGGAGTGCTCTCGCCGGACGGCGACTGGATCTGGTGGTTCGACGACAAGGACGGCGACGAGTTCGGCGTCTGGCGCCGCCAGCCCTTCCCGGGCGGCGAGGACGAACTCGCGGTGCCGGGACTCGACCCCTCCTACCCGGCGGGCCTCGCCCTCGGCCGGGACGGGCGTACGGCGGTGATCGGCCGCTCGACCGACGAGGACGGTACGACGATCCACCTCGCGTACGCGGGCGGACCCCCGGCGGAGATCTACCGGCACCGCGAGTCCGCGGGCGTCGGCGACCTCTCCCACGACGGCACGCTGATCGCCATCGAGCACACCGAGCACGGCGACGCCATGCACTCGGCGCTGCGCGTCCTGCGCCCCGACGGCTCGACGGTCGCCGAGCTGGACGACACGGAGGGCGGCGAGGAGGAGCTGGGCCTGGAGGTCCTCGGCTTCGCGCCGGTCGACGGCGACACCCGCCTGCTCATCGGCCACCAGCGCCGGGGCCGCTGGGAGCCCCTGGTGTGGGACGTGGCGACGGGCGAGCAGACCGACCTCGCCCTGGAGCTGCCCGGCGACGTCAGCGCCGAGTGGTACCCGGACGGCAGCGCCCTGCTGATCGTGCACGGCTTCGAGGCCCGCAGCGAACTGTTCCGCTACGACTTCGCCGAGCGCGAGCTGGTCGAGATCGAGACCCCGGCCGGCACGGTCTCCGGGGCGACGGCCCGCCCGGACGGCAGCGTGGAGTACCTGTGGTCGTCGGCCGCCGAGCCGTCGGCGGTGCGCTCCACCACCGGGCGGGTCGTCCTTGACCCGCCCGGCATGAAGTCGCCCGGCTCGGTTCCGGTGGAGGACGTGTGGGTGGACGGCCCGGGCGGCCGCATCCACGCCCTGGTCCAGAAGCCGGCCGGCACGACCGGACCACTGCCGACGGTCTTCGACATCCACGGCGGCCCGACCTGGCACGACAGCGACGCCTTCGCCGCCGGCCCCGCCGCCTGGGTCGACCACGGGTACGCGGTGGTCCGCGTCAACTACCGCGGCTCCACCGGGTACGGCCGTGCCTGGACCGACGCCCTCAAGCACCGGGTCGGTCTCATCGAGCTGGAGGACATCGAGGCGGTGCGCGAGTGGGCGGTCACCTCCGGCCTCGCGGACCCCGAGCGGCTGATCCTCACCGGCGGCTCCTGGGGCGGGTACCTCACCCTCCTCGGCATCGGCACCCGGCCCGAGGCGTGGACGCTGGGCATCGCCGCCGTCCCGGTCGCCGACTACGTCACCGCGTACCACGACGAGATGGAGGGCCTGAAGGCCCTCGACCGCACCCTCCTCGGCGGCACCCCCGAAGAGGTCCCGGACCGCTTCGAGGCGTCCTCGCCACTGACCTACGTCGACCAGGTCAAGGCCCCGGTCTACATCTCCGCCGGCGTCAACGACCCGCGCTGCCCGATCCGCCAGGTCGAGAACTACGTCGAGCGCCTGGAGGCGAGGGGCGCGGCCCACGAGGTGTACCGCTACGACGCGGGGCACGGGTCACTGGTCGTGGACGAGCGCATCAAGCAGGTCCGGCTGGAACTGGACTTCGCGGAACGGTATCTGCCGCGCAGCTAGGTGTGCTGTCCGGAGAGGTTGGTGACGCGGGGCGTAGCACGCGCGTCCGCGGCGTTGTCGTCGGTTGCCAGGGCTCCGCCCTGCCGCCCTCCTGCGCCTTGCGGCCGCACGCACCACGCCCCGCTCGGGTGGACTGAAAGGCGCGGTCTCTCTCAGCCGACCTGATCCAAACGACAGGCCCTGGCCGGGGCGCAGGCCGGGGGACCAGGGGCGGGGCCCTTGGCGGGGTCGCGGGGGGGGCTTCGCCCCTACAGCCCCGTCCCCTGCCGCGTCCGCCGCCCCAGCAGCTCGGCCAACCCCCGCCGCGTCGCCGCCAGCACCACCCGGTCCTCGCTCCGCAGGACATACGTGTCGGGCACCTCCCACACCAACCTGGACTCCCGAGCCGCCTCGCCGTCGGCACCCGCGCCGGCGGGCCGCTCCCCGTCGGCGACCTCCCCGTCGGAGACCTCCAGGGCCAGCACCCGCCACGCCCCCGCCCGAAACGCCTCGCCGACCGTCTTCCCCTCCAGCTGCGGATGCCCGGCCACCTTCACCGCCGCGAACAGCAGCACCCGCCGCTCGACGGGGATCGCCCCCAGGATCTGGCGGCCCATCATCGCCCCGGCGAACGCGGGCGCGGACAGGTGGGTCACACTGCGGCTCCGGGTGAGCGCGCCCGGGTGCGCGGCGCGCAGGGTGCGGTACACGGCGGTCGCGAAGTCGTCGTCGTACAGGCGCAGCACCACTCGCAGGCGGGACCGTACGGAGCGGGCGTACAGCACGGCCTCCAGGTTGGTCGTGTCCACGCTGGTCAGGGCGAGCAGCGAGTGCGCGCGGTGGATCTTGGCGGCCTCCAGGACGCCCTCCTGGGTGACGTCCCCGAGCACCACCGGCACCCGCAGCCGCCGTGCGGTCGCCATGCCGCGCGCCTCGGGGTCGGCCTCCACGCACACCACGGGGATGTCCATCTCCCGCAGCCGGGTCAGCACACGGGTGCCGATCTTGCCGAGACCGAGCAGGACGACATGCCCGCCGAGACCGCGCGGCGGCTTCCGTACCGTGGAGGCGTTGCGGAAGGTCCCGAGGGCTTCGAGTACGGCGGCCAGCAGCACCGGCAGCAGCAGCAACCCGACGAATCCGGACAGCAGTTGCAGCACCTGCCGTCCCGCGTCGTCGTTGTGCGCGGGCTCGTTGATGGCGAACAGATCGAGCAGCGTCACGTACGTGGCGTGCAGCGGATGGTCACCGGTGACCACCATCAGCGCCACCGCGAGCGCGACCACGCAGGCGCCCAGACCGGCCAGCGACCAGCGCAGCCGCCGCGAGAACAGCTCACCGAACGGGGGCACGCCGGCGCGTGCGGCGGGCAGTGGCGGACCGGCGTAGGACACCTGCTCCAGGGCGACGGTGGCGCGTCCGGTGGCCGCCTCCACCGCCGCCGCGTCGGGCAGCAGTTGCGGCCCCTGGTCTCCGCTGCCCTCCGAACCGTCGGCGCCGGCCGGGTCGGTGCTCGTCGCGGAGAGCAGCGCGAGGGTGCACAGCCCGGGGTCGGCCACCTCGCCGGGCCGGGGCGGCTGCCGTTCCACCGCGCGCAGCAGCAGCCCGTCCGTCTCGACGACCTTGCTGGTGCCGACGAGGGCGGTCGCGGCCAGCGCGGGCGCGGCAGTGTCGGCGTCGGACAGTACGGTCGTCGAGGTACCGGCGCCGTCGAGCCCGGCGTCCCGTGGATCGCCGCCGGTCGCCAACGCGGCGCTCTGGTCGAGGAGGTCCTCGATGTGCCGGCCGAGGCGGCGGTTGTACAGCCGCAGGACCAGGCGCAGCCGGGGGTTGAGCCGACGGGCGGTCAGCGCGGCGCGGATGTTGGTCTCGTCGTCGTCGTACACGAGGGCCAGCGCGGCCGCCCGGTCCACGCCCGCCTCCGCCAGCACCTCGTCGGTCGGCTCGGCGGCCTCCAGTTCGCGCCCGGCGCCGTTCGGTTCGACGTTGCCCGAGCGGTTGACGGCCGCGTTGACCATGTCCAGCAGCGCGGCCGAGGCCGCGCGGGCCCGCCCGACGACCGGCTGACGCACCCGGCGCCCGGAGGGCGGGACGACGAGGGTGACCTGTTCGCGGTACACACCGCGCAGTTCGGCGGCCAGCCGGTGCGCCAGACCGTCGTCGCCGCACACCACCATGTGCGCGTACGCGTCACCTTGCGGAACCTGATGCGGAACGCTCCCCGTTTGAGTGCCCATTTGAGAAAAGACAGTACCGGTGGCGGGTGCGGTTCCACGTGCGTGCGAAGAGACGGAGGAGGGGCGGAGGAGAGACGGAGAGCGGCATCAAAGACGCGTAAAGATTGCCGGAACACGGAAGTGACGTGATCCTCCGCCACGTGTGACGATCCGTATCACCGAAGCTCAGCGACGGGCGAGAGGGGGACGGCACGATGGCCTGGTTTCTCGGGCTGGGTATCACGGGGGTCGTGCTGCTCGCCCTGTCGCTGGTCTTCGACGGGCTGCTGGAAAGCGCCTTCGGGGGAGCGCTGGACGGCGCCCTGGAGGGGTGGCTGTCGCTGCCGGTCGTCGCCGGGTTCACGGCGATGACCGGCTTCGGTGGCGCCATCGCCCTCGGCACCGGCTCGACCGGGCCCGCGGGCGCCGCCGGGGTCGGCGCGGTCGCCGGGGTGGGGGCCGGCTGGCTGACGTACCGCTTCAGCCGCGCGCTGATGCGCGATCAGACCGACGCCACACCGAGCACGGACGACCTGCTGGGCACGTCCGGCAAGGTCGTGACCGCCATCCCCGCGGACGGCTTCGGCGAGGTGCTGCTCCGGCTCGCGGGCCAGCCGCTGAAGTGCGCGGCGCGCAGCGCGGGGCCGGTGGCGCGGGGAGCCGAGGTGTGGGTCGAGGCGGTGCCGACGGGGACGTCGGTCGTCGTGCGCCCGGTGGAGCGCTGAGCTTCCCCGCGGTCCTCCTGTTCCGACCTCTGCCTGTTCCGACCTTTGCTTGTTCTGTCCTTTGCTTGTTTTCCTGTGTTTTCCTGTGATTCGGGGGCGTTGCCATGAGTCCTGTCGTCATCGCGGTGCTGGGAGTCGTCGTACTCCTGGTGCTGCTCGCGCTGGTAGTGGTCAGCCGCTACAAGGTGGCCGGGCCGAGCGAGGCGTTCATCGTCACCGGGCGGCGCGGCAAGAAGTCCACCGATCCGGAGACGGGCCGTGTGTTCACCGACAACAGCGGCCAGAAGGTCGTGGTCGGCGGCGGCGTGTTCGTCGTGCCCTTCGTGCAGCAGCGCTTCACGCTCGACCTCTCCTCGCGGCACATCCCGGTCGCCGTGCGCGGCGCGGTGACGCTGCGGGGCGTGAAGGCCAACCTGGAAGGCGTCGCGATCGTCAAGGTCGGCGGCACGGAGGACGCCATCCGCGCCGCCGCGCAGCGGTTCCTGATGCAGCAGGACGGCATCGTCGGCTTCACCCAGGAGGTGCTGTCCGGCGCACTGCGCGCCATCGTCGGCCGGATGTCCGTGGAGGACGTCATCCGGGACCGGGCCGCGTTCGCCGGGCAGGTCGCCGAGGAGGCGGAGGCGAGCCTGTCCGGGCAGGGCCTGGTGCTGGACGCCTTCCAGATCCAGGACATCACCACCGAGGGTTCCTACCTGGAGGACCTCGGCCGTCCCGAGGCGGCCCGGGCCAAGCAGGAGGCCGACATCGCCGAGGCCGTGGCCCGGCGGGCCGCCGAGCAGGCGCGGCTGAAGGCCGAGGAGGAGATCGCGGTCGCGCAGCGGACCCTCTACCTGAAGCAGGCCGAGATCAAGGCCGAGACCGACCAGGCGTCGGCCCGTGCCAACGCGGCGGGCCCCCTCGCGCAGGCGGCCCGGGAGCAGGACATCCTCGCCGAGCAGGAGAAGGTCGCCGAGCGGCAGGCCGCGCTGAAGGACCGCCAGCTCGACACCGAGGTGCGCAAGCCCGCCGACGCCCAGCGGTACGCGGCCGAGCAGGAGTCGGAGGCCCGCCGGGTGGCGCGGGTGAAGCAGGCGGAGGCCGAGCGGGAGGCGGAGATCGCCGCGGCCCAGGCCGAGGCCGAGCGGGCCAGGCTCACCGGTGAGGGCGAGAAGCAGCGGCGTGGCGCGCTGGCCGAGGCGGAGGCCATCGAGGGCCTCAAGCAGGGTGAGGCCGAGCGTTCCCGGCGCGCGGCGATCGCCGAGGCCGTCCGGCTGGAGGGCGAGGCGGAGGCCGCCGCGCTCGGTGCCAAGGGCGCCGCCGAGGCCGAGGCGATGGAGAAGAAGGCCGACGCCTTCGACCGGTACGGCGACGCCGCCGTGCTCCAGATGCTGGTCGAGGTGCTGCCGCAGGTGGTGGCCAAGGCGGCGGAGCCGCTGGCGGCCGTGGACAAGATGACGGTCATCTCGACGGACGGCGCGAGCCGGCTGTCGCGCACCGTCGCCGACAACGTGGCGCAGGGCATGGAACTGCTGGGCTCCACCACGGGCGTCGATCTGCCCGCGCTGTTGAAGAACCTCACCGGGCAGGACGCGAAGACGGCGGACCGGCCGGGCCGGTCGGAGCAGCCGGAGCAGCCGGAGGAGCCCGACCCGCGGCGCAACGGCAAGGTGGAGATCACGGGCTGAGGGCCGCCCCCACCGGCCGGGGCCGGCCCGCTCAGATCTCCTGGGCGGGCCAGCTCAGCAGCCGGGCCCCGATGACCGCGGTCTGCAGGGTGTAACGGTGCACCGGGTCGGCGGGGTTGGCCCCGGTGAGCTGGTGGATGCGCTCCAGCCGGTAGGTGAGGGCCCGCACACTGAGCGCGAGGCGCCGGGCGGCCTCGGCCGCGGTGCAGCCGGCGTCGAAGTACACCTCCAGGGTCCGCAGCAACGGCTCCGCGCCGCCGCGAGCCGTGCGCAGCGGACCCAGCACGCTCAGCACGAGGTCGGCCATGGCCTGCCGGTCGCGGGTGAGCACCGGGTAGACGAGCAGGTCGGCGGCGCGCAGCACGGGTTCGTCGAGCTCCAGCCGGCCGGCGAGTTCGAGGGTGCTCAGCGCCTCCTCGTAGCTGTGCACCACGCCGCCCGCGCCGGTCTGGGGGCGCCCGATGGCCACCCGGCTGCCGTCCGTGGCCGCGTACGCCTGCTTGGCGAAGAAGGCGAGGACCTCGTCCTGGTCACCGGGCGCGATGCAGATCAACTGCCCGTTCTTGGTGGTGATCAGGATGCGCCGGTCGCCGAAGCGGGCGATGAGCGCCGTCTCCACGAGCCGGGTGACCGGTGCGGTGTCGTCGTACGCCTCGGGCCCCTCGGCCACCGCGACGGCGTGGGCGTGGGAGAGGACCAGGCCGAACCGCTCGGCCCGTTCGGCGAGCCGGCCCAGGTCGCTGCGCCCGTAAAGCAGGTCGTCGATGAACTCCCGCCGCGCGGCCTCCTCCTGCCGTACGGCGAGACGCTGGGCGCGTTCGTAGCCCTCGGCGAAGGCGTCGACGGCCTGGGCGACGGCGGCGAGCACGGTGTCCGTGACGCCCGAGCCGGCGACCGCCGTACCGCCGCCGGGCCAGGAGGCGCGCGTGGCGTCCAGGTGCAGTCGTACGAGACTGCGCAGACTGTGCCCCGCCTCCGCGGCCTGCTCGCCGAAGCGCCGCCGGTCCTCCAACTCGTCGCGGGTCAGCCTGCGCCCCGTGCCGGCCGCCCCGGCCAGGATCTCGGCGTACCCGGTCAGATACGTCTCCGATTGATCCGTCTGCTGATTCGGCTGCTGGTCCGTCTGCCAGCCCGCCTGCTGGTCCGTCTGCCGGTCCGTCACCCCGCGCCTCCCCTGCCGTTCACGCCCCGTGCGCGGTGTCCGGCAACGTGAGGGTAGTCAAGGCTGCCGGAAACCGGCAACGCGGAGGGCAGTGGGCAGGGGCTGCCCCGCCGGGGCCGTGCCGCCGGCCCGGCAGACGGGCGCCGTACGTCACCCGGCCGGTTTGAGTGCCACCCCGGCGAGCATCGCGAGTCCCGGGTCGGGTTCCTCCTCCGGCCCGGGCCGCCACAGCGGGGCCCGGACCACGCCGGGCGACAACAGGTCGAAGCCCTCGAACAGCGCGGACAGTTCCCGGTCGCTGCGCCCGGTCACCTGACTCACCGCACCCCGGTACTGCTCGGCGGCCTCCGGCTCCGCCCGCGGGACCTCCTCCGCTCCCGCGTGCGAGATCACCAGGGCGCTTCCGGGGACGAGGCCTCCGGTGTACTCCCCGACAAGGGCGAGCGGGTCGTCACCGTCCGGGACGAAGTGCAGGACGGCGGCGAGGATGAGGGCGACCGGCCGGTGCCGCCGCACGCGCGGGAGCCGTCCTCCCGCGACGGGAGAACGGCTCTCGAAGAGAGGAAGCGGTGTCCGGCTACCGCTCCTGGGCCGGGGGGCCGCCGTCCTCGGCGGCGGCGTCCGCGCCCTGGTCGTCCCATGAGCGCAGCGGCAGGTTCTTCATCGCCAGCGCGGCCAGCAGCCCCGCGGCGAGGACCGGCACCGCCGTGAGGAAGACGGGCGTGAGCGCGGCGGCGTAGGCCTGCTCGACGGCGTGGCGCACCGAATCGGTGAGCCGCCCCAGCGTCTCGTGCGAGGACAGAGCGTCGACGTCGATGCCGTGCAGCGCGCCGGCGGGCACCCGGTCGGCGATCTCCGCGGTGAGCCGGTTGTAGAAGATCGAGGCGAACAGGGAGATGCCCACGGTGCTGCCGAGCTGCCGGGAGAAGGCGACGGTGGCGTGGACGGCGCCGATGTCGTCGCGGGGTGCGGTGTTCTGCGCGGCCATCGTGAGGACCTGCATGTTCAGGCCCGCCGCGAGACCGAAGACCAGCATGTAGCCGATGACCACGGCGCGGGACGTGCCCGTGTCCATGGTGGCCAGCAGCAGCGCGCCGACGATGCCGAGGGCCATGCTGAGCACCGGGTACCACTTGTAGCGGCCGGTCTCCGTGATCGCCTTGCCGCTGATCACGGAGGAGGCGACGAGTCCGAACATCATGGGCAGCAGCACCACACCCGACATGGTCGGGCTGGCCCCGGTCACCACCTGGACGTAGAGCGCGAGGAAGTTGACCGTGCCGAGGAACACGATGCCCGCCGCGACGCTCACCAGCACGCTCACGGCGAAGGTGGAGTCGCGGAAGAGGTGCAGCGGGATGACCGGTTCGGCGGCCCGTCGTTCGGCGGCGACGAACAGCACGGCGAGCAGGAGCGCGCCGGCGGCGAGGCCGAGGATCTGCGGGGAGAGCCAGTCGTACTTCACGCCGCCCCAGCTCGCGGCCAGGGAGAGCGCGACGATCGCGCCGCTGATCAGTGCGAAGCCGGTGTAGTCGATGTGCGCGGTCCGGTTGCCCGCGGGCAGGTGCAGGCAGGTGGCGACCAGCACCAGGATCGCGATGCCCACCGGCAGGTTGACCAGGAAGACCCAGTGCCAGCTCAGCAGGTCGGTGAGGACACCGCCGACCGCGGGGCCGGCGAGCGCCGCGAGGGCGAAGACGATGCCGAAGAGGTTGAAGTACTTGGCCCCCTCCCGGGGGCTGAACAGCTCTCCGATGATGGCGAGGACGGAGACGAACAGGCCGCCCGCGCCGATGCCCTGCACGGTGCGGAACACGATCAGCTGGTCCATCGACTGGGCGGCGCCGCTGAGCGCGGAGCCGATCAGGAACAGCACGACCGCGACGATGAAGATCTTCTTCCGGCCGAAGAGGTCGCTGAGCTTGCCGTAGACGGGCGTGGTGACGCTGCTGGCGATGATGTACGACGTCGTCACCCAGGCGAAGACGTCGAGACCGCCGAGGTCACCGACGATGCGCGGCAGCGCGGTGGCGACGATCTGCGAGTCCAGCATGGCCAGGAAGACGGCCAGCAGGCAGGCGGCGATGACGGGCTTGATCCGGGTTTCCGGTTGCTGCGGAGCGGGGTCGGCGGCAGTGAGCGGACCGCTGTCCCCTGTGGTCTGGGAGGGCACGTGGCATGGCCTTTCGGGAGTGGGTGCCATCCCCGTCCCGCCGGCCGTCGGCCGGCGTCGTCTTCGGTGTGTCCGTAAGGGGATTGCCTGGATCGCTGTGTTCTCCGGGAGCGTTCTCCGGGAGCGCGTGTGCGGGAAGTGGCCGGTCACGAACGGGGGATGGACCGTGACCGGCCACGTCGGTCAGGAGGCGGCCGTCGGCCCGTCGTCAGGGGACGAGCACGACCTTGCCGAGCTGTGCTCGTGCCTCCATCAGTTCGTGCGCCTTGACGGCGTCTTCGAGTCCGAGCCGTTCGTGCACGACCGGACGCACCTTGCCGGTGGCGATCATGTCGAGCAGATCGCGCTGTCCCGCCGCGATGGCCTCGGGCTTGTTGTAGAGCATGGCGTACAGGGCGAAGCCGGCCACCGTCTTCATCCGGCTGAGCATCAGCGGGTGGATGGGCTGGATGTCGCCACTGGCCGAGCCGTAGAAGACCAGCCTGCCGAACTGGGCGGTGAGGGCGACGCTCTTGGTCAGGACGTCGCCGCCGACGGTCTCCAGGACGACGTCCACGCCCCGGCCGTCGGTCGCGGCCCTGACCTGCTCGTCCCAGTCGTCGTCGGTGTAGTTGACGGTGACGTCGGCGCCGAGTCCGCGGACGAAGTCCAGCTTGGCCTGCGTGCTGGCGGTGGCGATGACCTTGCCGGCGCCCATCGCCTTGGCGATCTGCACGGCGAGGTGGCCGACGCCACCGGACGCGGCGTCGATCAGGATCGACTCACCGGGCTTGAGCTGGCCGGACTCCTTGATGGCGTGGTACGCGGTCTGGGCCGGGCTGGGCAGCAGGGTCGCCTCCGCGGCGTCCATGGTGTCCGGAATGGTGATGGCCCAGCCGGCGTCGGCGACGACGTGGTCGGCGTAGGCGCTGTGGTCGACGTCGACGACGACGCGGTCGCCGACCCGGAGGTCGGTGACGCCCTCGCCGAGCGCCTCGACGGTGCCCGCGACGTCGCCGCCGGGGGCCCCGGGGAGGGTGGCGTGCCCGCCGATCGGGATGCCCTGGCGGCGCTGGACCTCGGCGAAGGTGACGCCGACGGCTTCGGAGCGGATCAGCACTTCGCCCGGTCCGGGCTGCGGCCTCTCCGCCTCTTCGATACGCAGCACCGAGGGAGCCCCGTGCTCGTAGTGGCGGACGATTCGCATGGTGTGTGTCTCCTAGGAAGAGGAGTTGTCGAACCGCGGGCCGAGCCCGCGGTCCCGCCCAGGGAACCGGGTTACCAGTTATATGATGTCATGCACGTGTTTGCGAGTCTACATGCTTGTGCAGGAGGTGCAAGATGGCGGTACGGCTGTCCCGTGCCGACCCGAGCGCGGAGAAGTCGATCGACCCAGGTGTCGAGTCCGGCGAAGTGCCCGCTGCTCCAGGAGCGGGCCCCGTCGCGGAGCCGGCCCAGTAGGCGAGTGAATGCCCACGAGCAGGTATATGCCTGACGTCATGCAGGGACGGGAGGGCATGCAGATGCTCGTCGGACGCAATCAACCCGCCTAGGATGGGAGCCATGGAGACTTCGACTCAGCGACCGCCGCGAGCGGCCGAGCCGCTGCTCGACGCCGTCGGCCCCGCGTTCTCGCGGCTGCGGCGGACCGCGGCCCTGAACGTCGAGAAGCAGGTGTCCCGCAAGGACATGACGCGGACCCTGGTGCTGAATATCGTTCACGACGGCCCGGAGCACCCGGGGCGGGAGATCACCGTCGGGGTCGTCGCGGAGCGTCTCGCCGTCGACCCCTCGGTGGCCAGCCGCATGGTCTCCGACTGCATCTCCGCGGGCTATCTGATCCGGGCCGCCTCCCAGCAGGACGGACGCCGCACCATCCTCCAGCTCACCGAGGAGGGCCACGAGATGCTGGCCCGTTTCCGCAGTCACCAGCGGTCCGCCTTCGAGCACATCACCAGGGACTGGCCGGAGGCCGAGCGGTTGGAGTTCGCCCGGCTGCTCATCAAGTACGTCGACGCCATCGCCGACCTGCAGCAGGCCCCCGGAAGCGGCTGAGCGGCCGGCGGCAGGCGTTCAGTCCAGCGCCAGGACCCGCCTGAGCACCGCCGTCAGCGTCCCGGCCGGATCGCCTGCCGGGTCCTGGCCGGCCGACCGCCAGGCGACGTACCCGTCCGGCCGCACGAGCACCGCGCCCGGTGGGCCCACGCCGCTTCCCGCGAACCGGCCGCGCCCGGTCTCGCCCAACGCCGCCGCGAGCCGGGTGGTGAACGACGCGGAGGGGCAGCCGGCCTGGAGCACGTTGAGCGGTCCGGCCGCCAGGACGAGCTGTCTGAGGAGTGTCCCGGTGGCGGCCCGGGGAATCGGCCCGGTGGAGGGCCCGGTGGAGGACCCGGCGGAGGACCCGGCGGAGGACCCGGCGGAGGAAGGAGCGGAGGAAACGGCGGAAGACGCGGCGGAAGACATGGCGGAAGACACGGCGTCGGGCATGCGGAACTCCCCGTCACGAGAATCGAGACGTTCGTGGTCTCCCGCCGAGCGTTGCAGACGCCCCTCACACAGGGCGACGCGCTTGGACGCCTTCACGAGCGGCATTCCAGCCGGGCCCCAGATCCGGGTGGGGGAGCCGTTGGAGGCGTCCGGGTGTCACGGCCGCTGGTAAGGCTGCTGCTGCGGCTGCCCGTACGCCTGACCGCCGGGGCCGCCCTGGCCGCTCGCGGCCTGCGTCTGGAGCTGCTCCGCCTGCTCCTTCGTCACCTGCTGCTCGGCGCCGCAGAAGGTGCACTGCGTCAGGTACTTCGTGGAGAACGGGAACAGCGGCACGAAGAACAGCGTGAACTTCGTGACGCGCTTCCTGAGCGTGTGCGCGGAGGGGTTGCCGCACTGGCCGCACACCAGTGTCAGTATCGCGAGCTGGTAGAGGTATCCCTTGGTGCCGAAGATGATCACGGGGCGGTCCTTCCGGGTCGGTGCCCGCGGGCGCGCAGGGCACGCAGATCTTCTCCCAGATTGCGCCCGGGTGGGCCCCGGAGGCCACCCGCGGCCGGCGGCGGCCGGCGTCACCCGCCCGCGTCCGCGCCCCCCGCCTCCCAGCGCAGCAGGTCTCCCGGCTGGCACTCGAGTACGTCGCAGAGCGCGGCGAGCGTCGTGAAGCGCACCGCCTTGGCGCGGCCGTTCTTGAGCACGGCCAGGTTGGCTGGGGTGATCCCGACGCGCTCCGCCAGCTCGCCCACGGACATCTTGCGCTTGGCCAGCATCACGTCGATGTCGACGACGATCGGCATCAGATCACCTCTGCCAGCTCGTCCCGCATCCGCGCCGCCTCGATGTCGCGCGCGACGGCCTGGGCGAGCAGCATCCGCAGGACGAGCACGACCAGCGCGACGCCCAGGACCGCGACGACGACCCCGCCCAGGATGAGGACGATGCCGGGCGCGACGGCCTCGCCCGGGGCCAGGACGACCGCGAGCGCGAACACCAGGAGCGCGGCCGCGACGAAGGCACCGATCACGACATGGACGTACCGGAAGGCACCGTGGGAGAACACGGTGCCCCGCCGCACCATCGTCACCAGCCGCCAGACGCAGACCAGCACGACCTCGGCTGCCGCGGCACCCAGGACGACGATCAGGAAGACCGGCGTGCGTACGGACGCCAGGGCGGCGTCGGGATCACCCGATCCGGCCACCAGCAGCCAGACCAGCACGGCCTGAATGAACACCGAACCCGCGAGCAGCATGCCCAGCACGCTTCGCAACGCGAGCACTGTCAGCTGTCCCATCGCCCCTCCTTCAATCGACCCACGATGGAAACCTATCGAGAAACGATAGCTTGAGCAAGGTCCGGCTCGGAAGGGCGGGTGTCATCCGTCCGGTTCGGGGCACCCCGTAAGCACGGAGAGCCAGCGATCGGGAGCGTTCAGTCATGGCGGTGGCGCAGGAACCCGGAATCGCGGAGGCGGCGGAACCCGCCGTCTCGCCGGTCAGTTCCCACAACGAGTGGGACCCGCTGGAGGAGGTCGTCGTCGGCCGGCTGGAAGGCGCGACGATTCCCTCCGACCACCCGGTCGTGACCTGCAACGTCCCACCGTGGGCGGCCCGCTTCCAGGGACTCGCCGCCGGCTTCAGGTATCCGCGCGTCCTGGTCGAACGGGCGCAGCGGGAGCTCGACGGGTTCGTCGCCCTTCTGCAGTCGCTCGGCGTCACGGTCACGCGTCCGGACGCGGTCGACCACCGGCAGCGCTTCAGCACCCCCGACTGGTCGTCACGCGGCTTCTGCAACACCTGCCCGCGCGACTGCCTGCTCGTGATCGGCGACGAGATCATCGAGACCCCGATGGCCTGGCCGTGCCGGTACTTCGAGACGCACTCCTACCGCCCGATCCTCAAGGACTACTTCCGGCGCGGCGCGCGCTGGACGGCCGCCCCGAAGCCCCAGCTCACCGACGAGCTGTTCGAGCCGGACTTCCGCGTCCCCGCGGCGGGCGAGCCGATGCGCCACATCCTCACCGAGTTCGAGCCGGTCTTCGACGCGGCGGACTTCGTGCGCGCGGGACGCGACCTCTTCGTCACCCGCAGCAACGTCACCAACCGCATGGGCATCGAATGGCTGCGCCGCCACCTCGGCCCCGGCTACCGCATCCACGAGATCGAGAGCCGCTGCCGCGCGCCCATGCACATCGACACGACGTTCGTCCCCCTCGCGCCCGGCAGGGCACTGGTCAACCCGGAGTACGTCGACGTCGACCACCTCCCGGACGTGCTGCGCTCGTGGGACATCCTGACCGCCCCCGAACCCGACCCGATCGACGACCGCATGCTCAAGATCACCTCGATGTGCGGCAAGTGGCTCAGCATGAACGTCCTCGTCATCGACGACAAGCGGGTCATCGCGGACCGGCACCACACCGGCATGCTGCGCGCCCTGGAGAGCTGGGGCTTCGAGCCGATCCCCTGCGACCTGCTGCACTACGCGCCGTTCGGCGGCTCGTTCCACTGCGCGACCCTCGACGTGCGGCGCCGCGGCACGCTCGAGACGTACACCGGCTGACGGCCGTACGCCGGGCGACCCGGGGGAGGAACCGGAACCGGGCGCACCGGCACGGAGCACGGCGTGGCCCCGAAACAAACGAACAACCTATCGCCCGCCGGGGCTACTCTGTGCCGGGGGGAGGTCGCAGGGGCAGCGGCCTTCATGACGCGGGGGGACCGCATGCTTGAGCTCCTGGGGCTGGGAAAGAACTCGGTAGAGCTTTACCGGGCCGTGCTGGCACATCCGGGGATTTCGGTCGAAGACCTGGTGGACACGTTGAAGTGGCCGGCCGAGCGGGTGCGCTCCGCGCTCGACGAGTGCGTACGGCTGTCGCTGGTCAGGCCCTCCTGGGAGGCGCCGGGCACGCTGAGACCGGTCCCGCCGGGCGTCGGACTGCAGGCGCTGCTCGCCCGGCAGGAAGCCGATTTCCTGGAGCGGCAACGGCAGATGACGGACGCGCGCGTCGAGGTCTCGCGACTCGTCCACGACTACGCCGCGGTGCAACAGGAGTCGTCCCAGATCGAGACCGAGCGCATCGAGGGAATCGACGAGATCCGGTCCCGGATCGAGGAACTCAGCCACAACTGCCATGACTCGCTCCTGGCGTTCCATCCCGGCGGCGGGCAGTCGGCCGCCAGCCGCGCCGCGGGCCGGCCGCTGAGCGGGACCCTGCAGAGCCGTGGCGTCGTGATGCACACCATCTACCTCGACAGCATCTACAACGACCCCGAGTCGGTCGACTACGCGCGCTGGCTGCTCCGTTCGGGAAACCATGTGCGCACCACGGCCTCGCTGCCCTCCCGGATGCTCATCTTCGACCGCCGGCAGGCGGTCGTGCCCATCGACCCGGACGATTCCGCGGCCGGCGCCATGGTGTTCCGCAGCGCCGGGATTCTCGCCAACCTCTGCGAACTCTTCGACCGGGTATGGGACAAGGCCGTACCGCTCAGCGGCGAGAAGCGGCCGCGGCAGCCCGCCGAGGACAACGAACTCACCGGTCAGGAACAGACCGTTCTGCGCCTGCTCGGGGAAGGGCTCACCGACGAGGTGGTCGCCCGCCGGCTGGGTGTGTCGGTGCGTACCGGACGCCGGATCACCGCGGAGCTGATGTGCCGGCTCGGCGCCAAGAGCCGCTTCCAGGCCGGGATGCGCGCCGTCGAGTACGGCTGGCTCGGTGGTGACGAGGGCCGGGCCGCGCACCCGGGCGAGCCCGTCGAGCCCGCCGAGTCCGCCGAGCCCCTGGACGAGAACTCGGCCGACGCCCCTGAACAGGGCGAATCATCCGTATAGAGCTGGCATAGCGCCCCGCCTCAACATCGACTCACCGAACGGATGGGCGGAGTCGCACGACTCCGGATCCTCACCGATCTCTCAGGGAGTCGACATGAGCAACGCGACCACCGGTCTGGACGCCGCACGCAAGCAGGAGATCAAGGAGGTCGTCTGCGACATCCTTGAGATCGACGAGGACGAGGTCACCGAGGTCAGCCTCTTCAAGGAGGACCACGACGCGGACTCGCTGCGCGCCATCGAGATCCTCGCCGCCCTCGAGCGCACCCAGCGCGTGACGATCGACCAGGCCGAGCTCAGCCGCATGGTCAACCTCGTCGGCGTGTACACCGTCGTCGAAGAGGCCTCCGCCCGCGGCTGACCGGCAGTGCTCCGGCCCTGCCCCGATCAGCCGGCTGAGTCAGCCAGAGGGTGAGCTTCGATGAACACAGGTATGCGAGGCCCGGACGCCACCCCCCGCAGGGTGGTCGTCACCGGACTCGGCGTCGTCACCAGTATCGGCATCGGTATCGACGCGTTCACCACCGGACTCCGCGAAGGACGCGGCGGAGTCAAGCCGATCACGGCGTTCGACACCACCGGGTTCGACTACGCCAACGGGTGCGAGGTCGCGGACTTCGACCCGGCGCGGTGGATCCACCGGGTGGACCCCGACGAGCTCGGGCGGGCCAGCCAGTTCTCCGTCGCCGCCACCCGGATGGCCATCGAGGACGCCGGGCTGACCGTGGACGAGGTGCGGGCCCGCCGCTCCCTGGTGTCCGTGGGCACCACGGACGGCGAGTCCCGCGACCTCGACCAGCTCGTCGAGACCGGTCTCGCCACCGGTCCCGAGTCCTACGACCCGGTGGTCGCCCGCCGGGTGCCGGCCGGCCGGCTCTCCTCCGGCATCATCCGGGAATTCGCCCTGGAGGACGTCGAGGCCGTCACGATCCCGACCGCCTGCGCGGCGGGGAACTACGCGGTCGGCTACGGCTACGACGCACTGCGCAGCGGCGACGTGGACGTCGCCCTGGTGGGCGGGGCGGACGCGCTGTGCCGCAAGACCTTCACCGGTTTCTACCGGCTCGGCACCATCGCCCCCGAGGCCTGCCAGCCCTTCGACAAGGACCGCAAGGGCATCCTCACCGGTGAGGGGGCCGGGATCCTCCTGCTGGAGAGCCTGGACTCCGCGCTCGCCCGGGGCGCCCGGATCTACGCGGAAGTGCTCGGTTACGGGCTTGCCTGCGACGCCCTGCACCCGGTCGCACCCGACCGGGACAGCATCGCCCGCACGATCGACATCGCCCACCGCAACGCGGGGGTGACGCCCGACCAGATCGACTTCGTCTCCGCGCACGGCACCGGCACCAGGGCCAACGACATCACCGAGGTCGGCGCGATCCGGCAGATCTTCGGCGCCGACGCCATGCCGCGGACGGTCTCCATCAAGTCGATGATCGGCCACAGCATGGGGGCGGCCAGCGCGGTCGCCGCCGCGGCCTGTGCCGTGGCCCTCACGCAGGGCTTCATCCCGCCGACCGTCAACCACAACGAGACGGATCCCGAGTGCGGTGTCGACTGCGTACCCAACGAGGCCCGTGAGGCCGAGCTGAACATCGTGCAGAACAACGCGCTCGCCTTCGGCGGGAACAACGCGGTGGTCATCCTCGGCAAGTACCGGAGCGCGGCATGAGCTGGATCGTGACCGGGACGGGAGCCGTCGCCAGCATCGGTTCCGACACCGACGAGATCTACGAGTCGCTGGTGGCGGGCCGCAGCGGCCTCGCCGGACTGCGCGGCTACGACCGCGGCAAGTTCCGCGCCCAGGTCGCCTACGAGATCGACGACCGGCCGGCCCCCGGTGTCGACGAACCCCTGCGGGCCACCCGCTGGCTGGAGCGGGCCGTCGAGGCGGCCGCCCGGGAAGCCGGCCTCGGCGACGACCTGTCGTCGGTGCCGGTCCTGGTCGGGACGACCCTGCGCGAGCTGCGCTCGGTCGAGCTGTCCTGGCGGGACGGGACGCCGGTGGAGGTGGCGGACCTGCACTTCGGCACCATGCTGCGCAGGCGCTTCGGCGCCGCCGACACCCACACCGTCGCCAACGCCTGCTCCGCGTCGCTCTACGCCCTGGCCCTCGCCACCGACCTGCTCGAGCTCGGGCAGGCCGACACGGTGGTGGTGGCCGGCGTGGACACCATCTCGGAGAGCACGTACGGGCTGCTCGACCGCTGCTACCCCGAAGCCCCGGACCGGGTGCGTCCGTTCGACCGGGCCCGGCGCGGCATGCTGCAGGGCGAGGGCGCGGTCGCCGTCGTGCTGCGCAGGGAGGCCGACGGGCCCGGCCCGGGGGCCACCGTGCAGGCACGGGTGCGCGGTGTCGCGGTCAACTGCGACGCCTACCACCCCTCGGCGCCCGAGGCGAAGAACATCGCCGCGGCCGTGCGGGAGGCACACCGCCGGGCGGGCGTCGGCTCCGCCGACATCGACCTGGTGATGCTGCACGGCACGGGCACCCCGCTCAACGACGAGGCGGAGTCCGCGGCCCTCGGCTCGGTCTTCGCCGGCGTCGAGCCGTCCCCGTACATGACCGCGATCAAGTCGATGACCGGGCACACCGCCGGTGCGTCCGGGCTGCACAGCCTGGTCGCGGCCGTCGACGTGATGCGGCGCGGGAGTGTGCCGCCGATCGTCGGACTCGACGACCCGGTGGAGTCGGTGGCCGGATTCCGGCTGGTGCGCGGGCAGGCGGTGCGCCCCGACGAGGAGCTGCGGATCGCCCAGATCGACTCCTTCGGCTTCGGCGGACTCAACGCCGTCGCGATCGTCGAGCGGTACGCGGAACACGAGACGGAGGAGGGGCGGTGAGCCGGATGCACGTCGTGGTCACCGGACTCGGTACGGCGGTCCGCGGTCTCGACACCCCCGAGGAACTGCTCGGCGACCGGCGGCCCGGTGAGGCGCCGGCCGACCCGGTGGACCGGCTGACCGGCCGGGGCCTGCGGTACAAGGACCGGGCCACCAAGCTCGCCATGGTCGCGGGCCAGGAGGCGCTCGCCGCGGCCGGGCTGATCGGGGCGGACGGCGCGCCGACCGTTCCCGGCGAGTCCGTCGGCACCGTCGTCAGCACCAACTTCGGCAACGTCGACACCGTCTGCGAGACGGTCGCGACCATCGCCCGCGACACCTACCTCGGCACCAGCCCCATGCTGCTGCCCGCGACCTCCAGCAACGTGGTCGCCTCCTGGCTGGCCATCACGCACGGCCTGCGCGGCGCCAACCTGACCCTGTGCAACGGCCGTACCTCCGGCCTCGACGCGGTCAACTGGGCCCGGCTGCTGATCGGTTCGGGCCGGGTCGAGCGGGTGCTCGTGGTGGGGGTGGAGCCGGACAACCCGGCGGTCCGCCATCTCGCGCCGGAGCAGGACGAGTTCTTCGACGGGGCGGCCGCCCTGGTGCTCGAGTCGGCCGCCTCGGCGGCGGCGCGCGGGGCGCGGCCCCTGGCCGAGCTGGGTCCTTACGCGCGCCGGGCCGAGCACACCAGGGCCGTCGCGGACGTCCGCGAACGTGAACCGCGCGCCGTCGGCCTGTGGTGCGTGCCCGAACACCCGGAAGGCCTCCGGGCCCCCGGCGCCTCCCTCGGGTCGGTGCCGGTCGGTGGCGTACGCGATCTGTCCGAACTGCTCGGCCCCAGCTCGGGGGCGCTCGGTGTGCTCCAGTGCGTGGCCGGCACGGCCTGGCTGGCCGGTGCCGCGCCGGACGGTGCCGGGGCCGTGGTGCTCGCCAGCGCGGGTACCGGGGACACCGGCCGGGACGACGCGGCGGCGGCCCTCATCCTCACCCCGGCGGGGAGCGCGTGATGAGGGCCGACGAGGACCGCGAGGGCAGCGTACGGGTACGGCTGCGCCGGGCGCCGCACGACGACGCCCGGCGGCCGGTGCGGGTGCTGCTCCTGCACGGCCTCGCCGGATCGACCGCCGTCTGGCGGCGGTTCACGGAGCTGGCCGGGGGTGAGCTGGAGCTGTGGGAGGCCGAACTTCCCTGGGCCGCCCACGGCGACACCCGGTGGAGCCACGACCCGGACCCGGTGCCCTGGGTGGCCGAGGCGCTGGACGCCGTACCGGGGCAGGTCGATCTGCTGATCGCGCACTCCTTCGCCGCCAACGCCGTACTGGAACTCCTCGTCTCCCGCCCCGCCGGGCGGCCGGGCGCCGTCGTCCTCGTGTCCCCGTTCCACCGCGGCACTCCCGAGGAGTTCGAGTGGGACACCGCCGTCTACTACCTGCACGGCTTCCAGCGCATCCTCGACGAGGGGCTGCGGGTCGGCTCGGACGGCCGGATCCCCGTCGAGCTGCGCGAGGCGATGGCCCTGCGGGTGCGTGACCGGATCGGCCCGTACGGCTGGATGCGGTTCTTCGACGCCTACCTGCGCAGTCCCTTCCTCGACACCGCGGCCATCGGCCTGCCCACCCTCGTCGTGGCCGGCGAGCACGACTTCGCGGCCCGGCCCGCGGACGCCCGTGCCCTCGCCGGGGCGCTGCCGGACGCGCGGCTGCGGATCTTCGAACGGTCCGGGCACTTCCCGATGGCCGAGCAGCCCGAGCTGTTCGTCGGGGCGGTGCACGGCTTCCTGTCCTCCCTGACACCCACCTCTTCCTCTCATCCCGCCCGCCTCCTCACCGAAGTACCGGAGTTGACGTGACCGCGAACAGCACCGCTCTCACCTTCCAGGAGCCGACCTCCCTGGAGATACGGCCCC
Organism: Streptomyces sp. NPDC058812; assembly: GCF_042744565.1. Taxonomy (NCBI): domain Bacteria; kingdom Bacillati; phylum Actinomycetota; class Actinomycetes; order Kitasatosporales; family Streptomycetaceae; genus Streptomyces; species Streptomyces sp. NPDC058812. Next base: position 392,330 of record NZ_JBHYOB010000006.1, read on the forward strand.
GCTACGAGGGGTCCAACATCTGCACCTGGATCGGCTTCAAGCACGTCAACTACCTCGTCGAGGAAGCCGTGCTGAACCATCTGCGGCAGAACGGCTTCCTGCCGGGCACGGTGTACGAGACGTACGGCCTGTGCACCGACATCGTCGACATCGACACCCGCATCCTGCACGCCTTCCACATCGACGACGTGGCACGCGCCGAGGTCAGGCCGCACCGCAGGGCCAAGGACGGCGAACTGCTGCTGTCGGTGGTGCTGCACGTCCAGCGCGAGACCCTCCTCAAGGCCGTGACCTCCACCGTCCGCGTCCAGCTGCGCCTCGACCCGCGAGGCGGGGGCAACGAGCCGGTGCCCGCGTCCCTCGCCCCGTACGCCGTCGAGCGGCTGGCCGCGGCCCCCGCCTGGGACGTGGACGCGCCCGAGGTGAACCCGGAATCCGCGGACCTGGTCAAGGAGCTGACGGCAGGCACCAACTCCTTCGCCTGGAAGTTCCGGATCCCGTACTGGTACTGCCACTTCACCGAGCGCATCCAGATGTCGGGCTACCTGCGCCTGATGGAGGAGGCCAAGGACCAGCTCGTCGCCGACCGCGGCGTCTCCATCAAGACCCTGCTCGACGAGCAGAACTGGATCCCCGTCGTCCCGCACTCGCGCATCACCGTCCTCGACGAGGCGCGCATGGAGGAGGACCTGTACGTGGTCCTCACCGTCGAGGAGATCTTCAAGGGCTTCACCTACACCTCCCGGATGGACACCTACGTCGTCCGTGACGGGGCGCTGGTGCACACCGCGACCGGGCGGATCACCCACGGTTACGCGGTGATCGAGAACCGCCGCGACTGGAGCCTGGTCTCCTTCGACGACCGCATGAACGCGGCGCTGGAGGGCAAGTCGGCATGACCGGCGAGGTCGTGGTCACCGGGATCGGTGCCGTCACCTGCCACGGTGGGGGTACGGACGCGCTGTGGCGTGCCATGACGGCGGCCCGGATCCGCCGGCCGGACGAGCCGGCCGACCCGCTCGCCGTGATGGACCTGCCGCGGATCAACCTGGTGCCCGACCCCGACCTGCGGGCGGCGCGCGCCACCCGGTTCGCCGTCGCGGCGGCCCGGGAAGCGCTCGCCGACGCGGGCCTGACCGGACTGTCCGAGGCGTCGGTCGTCCTCGGCAGCTGCATGGGCGAGCCCGGTCCCAACGAGCGCGAGCGGGGCGGCGACCGATGGACCGCGCCGTTCCGGCTGGCCTCCGCGACCGCCACGCGGCTCGGCCTGGCGGGCGTCGCCCACGACATAGGCAACGCCTGCTCGGCCGGCGGCTACGCGCTCGGCATGGCGTACGACATGGTGCGCGCGGGCGAGGCCGACGTGGTGCTCGCCGGCGGCTCCGACGCCTACTCGCGGGTCGCGCTCGGCTGCTTCAACCGGCTCGGCGCGGTCGACCCGGACCGGTGCCGGCCCTTCGAGACCGACCGGGCCGGCACGGTCTTCGCCGAGGGCGCGGGCATCCTCGTCGTCGAGTCCGCCGCCCACGCCGCGGCCCGCGGCGCCACGGCCCCGCTGGCCCTGGCCGGCTCCGGCTGGAGCTGCGACGCGGGCCACGTGACGGCGCCGCACGCGGACGGCGAGCAGATCGTACGGGCCATGCGCGAGGCCGTCGGCCCGGCGGGCGGTGCCACGGCCATCGGCTGCGTGATCCCGCACGGCACCGGGACGCGGCTCGGCGACGAGGTGGAGAGCCAGGCGCTGCACCGGGTCTTCGGCGAGCGGACGCCCGACGTGCCGCTCTACAGCCTCAAGGCGCTGCTCGGCCACGCGGGCGGGGCCTCGGCCGCGCTCGGCGCGGTCGCCGGCGCGCTGATCCTGCGCGACGGGCACGTCCCGCGCAACGTGCCGCTGCGCGAGCAGGACCCCGGGTGCGACGTGTGGCTGCCGCAGCGCGCCCCGGTTCCGCTGCCGCGCGACCGCCGGCGGGTCCTGGTGAACGCCTACGGGTTCGGCGGCAGCAATTCCTCACTGGTCCTGGAAGGAGCGGCGGCATGAGCGGGACCAGCGCGACCAGCGCGACCATGTGGGCCGTGACCGGGGTCGGGGGTGTCGCCCCCGAGGCCGGTGCCGAGGACGGCGACTGGTTCGACCACCGGGTCCGGCTCGGGCCGCGCGGCTACAAGTACCTGCCCGCCGCCGCCCAGTACCTCCTCGCCGCGGCCCGCGACGCGCTCGCCGACGGCGGCCGCACCGACGCGGTGCCCGCGGACCGCAGAGGTGCCGCGCTCGCGCTCAACGGCGGTTTCGCCGGACTCTTCGACACCATGGACCGCCGGATCGCCCTGGAGGGCGGCGCGGCCGGACTGTCGCCCGCGACGGCGCCCTTCTTCGCGGTGAGCCTGCTCGGCTCCCGCCTCACCTCCGAGCTGAGCCTCAAGGCCTTCGCGTTGACGCTGGCGAGCCCGAGAGTCGCGGCCCTGGAGGCGGTGGAGGCCGGCGGCCGTGCCCTCGCGGCCGGCCGCTGCGACACGCTCCTGGTCGGCGCGGCCGAGCACCGGCTGCCCGAGTCCCGGGCCGGTGACGGCTTTCCGGCCGGTGACGGCGAACAGGGCGCCGTCGCCCTGACCCTGGAGCCGTGGTCCGCCGCCGAGGCGCGCGGCGCCCGCGTCCGGGGCACGGTCGCCGCACGCTCGATGTTCGTCCCGCCCGGCCGGGAGCCGCCCGCCGGGCTGGTCTCCGGGGCCGTACGCCGGCTGCTGTCGGACCTGGACACCACCGTGGAGGTCCACCACGTCCTGGACGGCTCGCCGTTCGCCTCGGCGGTGGCCGCCGCCGTGGACCGCGCGGCCGGCGCGACCGGACGCGTGACCCCCGCCGGGTCGGGCTGTCTGGCCGCGGCCCAGGCGCTGGCCGGGTCGCTCACCGGCCCGCCCGGCACCCGGCTGCTGACCACCGCCACGCGCGAGGGGCACGCCGCGCTGGCACTCGTCCGTACCGGACCGGACCCGAACCGGGATTCCGGGACGTCGCACACTTCCCAGAAGCGGGGGACCCACTGATGCTGAAATCCCTTGAAGGCAGCTGGTGCCTGGTACTCGGAGCCTCCAGCGGAATCGGCCGGGCCATCAGCCTCGGCCTGGCCCGCGAGGGGGTCAACGTCGTCGGGGTGCACTTCGACACCGCGGCCCGGGACGAGGAGGTCGCGGCACTCGTCGACGAGATCCGCGGGCACGGCGTCGAGGTGTCGTTCCACAACGCGAACGCCGCGAGCCGCGCCACCCGCGACCGGCTCGTTCCGGAGATCGCCGAACTGACCGGCTCCACCGGCGGCATCCGCATCCTGGTGCACTCCCTCGCCTTCGGCACGCTCGTGCCGTTCCTGCCCCGCGAGGGCTGGGAGCGGCCGATCACCTCCCGGCAGTTGGAGATGACCCTCGACGTCATGGCCCACAGCCTCGTCTACTGGACGCAGGACCTGCACCGGGCCGGACTGCTGCGCAGCGGTTCCAAGATCTACGCGATGACCAGCGCGGGCGTCGTCCAGGCGCTGCCCAGCTACGGCGCGGTCTCCGCGGCCAAGAGCGCCCTGGAGGCCCACGTCCGGCAGCTCGCCTGTGAGCTGGCGCCGCAGGGCATCGCCGTCAACGCCCTGCGGGCCGGCGTCACGCTGACGCCCGCGCTGCAGGCCATCCCCGAGCACGCCGGCTATGTCGCGCGCGCCGCGGTGAACAACCCGCACTCCCGGCTGACCAGGCCCGACGACGTCGCCGAGGCGATCGCGGTGCTCTCGCGCACCGACTCGTCCTGGATCAGCGGCAACACCATCGGCGTGGACGGCGCCGAACTGCACGCCGCCGCCGGGGCCTGGGGCCCTGCCCCCACCGGCACCACCGACACCGCCGACAACGAACTGAAGGGCGAGGGACGATGACCGCAGACAGTCTTGTCGTGTCCGGGTGGTCCACGGGATCGCCCTACGGGCTCGGCGCCGAGGCGTTCGCCGACGGGGTGCGCGCCGGCCGGGACGCCACGACCGCGTCGGGGCAGGGGCCGTACCGGCGCGCCGGTGAGATACCGGATTTCGACGTGCGCGCGATCCTCGGCCGCAAGGGCACCCGTTCCATGGACCGGGCCACCGCCATCGCCGTCGCCACCACCGGCATGCTCCTGGAGACCGCCGGCGGCGGCCTCGCCGAGGACCGGCCCGACGACGTCGGCATGGTACTCGGCACCGGCCACGGCAGCGTGCAGAGCATCATGGACTTCACCCGTGACTCCCTCACCGGGGAGAAGCCCTTCCACGTGGACCCGGCCCGCTTCCCCAACACGGTGATGAACCGGGCGGCCGGGCAGAGCGCCATCTGGCACACGCTGCGCGGCCCCAACGCCACCGTGGCCGGCGGCGCGCTGACCGGGCTGCTGGCCCTCAACTACGCGTCGCGGCTGCTGAGGCAGAGGCACTGCGAGGCCGTGCTGTGCGGCGCCGTCGAGGAGTACTCGGCCGACCGCGCCTGGCTGGAGTACCGGGGCAGGCAGGACGCCGCCCGGCGCTCGGCGGGACCGCTCGGCGAGGGCTGCGCGCTGTTCCTCCTCGAACCGCGCTCCCGTGCCGAGTCGTACGGGCGCCGCCCGCAGGCCACCCTGCTCGGCAGCCGCTTCCTCGGCTTCCCGGAGCCGGAGAGCGCCCAGCAGGCCGTCGTACGGGCCGTCACCGAGGCGCTCAAGGAGGCCGGCGCGGAGCCCGAGGACGTCTCGCTGATCGTGCCGAGCGACACCGGCGGCGCCCTCGGCGGACGCGAGGAGGCCGCCCTCAACGAGGTCTTCGGCCCGCACCGGCCCCGCCGGCTGCGCCTGCGCCGGCTCATCGGCGACGCCTCCGCCGCGTCCGCGGCCTTCCAGCTGGCCGCCGCGCTCAGCGTCACCGGCCCCGGCGAGGTGGCCCTGGTCACCTCCGTCGACCCGGACGGCCAGGTGGGCTGCACGCTGCTGCGGGTCTGAACCCGTGCTGCCGACCGCCCGCCGCCGCGCCTACCGCACCCGCCGCCTGCTCGTCCGGGCCCTGTACGCCGCTCCAGCCGCTCCAGCCGCACCTGTCCGACCCATCCTCGAACGGAAGACGACCATGACCGAGACCACCGTCAGCAACCCCACCGCCACCACCACCGCCACCCCCGCCCTCGACAAGGAGGGCCTGCGCGTCCTCGTCGCGGAGATCCTCGACCTGGACGTCGCGGAGGTCACCGACGACGCCCACTTCGTCGACGACCTCGACGTGGACTCGCTGATGGCCCTGGAGATAACCGTGCGCCTGGAGCGGGAGTACGCGGTGAAGATGGCCGAGTCCGAACTCGTCGCCATCACCTCCCTCCAGGGCACCTACGACCTGCTGGAGAAGAAGCTGAAGGAGAAGGGGCGGGCCGCGTGAGCCGCGCGAGCGCGCTCGGCGCGGACGGCCTGGAGCTGCTGCGCAACGAGCCGTCCGGCGCCACCACCGCCTTCGTCGCCGAGCCGGACGACCCGGTGCTCATCGGTCACTACCCGGGCTTCCCGGTGCAGCCGGGCGTGTTCCTGGTCGAGGCCGCCGACCGCACCGTCCGGCTGTGGGCGGACGGCGCCGGTCTCGGCGCGGGCCTCGAACTGGTCGCCATGGACCGCTGCCGCTTCCGCCGCCCGGTCTTCCCCGGCGACCGGGTCTCCACCGAGGTGACGGTCGACGCCGGCGAGGACGGCGGGCTGCTGACCGCCAAGGCGTCCGCGCTCACCGTGTCCGGAGCCGTCGCCGACATCAGACTGCGCTACCGCCGCACCTCCGCGGCGACGACGCCGACGCCCGAAGGAGAGGCCCAGTGAACGCGTCCGCACCCGAGGAGGTACGTCACGGGATCGACGGGACCGGTGGCTTCCACGGGATCGACCGAATCAAGAACACCATCCCGCACCGCGTCCCCATCCTGCTGGTCGACCGTGTCGGCGAGGTCGTTCCCGGCGTGCGCATGACGACGTACAAGGCGATCTCCGGCAACGAGCCCTGCTACGCGCAGCTCGGGCAGCACGCGGGGCCCGCCGACTACGCGTATCCCACCGCCTTCGTCATCGAGTCGTGGGCGCAGTCCGCCGTGCTCCTGTCCACCTGGGAGCAGCCCAACCCGGACGTGCTCGCGGGCAAGGTCGAGCTGGCCGGTGCCATCAACGACGTGGCCTTCGACGGCCAGGCGTACCCGGGGGAGGTCCTCGAACACTCCGTGCGCCTGCTCAAGCAGGCCGGGGACACCGCGATCCTCACCGGGGAGACCCATGTCGGCGGCCGGCGGCTGCTGAGCGTCGGCGCCTTCGTCGTCGCCCTCAAGGACGTCACCGAACTGCTGCCCGCGCCCGCGGGCCTGCCTGTGTGAAAGGAGGGCGTCAACAATGACTGCTGAGGCCTCGGAAGCGAAGGTCGCCCTGGTCACCGGCGGGTCGCGCGGCATCGGCCGCGCCGTCGTGAACCGGCTCGCGAGCGACGGTTACGACATCGCGTTCTGCTACCGCTCCGACGAGTCCGCCGCCGAGCTGGTGGCGAAGGAGGTCGCGGCCCTGGGCCGCGGGGTCTTCGCCCGCAAGGTGGACGTCGCCGACCGTGAGCAGGTCAAGGCGTTCGTCACGGGCGTCGAGGACGAGTTCGGGCCGGTCGCCGCCGCGGTCACCTCGGCCGGGATCACCCGCGACAACCCGCTGGTCCTGATGCCGGACGACGACTGGGACGCGGTGATACGGACCAACCTGGACGGCACGTACAACGTCTGCCGCTCGGTGATCTACCCGATGATCAAACGGCGCGGCGGCGCGGTGGTGACCCTGTCGTCCGTCGCCGGCGTCGCGGGCAACGCCGCACAGACCAACTACGCGGCGTCCAAGGCCGGCATCATCGGCTTCACCCGCTCCCTCGCCAAGGAGGGCGGCCGGTACGACATCCGCGCCAACACGGTCGCCCCGGGCTTCATCGACACCGACATGACGTCGGCTCTGACGGAGAAGGTCACCAAGGAGATGCTCGGACGGATCCCGCTGCGCCGCTTCGGCACGGCCGGCGACGTCGCCGCGCTCGTCTCCTTCCTCGTCTCCGACCAGGCCTCCTACGTCACCGGACAGGTGTTCCAGGTGGACGGCGGCATCGCGCTGTGAGCACCGGGAAGCGCAAGCGGGTGGTGCCGCGGTTCTACTTCTCGCTGCGCAGCCCGTACTCCTGGCTCGCCTACCGCGAACTCGTCGACGACCACCCGGAACTGGCCGCGCGCATCGAATGGGTCCCGTTCTGCGAGCCGGACGAGCTGAGCCGCAAGATGCTGGACGCGGCGGGCGGGGAGTTCCCCTACGCCGCGATGTCGGCGGCCAAGCACCGCTACATCCTCCAGGACGTACGGCGTCTCGCCGCCGCGCGCGGACTGAGCTTCCGGTGGCCCGTCGACCGGGACCCGGTGTGGGAGGTGCCGCACCTCGGTTACCTCGCCGCCCGGCGGCACGGCGAGGGCGCGCGGTTCGTCGCGCTCGCCGCGCGGGCCCGCTGGGAGGAGGGCCGGAACATCTGCGACCCGGCCACCATCGGCTCGTTCGGCCCGGAACTCGGCATCGACAGCGCCGAGTTGGCGGGCGCGTCCGACGACCCCCAGCTGCGGGAGGAGGGCCTTGAGGCGCTGCTCGCGGTGCACCGCGACGGGGTGTTCGGGGTGCCCTTCTTCACCGTCCACTACGACAAGTTCTGGGGCGTCGACCGGCTGCGGGACTTCGTGGCGGCAGCCGCCGCCCGCGAGGCCCTGGAAGCCGGGGACGCCGAGCGCCCCGACGAGGACCGGAGGCTCCCGCACGGCCCGTCGTTCGACGACGGCCACGCGGGCGGCTGCGGCTGACACCGGGCGCCGGGACCACCCGGCGCCACGGGCCCCCGCACGGCCGGCACCCCCCTCGCGGGCCCGGGGGCACGCCTCGCAGCCATCAGGCCGCCGTCCGGCACCCCCCTGCCGTACGGCGGCCTTCCGCGTCGTCCATGTGGACTCCCACGTGGTCTCCCACAGGAGGGAACGTCATGACCACTACCGCCACCGCTACCGCCACCGGTACGCCGGCCGTCGCCAACGCCGCCGACTTCGACGTCATGCGCCGCAACGCGCACTCCGCCGCCGTCGCCTTCACCGTCGCCGAGGCCGCCGCGGACCCCACCGTCGCCGGCCACTACCCGGGCTTTCCGGTGCTGCCCGGCCTCTATCTCGTCGAGGCGGTCGACCGCGCCGTCCAGGAGTGGGCGGGGCCCGCCCGCGAGGTCGGACTGGTCGCCATGGACCGGTGCCGCTTCCGCCACCCCGTGCACCCGGGCGACCGGGTGTTCGCCGCCGCCGAGATCACCGAGACGACGGAAGGCTTGCAGGTCAAGGGGACGGTGACCACCAACCGTGGCCGTGTGGCCGATCTGCGGCTGCGGTACCGGACCGCGGCCGGCCCCGCATTTATAGGACCGGGATAGCCGTGCCGACGAGGGTGGGCCCACCAGTCGGCTTCGAACGCAGGAGGAGTGGCACGTGATCTGCTTCGACGGGTACGTGAGCGGATTCCGGCGCCGGGTCGCGGAGCATCCGGACCGCACCGCCGTCCGCTTCGCCTCCGCGGACACCGCCACGGACGAGCTGGTCAGCTACGCCCGACTGGACGTCGACGCCCGGTCGGTGGCCCAGTGGCTCGCCTCCCGCACCGCCCCCGGCCAACGGGTGCTGCTCGCCTTCCACCCCGGTACCGGATTCATCCGGGCCTTCCTCGGGTGCCTGTACGCGGGAGTGATCCCGGTGCCCGTACCGGCGCAGGGCGGGCACAGCACGCAGGAGGCGCGCATCCAGGGCATCGAGGCGGACAGCGGCGCGAGCCTGATCCTCGACGACGCGACGCTCGAACAGGCCGTGGCCACCGATGTGCTCGGCTGGACGCCGCCCGCCGTACTGCCGCGGCTGCCGGCCTTCCTCCAGTACACCTCCGGCTCGACCAGTGAGCCCAAGGGGGTGGTGGTCTCCCACGCCGCCCTGGTCCACAACATCGAGCTGATGCGCACCAGCCACGGCTGGCACGGCGGGCAGACCTGGTGCAGCTGGCTGCCCGCGTACCACGACATGGGGCTCATCGCGATGATGCTCACGCCCCTCTACCTCGGCGGCACCGCGGTCCTGATGCCGCCCACCGACTTCCTCAAGCGGCCCGTCTCCTGGCTGCGGCTGATCGACCGGACCGGCGCCGCCATCAGCTGCGCCCCGAACTTCGCGTACGACCTGTGCGCGCGGCGGCTGACCGACGACCAGGTCGCCGGCCTCGACCTGTCGCGCTGGACGCACGCCTGCAACGGCGCCGAGCCGGTCGACGCCGCGACCCTGGCCCGCTTCGCCGCCCGTTTCGCACCGGCCGGGCTGCGCCCCGAGGCGCTGCTGCCCGGCTACGGACTGGCCGAGTCGACGCTGTTCGTCACCGGCACCCGGGTGGAGACACCCCCGGTGGTCACCGCGGTGGACGCCGCCGCACTCGCCGCCGGACGTCTCACCGGGGCCGGTCCGGGCGCGGCCGGACAGGAGCTGGTGAGCAGCGGCATCGTGCGCGGTCTGGAGGTGCGGATCGTCGACCCCGCCACGGCCCGGATCCTCCCGGACGGGGAGATCGGCGAGATCTGGATCCGCGGCGAGAGCCTCGCGCTGGGCTACTGGGCGCGCGAGGAGGAGACCCGGCGCACCTTCGACGCCACCGCCGCCGGGCTGGGCGGCGGCTTCCTGCGCACCGGCGACCTCGGTGCCCTCTTCGGCGGCGAGCTGTACGTCACCGGACGCATCAAGGAAATGATCATCGTGCACGGACGGAACCTCTACCCCCACGACATCGAGCGGGAGATCGGCGCCCTGGAGGAGGAGTTCGGGAACCTCCCGGCCGCCGCCTTCGCGGTCCCGCAGGGCCCGCACGAGGAGATCGTCGTCACCCAGGAAGTACGGGCGGGCCGCCGCGGCGAGGACGAGCTGCGGCACCTGGCGACCAGTGCGCGGACCCGGCTCGGCCGGCGCCTCGGAGTCCGGGTCGGCGCCGTCGCCCTGGTGCGGGTCGGCGAGGTGCGCCGCACCACCAGCGGCAAGATCCGGCGCACCCTCATGCGGGAGCTGTACCTCAAGGACGCGCTGGCGCACGCCGGGGCGCCCCGGACCCGGAAGGCGGACAGCCGGTGACCACGGCGGCCACGACAGCGACCACGGCCGGGGAGTGGGCCCCCTACGGGCTCACCGAGGACCTGGAGGGCCGGTTCGGCGATCCCCATGACGCGGCCCTGGAGTTCTCCTTCGCCCGGCTCGGCGCGCTGGACCGGGCGGAGGCGTTCCCGGCCGAGGTGTGCCGGCAGCTCGACACGCTCGGCCTGCCGAAGTGGTTCGTGCCCGCGCACCTGGGCGGAGAACTGCGCTCCAGTGAGGAACTGCTGCAGATCATCCGCACGCTGGGCCGTCGCGACTTCACCGTCGCGCTCGCGCACACCAAGACGTATCTCGGCGCGGTCTCGGTCTGGGTGGGCGGCACCCCTGAGCAGGCGGCATGGCTGGCCGGGCGGGTCATGGACGGCGCGGTGGTCTCGCTCGCGCTGACGGAGCAGTCGCACGGCAGCGATCTGCTGGCCGGCGAACTGACCGCCGAGCGCACCCGGACGGGCGGTTACCGGCTCGACGGCGAGAAGTGGCTGATCAACAACGCCACCCGGGCCGACCTGGTGACCGTCCTCGCCCGTACCGACCCGGCCGGCGGCGCCCGCGGCTTCAGCCTCTTCCTCGTCGACAAGGCCCGGCTGGACACGGAGAGTTGGCGTCCGGTCCCGGCGCTGCCCACCCACGGGGTGCGCGGCGCCGACATCAGCGGCATCGCCTTCACGGGCGCCGAGATCCCCGCGTCGGCGCTGATCGGCGCCGAGGGCGCGGGACTCGAGATCATCCTCAAGGGCTTCCAGATCACCCGCACGCTCTGCTCCGCGATGACGCTCGGCATGGCCGGACAGGCCCTGGGCGTCGCGGTCGCCTTCGCCGAGCGGCACGAGCTGTACGGGCGGCGGCTCGCCGACCTCCCGCAGGCCGGCCGCACCCTCGCCGAGGCCTACGCCGACCTGCTCGCCGTCGAGGCCGTCAGCCTGGTCGCGACCCGCGGCATCCACACCCTCACCGGGGAACAGAGCGCCGTGTCGGCCGTCGTGAAGTACCTGGTCCCCACCGTCGGCGACCAGCTCATCGCCGGCCTGCGGCAGGTCCTCGGGGCGCGCGCCATGCTGGTCGCGGACCACGCCGAGGGCACGTTCCAGAAGATCGAACGCGACCACCGGATCGTCGGCATCTTCGACGGCAGCACCGTCGTCAACCTCAACTACCTCATCAACCAGTTCCCGGTCCTCGTCCGCGGCTGGCGCGGCGGGCACACCGACCCGGCGGGCGTCGCCGCCTCCGCCCGGCTCGACGCACCGCCCCCCGCGCTCGACCCGGACGCCCTGACCCTGTACGCCCGGTCCGGCTGCAGCGTCGTACAGGCGCTGCCGGCCGCCGTCGGCCGGGTCCGCGACCGGGAACCGGACAGCGCCGTCGCCGCGCAGGCCGGGCGGCTGCTCGTGCTGGCCGGGGAACTGCACGACGAACTCGCCGCCCACCGGCCCTCCGCCCGCGACGTGCCCGAACGGGCCTTCGCCCTCGCCCGCGACTACACGCTGCTCTACGCGGCCTCGGCCGCCCTGCACCTGTGGCTGGAGAACCCCGCCGGACGCTGGTCCGACAGCGGCTGGTTGGAAGCCGTACTCACCCGTCTGCTGCGGCAGTTGAGCGGTGAGCCCGATCTCGACGACGAGGACGGGCCGGCCCTGGACCGGCTGCTGCCGACGCTGCGCCGGCAGCACCGTGAAGGGCTGCTGTTCTCGCTGTTGCACTGCGAACTGGCCGAGGCCGCGGGCCGTCCGACCCAGGAGGGGTCATGAGCGAGACGATCACGCACGCACCCGGGCCGCTGCCCGCGACGACCGCGGCCGACCCGGACCACCGGGTGCGCGCCGCCGCCCTCGAACGCCTCGTCGGACCCGCCGGTGACCCCGACAACCCGTTGGGCACCGCCGCCGTGCTCGCCGCGGACGAACACGGCGAACTGTCCGCCGAGGGCGAGCGGCTGCTCACCGGATACGGCCTCAACGCCGAGTTCGTGCCCCGCGCCCTGGGCGGCCGCTTCACGCAGGCCGACGGGCTCGCGCACCTCATGCGCACCGTCTTCCGGCGCGACTGCTCCCTCGGCATCGGCTACGGCGTCACCAGCTTCATCGCCGGACTGCCCGTCTGGGCGTCGGGCTCCGCCGCGCAGCAGCGGCGGGCCGCCGACATCCTGCTCTCCGGCGGCCGCGTCGTCGCCGCGTACACCGAACTCGCCCACGGCAGCGACTTCTCCCGCGTCGGCCTCACCGCCACCCCCGCGCCCGAGGGCCTGCGGCTGCGGGGCGGCAAGCAGCTCGTGAACAACATCTCGCGGGCCGAGGCCGCCGTGGTGTTCGCCCGCACCAGCGACCGACCGGGCAGCCGCAGCCACTCCCACCTCCTGGTCGACCTCGACCGGCTGCCCGCCGGCGCGGTGCGCCGCGACATCCGCTACCCGACGTCGGGCGTCCGCGGCTGCCTGCTCGGCGGCATCGAGTTCGACGACTGCCCGGTGCCCGCCGACTCCGTGCTCGGCACACCCGGCGGCGCCATGGAGACCGTGCTGCGCGCCTTCCAGGTGACCCGCAGCGTGCTGCCCGGCATGGTCGTCGGCATCGGTGACACCCAGTTGCGGGCCGCGCTCGGCTTCGGACTCGGGCGGCGCCTGTACGGCCGGCCCGTCGCCCGGCTCCCGTACCCGCGCGCCACGCTGGTGGGGGCCTTCGCCGACCTGCTGGTGAGCGACGCCCTGGCCACGGTCGGCGCCCGCTCGCTGCACCTGCTGCCGGGTGAGACCAGCGTGCAGTCCGCCGCCGTGAAGTACCTGGTGCCCAAGCTGCTCCAGGAGTCCTCGTACCGCCTCTCGGTGCTGCTGGGCGCCCGCAGCTACGTGCGCACCGGCCCGTACGCCGTCTTCCAGAAGGCCGCCCGCGACCTGCCCGTGGTGGCGCTCGCCCATGCGGGCAGCGCCGTCTGCCAGGCCACGATCGTGCCGCAGCTGCCGCGGCTCGCGGACCGCGGCTGGTTCCGGCCCGGAGCCGCGGCCCCCGCCGAACTCTTCCGCCCCGGCGACCCGCTGCCGCCCCTGGACCTCGGGCTGCTGGAACTCAACGCGCGCGGCCGGGACACCCTCAGCCGGGCCGTCACCGGCACCGAGTACGCCGACCCCCGCGTGAACGCCCTGGCCCGGCTGTTCGCCGGCGAACTGCGGGGCATCGCGCGCCGCGCCGCCGAACTGCCGCCCCGCGACCGCACGGTGCTCGCCTCGCGCCGCGGGTTCCTGCTCGCCGACCGGTACGCGCACGTGCTCGCCGCCGCGGCCTGTCTCGGCGTGTGGCAGCACGGCGACGGCCCGCGGCGCGATCCGGCCTGGGTGATCTGCGCCCTGCACCGGCTCGCCGACCGTCTCGGCCTGAAGCCGGGGCCGCTGCCCCGGGACGCGGCCGAGGAGCTCCACACGGAGCTGCTCCACCGTCACGAAGAGCACCGCACCTTCGACCTCATCCGCGCTCCGCTCGCCTGAGCGGGGCGCCGTCCCACGGGAGTTCAGCCATGTCCATCGCGTCCACCGGGCCGACCGCGCCCGACACCGTCTCCGCCACCGACATCCGCGGCTGGCTCGTCGAACGGATCGCCTTCTACCTGGAGTGCTCCACCGAGGAGATCGACGAGGACGCGCCGCTGGTCGACATCGGCCTCGACTCGGTCTACTCGCTCACCCTGTGCGGCGACGTCGAGGACCGCTTCGGGATCGCCGTCGAACCGACCATGGCCTGGGACCACCCGACCGTCGGCGCGATCACCGCCCACCTCACGGAAGAGCTGGCCAGGCAGTGACCGCCGCGCTCCCGCTCGCCGCGGGCCAGGAAGCCATGTGGTTCCTGCACCGGCTCGCCCCCGCCAGCGCCGCGTACAACGTGGTCCTCGGCGTGCGCGTGCACAGCCCGCTCGACGCGGAGCGACTGCGCCGCGCGGTGGTCGCCCTCGCCGGCCGCCACGAGCTGCTGAGCTGCGTGTACGAGGAGGAGGACGGGCAGCCGGTACGCCGGCCCGCGCCCGGCCTGCCCGTGCCGTTCGAGGTGCGCGAGGTGCCCGGCGGCACGGACGAGGAGGTGACCGCGCTCGCCCGCGAGGCCGGCGCCCGGCCCTTCGCGCTCCGCGACGCCTGGCCGTTCCGGGTCGTGCTGCTGCGCCGCGGGCCCGCCGACGCGGCGCTCGTGGTCGCCGCCCACCACATCGCGAGCGACGCCACCAGCCAGTGGCTGATGCTGCGCGACCTCCTCGACGCGTACGCCCTCGGCGGTGGGCCGCTGCCCGCCGCCACCGTCCCGTACAGCCGGTACGTCGACCAGGAACGGGCGCTCGCCGGCAGCCCCGCCCGCGCCCGCGCCGAGCGGTACTGGGCCGGGCTCGGCCAGGGCACCACCGCCGCGACCCTGACCCCCGACCGACCCGCCACCGGACCCGCGGCGCTGCGCGGCACGACCTACGTCCACGCGCTCGCCCCGGCTCTCGCCGCCCGGCTGCCCGGCGCGGCCGCGCACGCCGGGGTGACCCCCTTCGCGCTGCTGCTCGGCGCCTTCCAGGCCGCCGTGCACCGCTCCACCGGCCTCGACGACTTCCTCATCGGCTGCCCCGCGTCCAGCAGGATCGGCAAGGGCACCGCCGACATGGTCGGCTACCTCGTCAGCTCCCTCGCCCTGCGCGCCCGGTTCGCCGCCGACACCACCATCGGCGACACCGTGAGCGAGGCCCACCTGGGCCTGCTCGCCGGCCTCGGGCGGCTGCGTCACCCCGTCCCCGTGCCCAGGTTCGCCATGGCCGTGACACTGCTCGCGACCGACCGGCTGCCGGTCCCCGGCCTGGTCGGCGCGGCGGAACCGACCACCTACGGGGGACTGCGGCTGTCGCTCCTCGACCTTCCGCACATGGAGGGCCAGTTCGACGTCAACGTCGAACTGCGCAGCAGCGCGAACGGGCTGACGATCGTCCTGCGCTACGCCGACGAGCTGTTCGACCGGGAGACCGTCGAGCGGTTCGCCGCGGTGTGCACCCGCATGATCGAGGCGGCGGTGGACGAGCCCACGGCGGTCGTCTCGCGCATCCCGCTGACCGCGGGCGACCAGCTCGCGGAACTGCTGAGCCTGGGCGACGGCCAGTACGACGACTGGTGAGCGCGGCACCTCCCCCACCCCCCGAGGCCTCGGGATATAGGCCGTTTATGAGAAGGCGGTGCCAGCGTGAATCCACCACCCCTACCGACGAGGTCACCATCATGAATCAGGCAACCGGGGCCGGCCGACGGCCGTTGGTCGAACGGATCACCCACTGGAGTGTCCGAAACCGGAAACGGGCAGCCTTCGGCTGGCTGGGTCTGGTTGTCCTCATCATCGCGATCGGTGCGGGCCTGGGTTCCACCAGCCTCGACGAGCACGCGCCGGGTGAGACGGGCCGCGCACAGAAGATGCTGGACGACGCGGCCGTGTTCTCACCGCCGCAGGAGAACGTGCTGATCGAGGCGGAGGCGGGCGACCCCGCCTACGCCGACAACCCGAAGATGCGGCAGGCGGCCGCGGACGTCGCGCAGGCGCTGCGCGGACTCGGCAAGGACGAGACCGGCGCCGATTGGGCCTCCGACGTCGTCACGCCGACCGACGGCGCCGAAGCGGCCGAGAAGCTGGTGTCCGAGGACGGGCGTTCGCTGCTCGTCCGGTTCTCCGTGACCGGCTACTCGATGGAGCCGATGGAGAAGGCCGTCGCCGAACAGGCGAAGGCGCACCCGGGCGTCGGCATCACGCAGACCGGCAAGGTCAGCGTCAGCCAGGCGATCGACAAGATCCAGGACGACGACTTCCTGCGCGCCGAGGTGCTGTCCATCCCGCTCACCTTGGGGATCCTGACCGTCGTCTTCGGCTCGCTCATCTCGGCCGGCCTGCCGGTGCTGATCTCGCTGGTCTCCGTCGTGGCGGCCATGGGCTTCCTGACGTTCTTCGGCAAGTGGATCGCGATCGGTGACTCCACCCCGTCGGTGGTGCTCCTGATCGGCATGGCCGTGGGCGTCGACTACTCGCTGTTCTACCTGCGCCGGGCCCGCGAGGAGCGGGCCGCCGGCCATGACAACGACACCGCCCTCATCATCGCGGGCCGCACCTCCGGCAAGGCGGTCGTGGTCTCCGGGCTCACCGTCATGGTCGCGCTCGCCGGACTGTTCTTCACCGGCATCGAGACCTTCACCGGCATGACCGTCGGCACCATCGCCGTCGTCGGCATCGGCATGCTCGGCGCGATCACCGCGCTGCCCGCCGTGCTGTCCTGGCTCGGCGAGCGCGTCGACCGCTGGCAGGTACCGTGGCTCGGCGCCCGCCGCACCGTGGTCAAGGACTCCCGGGTGTGGGGCGCGATCGTGCGCAAGGTCGTCAAGGCCCCCGTGATCTGGGCCGCCGTCGGCGCGGTGGCCCTGGCGCTGCTGGCCGTACCCGCACTCGGCATGAAGCTCTCCGACCCGGACCTCAAGCACCGGCTGCCCACCGACGTACCGGCATTGCAGGCCCTTGAGCGGGTCGAGAAGGCGTTCCCGGTGGACACGCAGCCGGCCGAGGTCGTGGTGCGCGGCTCGGATCTGGACGGAGCCGCGGTCAAGTCCGCGATCTCCACGCTCAAGGAGCAGGTCGCCGGCAGCGACGGCAAGCTGATGGAGCCCGTCGAGGCCAGCCTGATCCCCGGCGGCGAACTCATGGTGGTACGGGTGCCGCTGGCCGGCGACGGCAAGAACGCCGAGTCCGTGGCCGCCCTGAAGGAACTGCGCGACAACGCGCTGCCCGCCTCGTTCGGCGAGGTCGACGGCCTGGAGTACGCGGTGGCCGGCGACACCGCCAAGCAGGAGGACTTCAACTCGGCACTGGAGAACAGCGCCCCGTGGGTCTTCGGCTTCGTGATCGTCCTCGCGTTCGTGCTGCTCGCGGCCGCCTTCCGGTCGCTGGTGATCCCGATCGTGTCGATCATCCTCAACCTGCTGTCGATCGGCGCGGCCTACGGCGTGCTGACCCTGGTCTTCCAGGACGGGCACCTGTCCTCGCTGCTCGACTTCCGCTCGTACGGCGCGGTGGTCAGCTGGCTGCCGCTGTTCATGTTCGTCACCCTGTTCGGGCTGAGCATGGACTACCACGTGTTCATCCTCAGCCGGGTACGTGAGTACCGGGGCCGGGGCATGTCCACCAAGCAGGCCGTGGTGGAGGGCATCACCAAGAGCGCGGGCGTCGTCACCAGCGCCGCCGCCGTGATGATCGCGGTGTTCTCGGTCTTCGCCACGCTCTCCGCCATCGACTACAAGATGGTGGGCGTCGGACTCGCGACCGCCGTGCTCATCGACGCCACGCTCGTGCGCGGAGTACTGCTGCCGGCCGCGCTGACGATGTTCGGCGACGCCACCTGGAAGATGCCGCGCGCCCTGCGCTGGCTGCCGGGCGTCAGCCTGGAGGGCAGCGACGACGCGCCCGCCCCCGCGCCGGCCGCCGCCCCGGACGCCGCGCCGCTGCCGACGGCTCCCCTCCAGGAGCCGGCCGGACAGACGGCCGTCACCCGCTGACGGCTCCTCCCTCCCCGGAAGAGCCCGCGAGAGCCCGGAAGAGCCGCACACAGCCGGCCCGCGAAGGAGCCGGGGTACGCCACGACCGGCGTACCCCGGCTCCTTTCGCGTGCCGGTCCGCGCCGTATAGGGGGGGTATAGCGGTCCCGCACAGAATTCGAGGGTCAGGTCAGAGGTTTTCCACAACAGTGCCTGCCACGAAGGGACAACCGTGCCCGAGAAACCGTACTCAGGAATTCTGTCGACCATCGGGAACACCCCGTTGGTCCACATGGAAAACCTGCTGCCCGGCTTCGGGTCCCAGGTCTACGCCAAGGTCGAGCGCTTCAACCCGGGCGGCAGCATCAAGGACCGGTCGGCGCTGAGAATGCTCGTCGACGCAGTGCGCAGTGGCGAACTGCGGCCGGGCGAGTCCGTCGTCGTCGAGTCCAGTTCCGGCAATCTCGCGGTCGGACTCGCACAGATCTGCCGCTACTTGGGGCTGCGCTTCATCTGCGTGGTCGACGGCAAGACCACCACGCAGAACCTCGCCATCCTCAAGGCCTTCGGCGCCGAGATCGAGGTCGTCACCGAGCGCGACACGGCCACCGGCGAGTATCTGCCGTCCCGGCTGCGCAGGGTGCGCGAGCTGGTCGCGAGCACCGCCCACGCGTTCTGGCCCAACCAGTACGCCAACCCCCTCAACCCGCGCGCCCACGAGGTCACCATGCGGGAGATAGCCCGGTCCCTGGACGGCCGGGTCGACTACCTCTTCGCCTCGGTCTCGACCTTCGGCACCCTCAAGGGCTGCGCCGACCACATCCGCGACGAAGGTCTCGGCACCACGGTCGTCGCCGTCGACGCCCTGGGCAGCGCGATCTTCGGGCTGGAGTCGACGGTACGGCTCATCCCCGGCCACGGCGCCTCCGTGGTGCCGCCGCTGATGGACCCCCAGGCCGCCGACGAGGTGGTCCACATCTCCGACCTCGAATGCGTCGCCGCCTGCCGCAGGCTCGTCGCCCGCGAGGCGATCCTGGCCGGCGGCTCGTCCGGGGCGACGGTCGCGGCCCTGCGGAAATACGCGGAGCACATTCCGGACGGGTCGAATTGCGTGCTCATTTTTCCGGACGGCGGCGACCGCTACCTCGACACCATCTACTCCGACGACTGGGTGCACCGGAATTTCGGCGAGGTCTCCCATCTCTGGAAGGACTGACTTCCCATGATTGTCATCCGGCACGCCGATGTCGAGAGCATCCTCAACGGCCGCGAGGCGGACAACGTCCGCACCGTCGCCGAGGCCTACCGGCTGCATGCCTCCGGGCAGACCGCGGTCCCGCACTCCGTCTTCCTGCGTTTCCCCGGACACGACCGGGACCGCATCATCGGCCTGCCGGCCTACCGCGGCGGCGACCGTCCGGTGGCCGGAATGAAGTGGATCTCGTCGTTCCCGGCGAACATCGAGTCGGGACTGCGGCGCGCCAGTGCCGCGATCCTGCTCAACTCGCTGGCCACGGGCCACCCCGAGGCGCTGGTCGAGGGCTCGGTGATCTCCGCCATGCGCACCGCGGCCAGTGCCGCGCTCGCCGCCGAGCTGCTGACCCGCGACGCCCGCCCGACCGGTGTCGCGCTGATCGGCTGCGGTGTCATCAACCAGGAGATCTTGCGCCATCTGCGCGCGGTGCTCCCGGAGCTGGCCGAGGTCACGCTGTTCGACCAGGCGCGGCCCCGCGCCGAGGAGTTCGCCGGCCGGCTCGCCGCCGACGCGCCCGGGCTGCGGGTCGTGTACGCCGACTCGCTCGACGAGGCGCTCGGCGCGCACCCGCTGATCTCCTTCGCGACCACGGCGGGGGTGCCGCACACCGGCCTCGACGCGGTGCGGCCGGGCTCGCTGGTGCTGCACGTCTCGCTGCGCGACCTGCACCCCGAGGCGCTGCTCGGTGCCCACAACATCGTCGACGACGCCGACCACGTGTGCCGCGAGCGCACCTCGCCGCACCTGGCCGAACAGCTCACCGGCAACCGGGACTTCATCGACGCCTCGATCGGCGAGCTGCTCGACGGCGAACGGGAGTTCGTCCGCGTCCCGGGCCGGACGACGGTCTTCTCGCCGTTCGGGCTCGGGGTGCTCGACATGGCCCTCGCCGCCGACGTGTACGACGCGGCGGCCGCCAAGGGCCTGGGGGTACGGGTCGACGGCTTCCTGCCCCCGCCCGCCGCCTGAGTACACCCGCGCACCACGTGCACGATCCGTGCCGTCCGCACCACACACCGCCCGCACCACGCATCACCCACCACCCGCACCACCCACCACCGGGCGACCGCCCGACCACCCTTCCAAGGAGCAGACATGGCGACCGAGCCGACCGACGACCGCACCTACCGCGTCGTCCGCAACGACGAGGACCAGTACTCGATCTGGTGGGCCGAGCGCGACCTGCCCGCCGGCTGGAGCGCCGAGGGCACCGAGGGCACCCGCGAGCACTGCCTCGCCCGGATCGCCGAGGTCTGGACGGACATGCGCCCGCGCAGCCTGCGTGAGCGCATGGAGGCCGACGCGGCCTGACCCGCCCCCCGCCCCGCCCCCCACGCCTTCCTCCACACCTTCTCTCTTTCGCAATCCGGAACAGGAGATCTCGTGAACGCCGAACAGCGGTCGGGTGACGTCCCCGACATCCGTCCCCGGCCGTCGGCGGCCGGAGGCACCCCTCTACTGCACGAGAGGTTCGCCGCACAGGCCCTGCGCACGCCGGACGCCGTCGCCGTCGTCGACGGCGCGCGCACGGTGACGTACGCGGAGCTGGACCGCGCGGCGAACCGCGTGGGGCACTTCCTGCGGGGGCTGGGGGCCGGGCCGGACGCCGTCATCGGCGTCGGCCTGGAACGCGGCGCCGACCTGGTCGTCGCGCTGCTCGGGGTGTGGAAGTCCGGGGCCGCCTACCTGCCCCTGGACCCGGGGCAGCCGTCGGCCCGGCTGACCGGCCTGGTCCGCGCGTCGGGCGCCCGGGTCGTACTGGCCGGCCCGGCACTCGAAGGCGCCGTACGCGACGCGGGTGCCCGCCGGGCGGGGCCCGAGGAGGTGCCCGCCGAGCTGCCGGACACCGCCCCCGCGGGCGGCGCGGACCCGGACGGCGCCGCCTACACCGTCTTCACCTCCGGCTCCACCGGCACCCCGAAGGGCGTCGTCATCACCCACGCGGGCATCGCGAACCGCGTCGGCTGGACCGTGCGCAAGCACGGCCTCGGCCCCGCCGACCGCGTCCTGCAGAAGACGTCCATCGGCTTCGACGCGGCCGGCTGGGAGATCTTCGCCCCGCTGGTCGGCGGCGGCAGCGTGGTCCTCGCGCCGCGCGGCGCCGAGCGGGACCCGGCGGCGATCCTGCGCGCGGTGGCCGACCACCGCGTCACCGTCCTCCAGGTGGTCCCCTCCGTCCTGCGCGTCCTCGTCGAGGAGGGCGACTGGAGCGGCTGCGGCTCCCTGCGGCTGCTGTTCTCCGCCGGTGAGGCACTGCACGGCGAACTCGTCGCCCGGCTGCGCGAGAAGGCCGGCCCGGCACTCGGGGTGTGGAACACCTACGGGCCCACCGAGTGCTCCATCGACATCACCGCCCAGCCCGTCGACCCGGCGCGGACCAGCGGCGCGATACCCATCGGCCGTCCCATCCCCGGGATGCGCGTCCTGGTCCTCGACCCGAACGGCGACCCGGTCCCGATCGGCACCCCGGGCGAGCTGTACGCGGGCGGGATCGGCGTGGCCCGCGGCTACCTCGGCCGCCCCGACCTGACCGCCGAACGCTTCGTGCCCGACCCCTACGCGAGCGAGCCCGGCTCCCGCCTCTACCGCACCGGCGATCTGGTGCGCTGGCGCTCCGACCGCACCCTCGACTACCTGGGCCGCCTCGACCACCAGGTCAAGGTCAACGGCGTCCGCATCGAGCCGGGCGAGATCGAGGCGGCGCTCGCCGCCCACCCCGGCGTCACCGGCGCGGTCGTCCTGCCGTACGAGGCGGAGGGCGGCGGCAAGCGGCTCGCCGCGCACCTCACCGCGGCCGGTCCCGAGGCCGCCGGCCCGTCGGCCGACGCGCTGCGCGCCTTCCTGCGCGAGCGGCTCCCCGAGAGCCACGTCCCGTCGTTCTTCCACACCCTCGACGCCTTCCCGCTCACGTCCAACGGCAAGGTCGACCGGGCCCTGCTGCCCACCCCGGGCGAGATCACCGCCGCCGGCCGGCCGTCGTTCGCCGCCCCGCGCACCGCCGCCGAGCGGCTCGTCGCGGACGCCTGGGCCGATCTGCTCGGAGTGGACCGGGTCGGCGCGCACGACGACTTCTTCGCCCTCGGCGGCACCTCCCTCCAGCTGACCCGCCTCGCGGCGAGGCTGCGCGCCGCGTCCGGTGCGCAGATCTCGCTGCGCGGACTGCTGCGGGCCACCACCGTCGAGGGGCAGGCCGGCCTCATCGAGGTCCCCGCCGCCGACGAGAGCCCGATCGTGCCCGTCCCGCGCGACGGCGAACTGCCGCTGTCGTCCGGCCAGCGCCGCCTGTGGTTCCTGGACCGGATGCACCCGGGCAGCCCCGAGTGGGTGGCCCCGCTCTTCCTGCGGCTGCCCGAGGGCACCGGCGCCGACACCGTGCGGCGCGCCCTGGACGCGCTGTCCGCCCGCCACGAGGCGCTGCGCACCCGCTATCCGGACCGGGGCGGCGAGCCGTACCAGGTGATCGGCGAGGCCGGCGCGCGACCGGTCGAGCTCCGCGTCGAGGACACCTCCCGCGACGGCCTGGAGCGGCTGTTCCGCGAGCAGTTCGAGCGCGGCTTCGACCTGGCCTCGGGGCCGCTGTGGCGGGCGCTGCTCGCCCGCACCGGCGGCGGCGACGTGCTGCTCCTCACCCTGCACCACATCACCGTCGACGGGTGGTCCACCGTCGTCCTGGAGCGTGAGCTGCGGGAACTGTGCGCCGCGTTCGAGGAGGGCCGCGCGCCGCGGCTGCCCGCGCTCGCCGTGCAGTACGCCGACTACGCGGCCTGGCAGCACGCCCGGCACACCGAGGAGTTCATCGCCGGCGAGCTGGCCCACTGGCGCACCGCACTGGCCGGCATCGAGCCCGTCGACCTGCCCCTGGACCATCCCCGCCCGGCCGAACGCGACCCGCGCGGAGCCGTCGTCCCCTTCCGTGTCGAGCCCGAACTGGCCGACCGGCTGACCGAGCTGGGCAAGGCGCACCGTGCCACGCCCTTCATGACCCTGCTCACCGCGTACGCCACCCTGGTCGCCCGCTACAGCGGCAGCTGGGACATCCCGGTCGGCACCCCCGTCGCAGGCCGCGGCCGCCCCGAGACCGAGGGCACCGTCGGCTTCTTCCTCAACTCCCTCGTCGTACGGTGCGCGCTGGACGCCGACGTCACCTTCGCCGACGCCCTCGACCGGGTCAGCCAGGCCGCGCGAGCCGCCTTCGCCCACCAGGAACTGCCCTTCGAGCGGCTCGTCGACGAGCTACAGCCCGAGCGCGACCTCTCCCGCACCCCGCTCTACCAGGTCGCCTTCGACCTGCACAGCGAGGGCGTCACCAGTGTCGCCACGGAGGACGCGGACATGGCGGCCTTCACCGCCGCCTGGCAGGTCGCCAAGACCGACCTCTCCCTGTTCATGCGCAGGACCGGGGACGGCGCCCTGGACGGCGTACTCGAATACGCCGCCGCCCTCTTCGAGCGCGCCACCGTCGAGCAGCTCGCCGGACACTTCACCAGCCTGCTCCGACAGGTCGCCGAGCAGCCCGACCTGCCGCTCGGCAAGGTCGACTTCCTGTCGGCCGACGAGCGCGGCCGCCTCCTGGTCGGATGGAACGACACCGAGGTCAGCGCCGAGTCCGAGACCGTTCTCGCCCTCGTCGAGGCCTGGGCCACCGCCGACCCGGACGTCACCGCCCTCTCGTACGGCTCCCGAAGCGTCACCTACGGCGAGCTGGACGCCCGCGCCAACCGCCTCGCGCACCTGCTGCGGGAGCGCGGCGTCGGCGCCGAGTCGCGGGTCGCGGTGCTCCTGGACCGCGGGCCCGAGCTGGTCACGGCCCTGCTCGCGGTGTGGAAGGCCGGCGGCGCCTACCTGCCCGTCGATCCCGCCTGCCCCGCCGAGCGGCTCACCGTGATGCGCCGGAGCGCGGGCGCGCACACGGTGATCACGTCGAGCGCGTACACGGCGGCCGCCGGGGACGGCGCGGTCCTCGTCGACACCGACGCGGCCCGGATCGCGGCCGCGCCGGCCACCCGGCCCACCCGCACCGACGACCTCGACCGGCTCGCCTACGTGATCTACACGTCGGGCTCCACCGGGACACCCAAGGGGGTCGAGGTCACCCACCGCGGTCTCGTCAACCACGTAGCCTGGGCGGCGCGGGAGTTGGCGCCGCGCGACTACGGCGGGGCGCCGCTCTTCTCGTCCGTCGCCTTCGACCTCGTCGTCCCCAACCTGTGGGCGCCGCTGGTCACCGGGCAACGGCTGTTCCTGCTGCCGCAGGACACCGACCTCTCGGAGCTGGGCAAGCACCTGGCCGAGGCCGAACCGTTCAGCTTCGTGAAGCTCACCCCCGGCCACCTCGACGTGCTCGCCCTCCAGCTGACCCCGGCCCAGGCCGGTGCGCTGGCCCCGGTCCTCGTCGTGGCGGGGGAGGCCTTCTCGCGGGCCACCCTGGAGCGGTGGCGGGCCCTGGCCCCCGACACCCGCCTGGTCAACGAGTACGGGCCGACCGAGGCGTCCGTGGGCACCTGCGTCTTCGAGGTGTCCGAGGCGTCCGAAGAGGCCGGCACGGAGATCCTGCCGATCGGCCGGCCGCTGCCGAACATGACGATGTACGTCCTGGACGACCGGCTCCAGCCGGTGCCCGCCGGCGTCGCGGGCGAGCTGTACGTCGGCGGCACGGGAGTGGCCCGCGGCTACGCGAACCGCCCCGACCTGACCGCCGAACGCTTCCTGCCCGACCCGTTCGGCACGCCCGGCGCCCGCGTCTACCGGACCGGCGACCGGGTCCGCCGACGGGCCGACGGCAACGTCGAGTTCCTCGGCAGGTTCGACGACCAGGTCAAGATCCGCGGCTACCGCGTCGAACTCGGCGAGGTCCGGGCCGTCCTGGCCGGACACCCCGCGGTGCGCGAGGCGTTCCTCACCGTCCACGCGACCGACAACGGTGAGAAGCAGCTCGTCGCCTACTACGTCCCCGAGCACGGAGACCCGGAGCACGGAGACCCGGAGCCCGGAGACCCGGAGCCCGGCGGCGGCCCCGAGCCCGTGGGCGACCTCGCCGACACCCTCGCCGCGCACTGCGCCCGGCTGCTGCCGGACTACATGGTCCCCACCGTCTGGACCCCGCTCGACGCGCTGCCCCTCAACGCCAACGGCAAGGTCGACCGGCGCGCCCTGCCCCTGCCCGGCACGGACACCGGGCCGGCGGACCGGGTGCCGCCGAGCGGTCCCGTCGAGGAACGCATCGCCGAGATCTGGACCGAGCTGCTCGGCACCCGGGCCGGCGCGCACGACAACTTCTTCCACGTGGGCGGCAACTCGATCCTCGCGATCCGGCTGATCTCCCGCATCCAGGAGGAGTTCGAGATCGATTTCGCGGTGCGCACGGTGTTCGAGGGACCCACCGTCGCGCGCCTCGCGGCCACCGTCGAGGAGCGCATCAAGGCGGAGATCGCCGCGCTCACCGACTCGGAACTCGTGAATGACGAACTGCTGGTGAAGGGGTACGACGCATGACCGGGGACAAGGCTCAGACGGTCCGGGACACCGCGGCACTCCGCGACGAGCTGCTGCGCCGCCGGATGGCGGGCCGGCGCGGCGCCGGCCGGCGCACCACGGTGCCGCGCGCGGACCGCGACGCCCCCCTGCCGCTGTCGTACGGCCAGCAGCAGATGTGGTTCCTGAACCGGCTGGAGCCGAACAGCACCGAGTACCTGGTGCCGCTCGTGCTGCGGCTGCGCGGCCCGCTGGACACCGGGGCGCTCGGCCGCGCCTGGCAGACGCTCCTGGAGCGCCACGAGATCCTGCGCACCCGCTACGCGCTCGCCGGTGACGAACCCGTCCAGGTCATCGACGCGCCGCGCCCCATCGCGCTGGACGTCACCGATGTGGCGGACGAGCGGAGCCTGCTGCGTGCCGTCGAGGACGACATGAGCCGGTCCTTCGACCTGGCGGGCGAGTGGCCGGTGCGCGCCCGGCTGCTGCGGCGCGCCGCCGACGACCACGTGCTGTCGGTCGTCTTCCACCACATCGCCTGCGACGCCTGGTCCACCGGCGTCCTCGGCCAGGAACTCTCCGCCCTGTACGACGCGTTCACCAGCGGCGCCGACAACCCACTGGCCCCCCTGCCGGTGCAGTACGCGGACTACGCGGCCTGGCAGCGCGCGGAGCTGAACGGCGGCGCCTTGGCCCGGCAACTCGACTACTGGACCGCGCGGTTGGCGGACCTGGAGGCGCTGGAGCTGCCGGCCGACCGGCCGCGGCCCGCCGTGCGGGACGCTGCCGGCGACTCCGTCGCCTTCACCCTGCCCGCCCCGCTCGCCGACCGGGTCCGCGCGACCGGCCGGCACCACGAGGCCACCCCCTTCATGGTGGTGCTCGCCGCGTTCCAGGGCCTGATCGGCCGCTACACCGGCCGCACCGACGTCGCCGTCGGCACCGTCGGCTCGGGGCGCACCCTGCCCGAACTCCAGGGCCTGATCGGCTACGGCATCAACAGCCTCGTCCTGCGCGGCCGCTGGAGCGCGGACGCGTCCTTCGGCGAACTGCTCGACGCCACCCGCTCCACCGTGCTCGACGCCTTCGACCACCAGGCGGTGCCCTTCGCGCAGCTCGTGGACCGGCTCCAGCCGGAGCGCGACATGTCCCGTACGCCGCTCTACCAGGTGGCGTTCACCATGCACGGCGAGCGGACGGCCGCCTTCGAGCTGGCCGGGCTCACGGCGGAGCCGTACCTCGGCACCGGCCACGTCGCGAAGACGGACCTCGACCTCCAGCTGACCGAGGGCGCCGACGGCTCGTTCACCGGCCGCTTCGAGTACGCCACCGCCCTGTTCGACCGCGCGACGGTGGAGCGCATGGCGGACCACCTGCTGCGCCTCCTGGAAACCGTCACCACCGACCCGGCCGCGCGCCTGTCCTCGGCCGCCATCCTCGGCGCCGACGAGCGGGACCTGCTCGCCGGCGGCCCCGAGCGCGTGGAGCCGGTCACCCGCCGCGTCCACGAGGTCTTCGAGGCGCAGGCGGCCCGCACCCCGGACGCCGTGGCCGTCGTCTTCGAGGACCAGGAACTCTCGTACGCCGAACTGGACACCCGCGCCAACCGCATCGCGCACCTGCTGCGCGCCAAGGGTGTCGGCCCCGAGGACCTGGTCGGCATCTGCCTGGAACGCGGCATCGAACTGATGCCCGCACTCCTCGGCGTGCTCAAGTCGGGCGCCGCCTACCTGCCCCTCGACCCCGCCAACCCCGCCGACCGCCTCGCGTACATCGTCAAGGACGCCGACGCCCCGGTGGTGCTGACCACCGCCGCACAGGCCGGCGTCCTCGACGGGCGGTACGAGGGCGACGTGGTCGAACTGGACACCGAGGCCGCCCTCCTCGCCGCCCAGCCCGCCACCGCCCCCGGCGTGGCCGGCTCCCCCCAGAACCTGATCTACACCATCTACACCTCGGGCTCCACGGGCCGCCCCAAGGGCGTCGCCCTCACCCACGAGAACGTGGTGCGCCTCCTCGCGCGCGGCCAGGAGCACTACGCCTTCGCGGCAACCGACGTGTGGCCGCTGTTCCACAGCTACGCCTTCGACGTCTCCGTCTGGGAGATGTGGGGCGCGCTGCTGCACGGCGGTCGCCTCGTCGTCGTCCCCTTCGCCGTCACCCGCTCGCCCGAGGAGTTCCTCGACCTGCTGGTCGACCAGGGCGTCACGGTCCTCAACCAGACGCCCTCCGCGTTCCGCGCGCTGACCGGCGCCGCCCGCGACGGCGACCCGCGCGTCGACCGGCTCGCCCTGCGCGCCGTGGTCTTCGCCGGCGAGAAGCTGGAGGTCTCCGAGCTGGGCCCGTGGGCGGAGCGCATCGGCCTGGACCGTACCGCCCTGGTGAACATGTACGGGATCACCGAGACCACCGTGCACACCACCTACCGGCGGCTGACCGACGCGGACCTCGACCCGCGGTCCGGCAACCCCATCGGCCGGCCCCTGGCCGACCTGACCGTCCACCTCCTCGACGGCAATGGCGAGCTGGTGCCGGTCGGCGTCCCCGGCGAGATCCACGTCGGAGGTCCGGGCGTCGCCCGCGGCTACCTCAACCGCCCCGAGCTGACCGCCGAGCGCTTCGTCCCCGACCCGTACGGCCCGGCCGGCGCCCGCCTCTACAAGAGCGGCGACCTGGCCCGCCGGCTCCCCGACGGCCAGCTGGAGTTCCTCGGCCGCGCCGACGACCAGGTCAAGATCCGCGGCTTCCGCATCGAACTCGGCGAGATCGAGAACGCCCTCGCCGCCCACGAGGCCGTCCGCGACGCGGTCGTCCTGGTCCGCGAGGACACCCCCGGCGACGTCCGGCTCGTCGCCTACGTCACCGCGGACGACGCCGACGCCCCAGCCCCGGCCCAGCTGCGCGCGCTGCTCGCCGCCGCGCTGCCCGAATACATGGTCCCGGCCGCCTTCGTCGTCCTCGACCGGCTGCCGCTGACCACCAACGGCAAGCTCGACAGGCGCGCCCTGCCCGCCCCCGGCCAGGACGCCGTCGGCGCGACGGCGTACGTCGCCCCGCGCACCGTCGTGGAGGAGCGGATCGCCGAGGTCTGGCAGGACGTGCTCGGCCTCGACCGGGTGAGCGTCGAGGACGGCTTCTTCGAACTCGGCGGACACTCCATCCGGGCGGTCACCCTGGTCGGACGGCTGCGCGCCGCCGGGTACGACCTGGCCGTGCGCGACGTCTTCGAGCACCGCACCGTCGCCCGCATCGCCGAACTCGTCACCGGCCGCCCGGCGCCGGCCGCCCGGCCCGCCACCGTCGCGCCGTTCTCCCTGGTGGCGGACGAGGACCGGGACCGTCTCCCGGAGGGCCTCGCGGACGCCTACCCGCTGTCGCAGGTCCAGCTCGGCATGGTCGTCGAGATGCTGACCGACGACGGCAAGCACCCGTACCACAACGTCACCTCGTTCCGAATACGCGACGAACGGCCCTTCTCCGAGGCCGCGTTGCGCGACGCGGCGGCCGTCGTGGCCGCCCGGCACGACGTCCTGCGCACCTCCGTGGACCTCTCCGCCTACTCCGTACCGCTGCAACTCGTGCACGCCCACGCGGAGATGACCGTCGGCGTGCGCGACCTGAGCGCCCTCGACGAGGAGGCGCTCCTTCTCTCCCTGCGGGAGTTCACGGCCGCCGAGCGCGCCGACCTCTTCGACCTGGCCACCGCCCCGTTGCTGCGACTGCACGCGCACCTCGCGGGCGACGGCAGCTGGTGGCTCACCAACACCGAGTGCCACGCGATCCTGGACGGCTGGAGCCACCACTCCTTCCTGATGGAGGTCCTGGAGGAGTACCGGCGGGCCCGGGACGGCGAGCCCGTCGCCGCCGCGCCGGACGGGCCCACGGCCCGCTTCGCGGACTTCGTCGCAGCCGAACTGTCGACGCTCGCTTCGCCGGACTCGCGCGACTACTGGCAGGACATCGTCACCGACCACGCCCGGCTGTCCGTCCCGGCCCTGTGGACCGGCGACGACCAGGACGCCGGACAGCCCTGCCGCGTCCCCGTCCCCTTCCACGACCTGGAGGACCGGCTGCGGGCGCTGGCGACGAAGGCGGGCGCGTCGCTCAAGAGCGTGCTGCACGCGGCGTACCTGAAGACGATGAGCCTGATCACCGAGGAGGAGCGCTTCTTCTCCGGCCTCGTCTGCAACGCCAGGCCCGAGGTCCTCGGCGCGGACCGGGTGTACGGCATGCACCTCAACACGCTGCCCTTCGCGCACGACCGCTCGGCCCGCACCTGGCGCGAGCTGGTCGCCCAGGTCTTCGCCCGCGAGATCGAACTCTGGCCGCACCGGGCCTATCCCATGCCCGTCATCCAGCGCGAACTCGCCGACGGCGAGCGCCTGATCGACATGCGCTTCAGCTACCACGACTTCGACCAGGTCGACCGCGACCGCGTCGACTACCTGGCGAGCATCGACGACAGCCCGACCGAGTTCCCGCTCGGCGTCTCCGCCCGCATCGGCCACCTGGTCCTCACGGCCTCGCCCAGCGCCCTGAGCCGGGAGGGTACCGACCGCCTGGCCGGGATGCTCCGTTCGGTGCTGGAGGCGATGGCGGCGGACCCGGAGGGTTCGGCGCGGGAGGCGCATCTGCCGGCGGAGGAGTACCGGCGGCAGGTGGTGGAGTGGAACGAGACGGGTCACGAGGCCGAGACGCGGTCGGTGCTTGAGCTGTTCGAGGCGCAGGCGCTGCGGACGCCGGAGGCGACGGCGGTCCGCTCCGGCGACGTCACCTTGTCCTATGCGGAGCTGGATGCCCGCGCGAACCGGATCGCGCACTTCCTGCGGGAGCGGGGGGTGGGTGACGAGTCGCGGGTGGCGGTGGTCCTGGACCGTGGTCCGGAGCTGATCGCGTCGCTGCTGGGTGTGTGGAAGGCGGGCGCGGCGTATGTGCCGGTGGACCCGTCCTATCCGGCCGAGCGGGTCGCGGCGATCGTCGAGACGTCGGGTGCCCGGGTGGTCCTGGACGCCTCGCGGCCGTCGGTCGCGGGGTTGCCGGTGACGGCGCCGGAGCGGACCGATGATCTCGACCGGCTGGCGTACGTCATCTTCACGTCGGGTTCGACGGGCACGCCGAAGGGCGTAGAGCTGCCGCACCGCGGCCTCGTCAACCACGTCGCCTGGGCGGCACGGGAGCTGGCGTCGCGGGGCACGGGCGGGGCGCCGCTGTTCTCGTCCGTCGCCTTCGACCTCGTGGTGCCGAACCTGTGGGCGCCGCTCGTCGTGGGGCAGGCCGTGCACACGGTGTCCGGGGCGGTCGACATGGCCGATCTCGGTGCGCACCTGGTGGCTCAGGGCCCGTACAGCTTCATCAAGCTCACGCCGGGGCACCTGGAGATCCTCGGCCACCAGTTGGACCCCGAGACGGTGGCGTCCCTGGCCGGGACGGTCGTGGTCGCCGGTGAGGCGCTGCCCGGCGAGGTCGCGGGCCGCTGGCTCGCCGCACTCGGGCCCGGCCGGCTCATCAACGAGTACGGGCCCACCGAGGCGTCCGTCGGCACCTGCATCCACCCGGTGACCCAGGCAAGGCCCTCAGAGGTCGTGCCGATCGGCCGTCCGCTGCCCAACATGACGATGTACGTGCTGGACGGGCTGCTCCAGCCGGTGCCGGTGGGTGTGGCGGGGGAGCTGTACGTCGGCGGTACCGGGGTGGCGCGTGGGTACGCGGGACGTCCGGACCTGACGGCGGAGCGGTTCCTGCCGGATCCGTACGGCGTCCCGGGCACCCGCCTCTACCGCACCGGTGACCTGGTGCGGCAGCGTGCGGACGGGAACGTGGAGTTCCTGGGCCGGCTCGACGACCAGGTCAAGATCCGCGGCTACCGCGTGGAACTCGGCGAGGTCCAGGCCGTACTGGCCGAACATCCTGACGTGCGGGAGGTGTTCGTCACCGTCCACGAGACGGACGCCGGTGACCGGGGGCTCGCGGCCTACTACACGACCGACGACGGGCAGCCCGTCGAGGACCCGGCCGCCTTCTGCGGCCTGCGCCTGCCCGACTACATGATCCCGGCCGCCTTCACCGCCCTGGCCGCCCTGCCCCTCAACGCCAACGGCAAGGTCGACCGCCGCGCCCTGCCCGCCCCCGACGCGGACGGCGGGCAGCCCGGGCAGGACGGCCACGTCGCCCCGCGCACCGACGCCGAGGAGCAGATCGCCGCCGTCTGGCGCCGAGTCCTGGAGCGCGAGCGGATCTCGGTGGACGACGACTTCTTCGACGTCGGCGGCCACTCCATCCGTGCCGTCGCCCTGGTCGGCGCGCTGCGCGCCACGGGCTTCGACATCGGGGTGCGCGACGTCTTCGAGTACCGCACAGTCGCCCGGCTCGCCGAACTCCTCACCGGCCGGCCCGCGCCCGAGACGGCCGCGTCGATCGGTGTGGCACCCTTCGCCCTCCTCCCGGAGGCGGACCGGGACGCACTGCCCGCCGGGATCCAGGACGCGTACCCGCTCTCCCTCGTGCAGACCGGCATGGTCGTCGAGATGCTCGCCGAGGAGGGCGGCAACAAGTACCACAACGTCAGCCTCTTCCGGATCCAGGACCCGGACGGTGCCCCCTTCGACGTGGCGGCGCTGCGCGCGGCCGCCCGTACGGTCACCGGCCGCCACGACATCCTGCGCACGTCGATCGAGCTGGCCGCCTACTCGGTGCCCCTGCAACTCGTGCACGCCCACGCCGAAGTCCCGGTGGCCGTCCACGACTTGAGCGTTCTGGCGACCGACGAGGAGCGCGCCGAGGCGCTGGCCGGCTTCCGGCGTGCCGAGGGCGCCCGGCTCTTCGACCTGACGGCCGCCCCGCTGCTGCGGATCGCGGCGCTCGTCGACGCCGACGACTCCTGGTACCTGGGTCTGACCCAGCCGCACGTCGTCACCGAGGGCTGGAGCCACCACTCCCTGCTGATGGAGATCCTCGACTGCTACCGGCAGCTGAGGGACAACGGCGTCGCGGACGCGCACGAGCCGATCGCCGTCCGGTACGCCGACTTCATCGCCGGCGAGCTGGAGTCCCTGGACTCCGCCGACGACCGCGCCTACTGGCAGCACACCCTCGACACGTACGCGCCCTTCGACCTCCCCGCCTCCTGGGCCGAGGCGGACGGCCCGCGCCGCCCGTCCAGGGCCCGCGTCGACCTGCGCCGGCTGGAGCGTCCGCTGCGGGCGTTCGCGGCCGCGGCCCGGGTCTCGTACAAGAGCGTCCTGCATGCCGCCCACCTGAAGGTGATGAGCATGCTGACGGACGAGCCGGCGTTCTTCACCGGCATCGTTTCGCACGGCCGTCCCGAGGCCCTGGGCGCCGAGCGGGTGTACGGCATGCACCTCAACACACTGCCGCACCCCTTCGACCGGAACTCCGCCGCCACCTGGCGGGAGCTGGCCCAGCAGGTCTTCGCCCGCGAGGCCGGCACCTGGCCGCACCGCCGCTACCCGCTGCCCGCGATCCAGCGGCTGGCCGGCGGCCACCGGCTGATCAGCGTGGTCTTCAACTACCTCGACTTCCACCAGGTCGACACCGGCCAGGTGGACATGGCGGGCGCGGTGCACGACGCCGCCACCGAGTTCGCCCTGCACGTCTCCGTGCTCGGCGGACACCTCGGTCTCAGCAGCCACACCCACGCCCTCAGCACCCGGAACGTCGAGCGGCTGGCCGCCCTGTACCAGGCGGTCCTGGAGGCGATGGCCGCCGACCCGAACGGTGACGCGCGCGCCGACCGGCTGCCGCCGGGCGAGCGCGCGCTGCTGGCCGCGCTGACCGGTCCCGCGACCGCGGCCGAACCCCGGACCGTCCCCGCGCAGTTCGCCGCGCACGTCGCCCGCACCCCGGACGCCGTCGCGGTCGTGTACGAGGACACCACCCTCACGTACGCCGAACTCGACGCCCGCGCCAACCGCCTCGCCCACCACCTCACCGGCCTCGGCGTCGGACCCGAGACCCTCGTCGGCATCAGCGCCGAACGCGGCCCGGACCTGGTCGTCGGCCTGCTCGGCATCATGAAGGCGGGCGGCGCCTACGTGCCGCTCGACCCGGCCTACCCCGCCGACCGGCTCGCGTACATGCTGGCGGACTCCGCGCTGCCCGTCCTGGTCACCCAGGAACACCTCCTCACCAAGCTGCCCGCCCACGACGCGGCCGTCGTCCTCCTCGACGGGGACGCCGACCGGATCGCCGCCCGGCCCGCCACCGCCCCCGACGTCGCACTGGACGTCGACCACGCCGCCTACGTCATCTACACCTCGGGCTCCACGGGCCGCCCCAAGGGCGTCGTCGTCACCCACCGCGGCACCCGCAACCTCGCCGACGCGCAGGCCGGCGCCTTCGGGATCGCTCCCGGCGACCGCGTCCTGCAGTTCGCCTCGATCAGCTTCGACGCGGCGTTCGCCGACCTCGCCCAGACGATCCTGTCCGGCGCGACGCTGGTCCTCGCCCCCGCCGACCGGCTGATGCCCGGCCCCGGACTGACCTCGCTCACCGTCGAACACGGGGTCACCCACCTCACCCTGCCGCCCACCGCGCTCACCGTGCTCCCCCCGGACGGCGGGCTGCCGGCCGCCGCGACCCTGGTGGTCGCGGGCGAGGCCTGCACCCCCGACCTGGTGGCCGCCTGGTCGCCCGGGCGGCGCATGCTGAACGCGTACGGGCCCACCGAGACGACCGTCTGCGCCTCCGTCAGCGAACCGCTGGCCGGGGCGGTGACCCCGCCGATCGGCCACCCCATGCCCGGCTTCGTGCTGCGGGTGCTCGACGCCGCGATGCGGCCGGTGCCCGCGGGCGTCCCCGGCGAGCTGTACGTCGCCGGAGTGGGCCTCGCCCGCGGTTACCACGGCCGCCCCGACCTGACCGCCGAGCGTTTCGTGCCCGACCCGTACGGGGACGGGCCCGGCGCCCGCCTGTACCGCACCGGCGACTCGGTGCGGCTGCTCGACGACGGCGGGCTCGAGTTCATCGGCCGCGTCGACAACCAGGTCAAGCTGCGCGGCTTCCGCATCGAACTCGGCGAGATCGAGACGGCCCTGGCCCGCCTCGACGAGGTCAGGGACGCCGTCGTCGTCGTGCGCGAGGACACCCCCGGCGACAAGCAGCTCGCGGCCTACGTCAGCGCGGCGGACGGCCACACCCCGGCCCCCGCCACCCTGCGCGAGGCCCTCGCGGGCGCCCTGCCCGACTACATGCTGCCCGCCGCCTACGTCGTCCTCGACACCCTCCCGCTCACCGCCAACGGCAAGGTCGACAAGCGGGCGCTGCCCGCCCCCGACCGCGCGGCACTCGCCGCCGACGCGGCCTACGTCGCACCCCGCACCCGCGCCGAAGAGCGCATCACCGAGGTCTGGCAGGACGTTCTCGGCGTCGACCGGATCGGCGTCCACGACAGCTTCTTCGACCTGGGCGGCGACTCGATCCGCGCGGTCTCGCTGATCGGCGCCCTGCGCGAGGCCGGCTTCGACCTCGGGGTCCGCGAGATCTTCGAGGGCCGCACCGTCGCGGCCGCCGCCGAACTCGCCACCGGCCGCCCCGCCCCTGCCGAGCCCGAGCCGGGGGTCGCCCCCTTCGCCCTCGTCACCGACGCGGACCGCGACCGGCTGCCGACCGGTCTCGACGACGCCTACCCGCTGTCCCAGGTGCAGGTCGGCATGGCCGTCGAGATGCTCACCGACACGGCGGCCGCCAAGTACCACAACGTCAGCGTCAACCGGATCCGTGACGGGGTGCCCTTCGACCCCGAGGCCCTGGCCGGGGCGGTCCGGCTGGTGACGGCGCGCCACGACGTGCTCCGCACGTCCTTCCGGCTCGACGGCTTCTCCGTACCGATGCAGCTGGTGCACACCGAGGCCGCCACGCCGGTCGCCGTCCACGATCTGCGCGGGCAGGACCCCGCCGCGCAGAACGCGGCGCTCGGCGCGTTCGTCGCCGCCGAGAAGGCCGACGTCTTCGACCTGTCGGCCGCCCCGCTGCTGCGGGTCGCCGCGCTCGTCGAGAGCGACCAGGCCTGGCACCTGGCCCTCACCGAGTCGCACGCCATCACCGAGGGCTGGAGCTACCACGCCCTGATGATGGAACTCCTCGACACCTACGAGCAGTTGCGTTCCGGTGCCGCGCCCGGCGAGGTCACCGCGCCCGCCGCGCCCGGTGTGCGCTTCGCCGACTTCATCGCCGCCGAACTGGCCTCCCTGGAGTCCGAGGAGGACCGCGCGTACTGGCAGCGGATCACCGACACGTACGAGAGGTTCGAACTCCCCGCCCCCACCGCCCACACCGGCCCGGCGGAGAGCTACCGGGTCCGGGTGCCGCTGCACGACCTGGAGCCTCGGCTGCGCACCTTCGCGTCGACGGCTCAGGTCTCCCTGAAGGCGGTCCTGCACGCCGCCCACCTGAAGGTGATGAGCCAACTCACCGTCGAGGAGTCCTTCTTCACCGGGCTCGTCACCGACACCCGCCCCGAGGCGGCGGGCGCCGACCGCGTCTACGGCATGTACGTCAACACCGTGCCCTTCGCCGTCGACCGCACCGCCCGCACCTGGCACGAACTGGTGCGCCAGGTCTTCGACCAGGAAGTCGCGCTCTGGCCCCACCGCCAGTACCCGATGCCCGAGATGCAGCGGACACACGGCACGGGAGCCGGCCGACGGCTCGTCGACGTGGTCTTCAACTACCAGGACTTCCGGATGGTCGACACCGACCTCGTGGACGTCGAGTCGGGGATGGGCTCCGGCGGCATCGAGTTCGGGCTCGCCGTCACCACCCTGGCCGGCCACCTGAACCTGAAGACCAGCACCGCCAGCCTCTCCCGTACGGACGCCGAACGCCTCGCGGCCATGTACCGGGCGGTCCTGGAGTCCATGGCCGCCGACCCGCGGGGCGACGCCCGGGCCGCCTACCTGCCGCCGGGCGAGCGGGAGGTGCTGCTCGCCGACTGGGCCACCCGGCCCACGGCGCCCGCGGACCCCCGCACCGTCCACGGCGCCTTCGAGGAGCAGGCGGCCCGCACCCCGGACGCGGTCGCCGTCACCTTCGAGGACACCCGGCTCACCTACGCCGAACTCAACGCCCGCGCCAACCGCGTCGCCCACCTGCTGCGCGCCCGCGGGGTCGGACCGCAGACCCTGGTCGGCGTCTGCCTGGAGCGCTCCGCCGCCCTGGTGCCCGCGCTCCTCGGCGTCCTCAAGGCGGGCGGCGCCTACGTGCCGCTCGACCCGGCCTACCCCGCCGACCGGCTCGCCTACATCGCGGCCGACGCGCAGGCCCCCGTCGTCCTCACCGAGCGGTCCGCGGCCGGCTCCCTGGAGGGCCGCTACGACGGTGAGCTGATCGTCCTCGACGAGGACCCGGCGCCGCTCGCGGCGCAACCCGCGGACAACCCGGCCCCGCTCGCCACCGCGGACGACCTGATCTACGTCATCCACACCTCGGGCTCCACCGGAAAGCCCAAGGGCGTCTGCCTCAGCCACGCCAACGTGCTGCGGCTGTTCACCGTCACCGAGGAGTTCCGCTTCGGACCGGCGGACGTGTGGACCCTCTTCCACTCCTACGCCTTCGACTTCTCCGTCTGGGAACTGTGGGGCGCGCTGCTGTACGGCGGCCGGCTCGTCGTCGTACCCCGGGACGTGGCCCGCTCGCCCGAGGACTTCCTCGGCCTGCTCGCCGACGAGCGGGTCACCGTGCTCAACCAGACGCCGTCCGCGTTCCGCTCCCTGGTCGGCGCCGCCCGCGACGGCGACCCGCGCATCGGCCGGCTGGCCCTGCGCTCCGTGGTCTTCGGCGGCGAGAAGCTGGAGGTCGGCGATCTCGCCCCGTGGGCCGAGCGGCTGGGCCTCGACACCCCGCAGCTCGTCAACATGTACGGGATCACCGAGACCACCGTCCACGTCACCCACCACCGGCTGACCCCGGCGGACCTGGCGGCGCCGCTCGCCAGCCCGGTCGGCGGCCCCCTCGGCGACCTGCGTACCGTCCTCCTCGACCGCGCGGGCCACCTGGTTCCGCTCGGCGTGCCCGGCGAGATCCACGTCGGCGGCCCGGGCGTCGCCCGCGGCTACCTGAACCGGCCCGGACTCACCGCCGAACGCTTCGTGCCCGACCCGTACGGGAACGAGCCCGGCGCCCGCCTCTACCGGGCCGGCGACCTGGCCCGCAGGCTCCCCGACGGCAGCCTCGACTTCCTCGGCCGGATCGACGACCAGGTGAAGATCCGCGGCTTCCGGATCGAACTCGGCGAGATCTCCGCCGCGCTCGGCACCCACCCCGGGGTGCGCGACGCCGTCGTCGTGGTCCGCGAGGACACCCCCGGCGAGAAGCGCCTGGTCGGCTACTTCGTGCCGGCCGGCGGCGAGGGCCCCGACCCGGCCGAACTGCGCGACCACCTCGCGCGGGCCCTGCCCGACTACATGGTCCCCGCGGCCTACGTGTCCCTCGACGGCATCCCGCTGAACGCCAACGGCAAGCTCAACAGGCGCGTGCTGCCCGCTCCGGCGCAGACCGGGCTCGCCCCGGACGACACCCGCCTCGCTCCGCGCACCGACGCCGAACGGCTCATCGCCGCCGTCTGGCAGGACGTTCTCGGCATCGACCGGGTCGGCGTCCACGACAGCTTCTTCGACCTGGGCGGCGACTCCATCCGGGCCGTGCCGCTGGCCGGCGCCCTGCGCGCGGCCGGCTTCGACATCGGCGTGCGCGAGGTCTTCGAGCACCGCACGGTCGCTCGCCTCGCCCAGCTCGCCACCTGGCAGGACACGACTCAGGAGGAGGCAGCGGTGCGGCCGTTCGCACTCATCACGGACGAGGACCGGGCGAAGGTGCCCCCGGGCACCTTCGACGCCTACCCCCTCTCGCAGGTCCAGGCCGGCATGGTCGTGGAGCTGCTCGCCGACGACGGGCGCAGCAACTACCACAACGTGACGTCGTTCCGGATCAAGGACGAGACACCGTTCTCGGCCGCCGCGCTGACCGAGGCCGTCCGGCTCGTGGTCGCCCGCCACGACGTGCTGCGCACGTCGGTGCACGCCACCGGCTACTCCGTACCGATGCAGGTCGTCCACGCGGACGTCCCGGTCACCGTCCCGGCGCACGACGTGACGGGGCTCGGCCGGGCGGACCTGGAGAGCGCCCTGCGCGGCTTCGTCACCGCGCAGCGCGAGGACCTGTTCGACCTGTCCACCGCGCCGCTGCTGCGGGCCGCCGCCCACATCGAGGGCGACGGCGCCTGGTGGCTCACCCTCACCGAGTCGCACGTGATCCTGGAGGGCTGGAGCCACGCCTCGCTGGTCATGGAGATCCTGGAGACCTACCGGGCGGTGCGCGACGGCAGCCCCGTCGACCACGAGGAGCTCCCGGTCCGGTACGCCGACTTCATCGCCGGCGAGCTGGCGGCCCTGGCCGACGACGACGACCGCGCCTACTGGTCCGGCATCGTCACCGAGCACGTCAAGTTCGAGCTTCCGGCCGGCTGGGCCGAGGCCAAGGACAAACCGGCGGGCTCCCACCGCGTCAAGGTCACCTTCGATGACCTGGCCGACGACCTGCGCGCCCTGGCCACCACCACCGGCGCCTCCTTCAAGAGCGTGCTGCACGCCGCCCACCTGAAGGTGATGAGCCAGCTCACCGGCGACGCCGCCTTCTTCACCGGACTCGTCTGCCACGGTCGGCCCGAGGTCGCGGGCGCCGAGCGGGTCTACGGCATGCACCTCAACTCACTGCCGTTCGCGCACGACCGGCGCGCCCGCACCTGGCGGGAGCTGGTGGGCCAGGTCTTCCAGCGGGAGCTGGAGGTCTGGGACCACCGCCGCTACCCGATGCCCGCCATCCAGCGAGAGGCGCGCGCGGGCCGGCTGATCGACGTCCTGTTCAACTTCGTCGACTTCCACCAGGTCGACGACGAGCTGGTCGACTCCGGCGTCCGCATCAGCGAGACGCCCACCGAGTTCGGGCTCTCCGTCCACGCCACCGCCGGCGACATCGTCCTGTCCACCTCCACCCAGGTCCTCGGCCGGGCCCACGCCGAACGCCTCGCCGGCATGTACCGGGCGGTCCTGGAGTCGATGGCCGCCGACGCCGACGGCGACGCCCGCGCGATGTGCCTGCCCGCGGGCGAGCGTGAGCGGCTGCTCGGCGAACAGAGCACCGAGTCCGCGGAGCCCGTCACCCGCCGGGTGCACGAGCTGTTCGAGGAGCAGGTGGCACGGACGCCGGACGCGGGAGCGGTCACGTGCGGGGAGGTGACGCTGTCGTACGCGGAGCTGAACGCGCGGGCGAACCGGATCGCGCGGGTGCTGCGGGCCAGGGGCGTGGGCCCGGAGACGCTCGTGGGCATCTGCCTGGAGCGCGGCCCGGACCTGCTGCCGGCGCTGCTCGGCGTGCTGAAGTCCGGCGCGGCGTACGCGCCGCTGGACCCGGCGAACCCGGTGGACCGTCTCGCGTTCATCGTTCAGGACACGGCGGCCCCCGTGGTCGTGACGACCTCGGCGCTGGCCGGGATCCTCGACGGCCGCTTCGAGGGCGAGCTGCTGCTGCTCGACGGCGACGCCGAGCTGATCGCCGCGCAGGAGGCGGACGATCCGGGGGTCGCGGGCAGCCCGGACAACCTGATCTACACGATCTACACGTCCGGTTCGACGGGGCGCCCCAAGGGCGTGGCGCTGACCCACGCCAACGTGGTGCGGCTGATGTCGACGGCGCAGGAGCACTACGCGTTCGACGAGACGGACGTGTGGTCGCTGTTCCACAGTTACGCCTTCGACGTGTCGGTGTTCGAGATGTGGGGTGCGCTGCTGCACGGCGGTCGCCTCGTGGTCGTACCGGCGGACACGGCACGCGCCCCGGAGGACTTCCTCGACCTCCTCGTCGAGGAAGAGGTCACCGTCCTCAGCCAGACGCCGTCCGCCTTCCGGGGCCTGGTCGCCGCGGCCGGTGACGGGGACCGCCGGGTCAAGCAGCTGTCGGTACGCGCCGTCGTCTTCGCCGGCGAGAAGCTGGAGGTCGCCGACCTCAAGCCGTGGACCGACCGGCTCGGCCTGGCCCGTACCGCCCTGGTGAACATGTACGGGATCACCGAGACCACCGTGCACACCACCTACCACCGGCTCACCAGGCGCGACCTCGACCCGCAGGCCGGCAACCCGATCGGCCGCCCGCTCAGCGACCTGCGCGTCCACCTCCTCGACGGCAACGGGGACCTGGTGCCGATCGGGGTGACGGGCGAGATCCACGTCGCGGGCCCGGGTGTGGCGCGCGGCTATCTGAACCGGCCGGGGCTGACGGCCGAGCGGTTCGTGCCCGACCCGTTCGGTCCGGCGGGTTCACGGCTGTACCGGAGCGGGGACCTGGCGCGGCGGTTGCCCGACGGGAGCCTGGAGTTCGTCGGACGCGCCGACGACCAGGTGAAGATCCGCGGGTTCCGGATCGAGCCGGGCGAGATCGAGAGCGTGCTGGGCGCGCATCCGGGGCTGCGCGAGGCGGTCGTGGTGGTGCGTGAGGACGCCCCGGGCGACAAGCGGCTGGTCGGCTACGTCGTGGCCGCGAAGGCCGGGCAGGTGCCGGGCCTGGGCGAGCTGCGGGCGCACCTGGCGGCATCGCTGCCGGAGTACATGGTGCCGGCCGCGTTCGTGCCGCTGGCCACGCTGCCGCTGACCACGAACGGCAAGCTCGACAAGCGGGCCCTGCCCGTCCCGGAGGGCGCCGCGCTGGGCAGCGACCGCGCCTACGTCGCTCCGCGCACCGCGACCGAGGAGCAGATCGCCGGTATCTGGCGCGATGCCCTCGGTGTCGAGCGGGTCGGTGTCGAGGACGGCTTCTTCGACCTCGGCGGCGACTCCATCCGGGCCCTCGTCGTGGTCGGCGCCCTGCGCGCCGCGGGCCACGACCTGGCCGTACGCGACGTGCTCGCCGCCCGCACGGTGGCCGCGCTCGCCGAACTGGCCACCGGCCGGCCCGCCCCGGCCGCCGACGCCACGGCGCCGACGGCGCCGTTCGCCCTGGTGGCGGACGAGGACCGGGACCGGCTCCCGGCCGGGCTCGCCGACGCCTACCCGCTGTCGCAGGTCCAGCTCGGCATGGTCGTCGAGATGCAGAGCGGCGACAGCCGGCACAAGTACCACAACGTGGTCTCCGTCCGGATCCGTGACGAGCAGCCCTTCTCCCCGGAGGCGCTGCGGACGGCGGCGGCGGTGCTCACCGGCCGCCACGAGGTGCTGCGCACGTCCCTCGACCTCACCTCGTACTCCGTGCCCATGCAGCTGGTGCACCCGGACGCCGCACCCGTCGTCACCTTCCGGGACCTGCGGGGCCTGACCGAGTCCGAGCTGGCCG
Source organism: Streptomyces sp. NPDC058812 (assembly GCF_042744565.1). Taxonomy (NCBI): domain Bacteria; kingdom Bacillati; phylum Actinomycetota; class Actinomycetes; order Kitasatosporales; family Streptomycetaceae; genus Streptomyces; species Streptomyces sp. NPDC058812. The sequence continues at coordinate 434,128 of NZ_JBHYOB010000006.1, forward strand.
ACTCCCTGCGGAAGTTCACCGCCGACGAGCGCGCCGAGCTGTTCGACCTGACCACGGCCCCGCTGCTGCGGCTCGGCGCACATGTCGAGGGCGACGGCGCCTGGTGGCTGTCGGTGACCCAGTGCCACGTCATCCTGGACGGCTGGAGCCACAGCAACCTCCTGATGGAGGTGCTCGGCGAGTACCGGCGCGCCAGGAACGGCGAGGCGCCCGGCGACGACCCGACGGCCGCCGTCCGGTTCGCCGACTTCATCGCCGCCGAACGCGAGGCGCTCGCCTCCGCCGACGACCGCGCCTACTGGCAGGAGATCATCGAGGGCCACGACCGCTTCGCCCTGCCGGCCGGCTGGGCCGAGCGCGCGGACACGGCGCCGGTCGCCTGCCGCAGCAGGATCCCGTACGCGGACCTGGAGGAGCCGCTGCGCGCCCTGGCCTCGGCCGCCGGCGCCTCGCTCAAGAGCGTGCTGCACGCGGCGCACCTGAAGACCATGAGCCTGCTCACCGACCAGGAGCGCTTCTTCACCGGCCTCGTCTGCAACGCCAGGCCCGAGGTCCTGGGCGCCGACGCCGTCTACGGCATGCACCTCAACACGCTGCCCTTCGCCCACGACCGCTCGGCCCGCACCTGGCGCGAACTGGTGGCGCGGGTCTACGGCAGGGAGACGGAACTCTGGGGGCACCGCGCCTTCCCGATGCCGGTCATCCAGCACGAACTGGCCGCCGGCGACCGGATCATCGAAGCGCCCTTCACCTACCAGGACTTCCGGCAGATCGACCACGGCCTGATCGACACCCAGGCCACGGTCGGCGAGGGCGCCCTCGAGTTCGGGCTGCGGGTCTCGGCACTCGGCGGATCGATCAACCTGCACGCCAACAACCACGTCGTGGACCAGCGGCACCTCGACGGTGTCGCGGCCATGTTCCGTTCGGTGCTGGAGGCGATGGCGGCGGACCCGGAGGGTTCGGCGCGGGAGGCGCATCTGCCGGCGGAGGAGTACCGGCGGCAGGTGGTGGAGTGGAACGAGACGGGTCACGAGGCCGAGACGCGGTCGGTCCTGGAGCTGTTCGAGGCGCAGGCGGTACGGACGCCGGAGGCCACCGCGGTCCGCTCCGGCGACGTCACCCTGTCCTATGCGGAGCTGGATGCCCGCGCGAACCGGATCGCGCACTTCCTGCGGGAGCGGGGGGTGGGTGACGAGTCGCGGGTGGCGGTGGTCCTGGACCGCGGTCCCGAGCTGATCGCGTCGCTGCTGGGCGTGTGGAAGGCGGGCGCGGCGTATGTGCCGGTGGACCCGTCCTATCCGGCCGAGCGGGTCGCGGCGATCGTCGAGACGTCGGGTGCCCGGGTGGTCCTGGACGCCTCGCGGCCGTCGGTCGCGGGGTTGCCGGTGACGGCGCCGGAGCGGACCGATGATATCGACCGGCTGGCGTACGTCATCTTCACGTCGGGTTCGACGGGAACGCCGAAGGGCGTCGAGCTGCCGCACCGGGGCCTCGTCAACCACGTCGCCTGGGCGGCGCGGGAGTGGCTGACCCGGGGGACCGGGGGCACCGCCCTCTTCTCGTCCGTCGCCTTCGACCTGGTGGTGCCGAACCTGTGGGCGCCGCTCGTCGCCGGCCAGGCCGTGCACACCTTCTCCCAGGACATCGGCCTGGACCGACTGGGCGAACACCTGGCCGCCGGCGCCCCGTACAGCTTCCTGAAGCTGACCCCGGGACACCTGGAGATCCTCGCCCACCAGCTGGACAAGGCGACCCTCGCCGCGCTGACCGGGACGGTCGTGGCCGGCGGGGAGGCCTTCCCCGGCGAGGTCGCCAACCGGTGGCTCGACCTGCTCGGCCCCGGCGGAATGATCAACGAGTACGGGCCGACCGAGGCGTCCGTCGGCACCTGCATCTACCCGGTGACGGAAGCGCAGCCCTCGGAGATCGTGCCGATCGGCCGCCCCGTCCCCAACATGACGATGTACGTGCTGGACGGGCTGCTCCAGCCGGTGCCGGTGGGTGTGGCGGGGGAGCTGTACGTCGGCGGTACCGGGGTGGCGCG